>CAZKOE010000021.1:10040-21852 GCA_964554305.1 uncultured Gammaproteobacteria bacterium
AAACCTTCTCGATGAGGGGCTTGATCAGGTCGAGCGGCAGCGGGAAGAGAATCGTGTTCGATTTCCCCGGCTGAGCGACTTCGGTCAGCGTTTGCAGATAGCGCAACTGCATGGACTGCGGTTGCGAGGCCAGGCGTTCGGCGGCCTGGGTGAGTTTTTCCGAAGCCTGCAGTTCGCCCTCGGCATTGATTACCTTGGCGCGGCGTACCCGTTCGGCTTCGGCCTGGCGGGCGATCGCGCGCACCATGTTTTCGTCCAGTTCGATCTGCTTGATTTCGACATTCGTGACCTTGATGCCCCAGGCGTCGGTTTGCTGGTCGAGAATTTCCTGGATGTCGGCATTGAGCTTGTCCCGCTCGGCGAGCATGTCATCGAGTTCGTGCTGGCCGAGTACGGAACGCAATGTCGTCTGCGCGAGTTGGCTCGTCGCATCGTAGGGGTCGGCGACCTGGATGATAGCCCGCTCCGGATCCACGATCCGAAAGTAGATGACGGCGTTGACCTTGGCCGAAACGTTGTCGCGGGAGATGATGTCCTGCGGCGGCACGTCCATGACGATAACGCGCAAATCCACCTTCGCTATCTGCTGGATCATGGGCACGACGACGATGATCCCCGGCCCCTTGGTCTTCTGGAACTTGCCGAGAAGGAAAATGACGCCACGTTCGTATTCCTTGAGCACCTTGATCGCGCTCATGACGAACAGGAGAATGATGCCGATGACGATGACGACGGGAATCCACCACATGTTCAGGTCTCCTTTCGGGTGTCGGTCGGATGCACGCGAAGCGTGAGGTCTTCGAGCGCTTCAATGATAACGGTTTCCCCTTTTTTGACGGGCGAGCCTGATTGTGCCCGCCAGCGTTCGCCCTCGGCGCGCACATAACCCGTGCCGGTGAAGTCTTCGAGCGCCACGGCGGTTCGCCCGATCATGTGTTCGCGCCCGCTCACGACCGGCCTTCGGCGCATGCGCACGAGGAGATAGATGAGGCCGCCGAGCGCCAGCGCGGCAACGAATCCGGCGCTGCCGATGTACATTTTGGGCAGTGTGAACCCCGGCGCGCTGCCGTTGAAAAGCATGATCGAGCCGATCACGAAGGCGGCGATGCCGCCCAGGCCGAGCGTGCCGAAGCTCGGCACGAAGGCTTCCGCCACGAGCAGAGCCGCGCCGAGAAAAATGAGAATGAGCCCGGCGTAGCTCACCGGCAGGGCATGCAGGGCGAAAAGCGCCACGATGAGCGAAATCGCGCCCACCGTGCCGGGCAGGAAAAAGCCCGGATGCAGGCCTTCCATCAGAAGGCCGAAGATGCCGATCATGAGCAACAGGTAGGCGATGGTCGGCGTGGCAATGACGGCGAGAAAGCGTTCGGTCCAGTTGCGCTCGATCTTGCGCAGGTTCAGGCCTTGGCTGTGGAGCGTGACGACGCCGCCATTTGCGGGGACGGCCCGCCCGTCGATCGCCGTGAGCAACGCCGGCAAATTCGGCGCGAGCAGTTCGACGACGTTTTTCTTCAGGGCCTGCACGGCGGTGAGGCTGGCGCCGTCGCGCACGGCCTTTTCGGCCCATTCGGCATTTCGCCCGCGTAACTGGGCGAGGCTCGTGATGTAGGCGACGGCATCGTTCAGCACCTTGTTCTGCTCGGCGGTCTTCGGCTTGACGGGCGTGTTGTTTCCGCCCGGGCCACCGAGTTGCACCGGCGTCGCGGCGCCGACGTTGGTGCCGGGCGCCATCGTCGCGAGGCCGCAGGAATAGAGGATATAGGTGCCCGCGCTCGCCGCACGAGCGCCTTCCGGGCCGATCCAGCACACGACCGGCATGGGCGCGGCGAGGATCGCCTTGATGATCGTGCGCATCGAGGTCGAGAGCCCGCCCGGCGTATCGAGACGGATGACGACGAAGGGCGCCTTGTCCTTTCTGGCCGCGTTCAACGCGCGCTCGACGTAGCTCGCCATCGGCGGGCCGATGGCGCCGTCAATGGCGATCAGCCGCGGCGCGGGTTGCGGTGCCGCCACCGCCGGCAGCGCGCTTGCCGCCAGCAGGAGCGTCGCCAGGGCACGCACTAAAATGGAGCGCATCTTCGTTCTGTCCCGCCGAAAAGGAGTCCGAGAGTGCATCACAGCAGAACCGGCGAAATCTTGCAAGGGGTCGCGGTCGGTCCGGTTGCCGTTTTCACCACCGGCGGCACGCTCGACAAGGTCTATTTCGACGCCCTGAGCCGTTATGAGGTCGGCACGCCGGTGGTCAAGGGTATCCTCGAAGAGGCGGGCGTGAGCGCGCCCTACACCGTGACCGCGCTGATGCAAAAGGACAGTATCGACCTCACCGACAGCGATCGCGCCACGATCCGCGCGGCCATCGAAGCGGTATCCGAGCGCCGCATTCTCGTGACGCACGGTACCGACACACTGATCGAGACGGCGCGCGCGCTGGCCGGTATCGCGGACAAGACGATCGTTCTCACCGGTGCGCTCAAGCCCGCGCGTTTCCGCGACACCGACGCCGTGTTCAACGTGGCTGCCGGTTTTCTTGCCGCGCAGATTTTGCCGCCGGGCGCCTGGATCGTGATGAACGGCCGTGTCTTCGATCCCGCCCATGTGCGCAAGAACCGCGACGCCAACCGCTTCGAGCCCACGGAGTAGCGAATGGCACCGGAGTGCCGGCTTCCAGCCGGCTCTTGCCGGCAAGGTGCCGGCGCTCCGATGCATCAGCCGAACTTGATGCCCTGGGCGAGGGGGAGTTCGCTCGACCAGTTGATGGTGTTGGTCTGGCGGCGCATGTATTGCTTCCAGGCGTCGGAGCCGGACTCGCGGCCGCCGCCGGTTTCCTTCTCGCCGCCGAAGGCGCCACCGATCTCGGCGCCCGAGGTTCCGATGTTGATGTTCGCAATACCGGTATCGCTGCCGGTTGCGGAAAGATATTTTTCGGCGTGACGCAGGTTGAGTGTGAACAAGGCCGAGGAAAGACCCTGCGTCACGCCGTTGTGGAGCGTAATCGCATCATCGAAGTCCGTGTAGGACATGACGTAGAGAATCGGGCCGAAGGTTTCTTCGCGCACGATGTCGGTTTGCTCTTTCATGCGGATGATCGTCGGTTCGACGAAGTAGCCGGGGCCGTCGAGCACCTTGTCGCCACAGAGGATTTCGCCGCCGTCCTTGCGTGCCTGAGCGATGGCGGCGCTGTAGCGTTTGATGGCATTTTCGTCGCAGAGCGGTCCCATTAAAATATCCGCATCCAACGGATCGCCGATCTTGACTTGTTTGTAGGCGTGAACGAGCTTGGCGCAGAGGTCGTCGGCGATGGATTCGTGCACGATCAGCCGGCGCGTCGAGGTACAGCGCTGCCCGGCGGTGCCGACGGCACCGAAGACGATCGCCGGGACGGCGAGTTTCAGGTCCGCCGTTTCGTCCACGATGATCGGATTGTTGCCGCCGAGTTCGAGCAGCGTGCGGCCCATGCGCTTGGCGACGATTTCGCCCGCGAGCTTGCCGATGCGGCAGGACCCGGTGAAGGAAAGCAGTCGCGTGCGCGGGTCGGCATAGAACTTTTGCGCCAACTCGTTACCGCCTTCGGTGAAGAGGGAAAGAACGGGCGGGAAATTCCGACCTTCGAGCGTGCGGTTGACGAGTTTCTGCACCGCGATGGCGCACAGCGCGCCCTTGGGTGAGGGCTTCCACACCGTTGCATTGCCGCAAACCGTGGAAAGCATCGCGTTCCAGGCCCACACGGCGACGGGAAAGTTGAAAGCCGTCGCGACGCCCACGACGCCGTAGGGATGCCATTGTTCGTACATGCGATGGCCGGGACGCTCGGAGTGCATGGTGTTGCCGTAGAGCATTCGCGACTGGCCGAGAGCGAGGTCTGCGATGTCGATCATCTCCTGGACCTCGCCGTCGCCCTCGGGTTTGATCTTGCCCGTCTCGAGCGAGACGAGGCTGCCGAGTGCGTCCTTGTTGTCGCGTAGCGCATTGCCGATCAGGCGCACGGCCTCGCCGCGTTTCGGCGCCGGCACCTCGCGCCAGGCGCGGAAAGCCTCCTCCGCGTCGCGCATGAGCTGGTCGTATTCCGCGGCGGAGGCGCCGCGGATCTCGGCGATCGATTCGCCCGTTGCGGGATTGATCGAGGCGAAGGTTTCGCCCTTCCCGCCCCAGCCGAGCGAGGGGCTCCACACGCCGGAATTGGCGGTTTCGAGATCGAGGGTTTTCAGAATCTTGGCGGCATCGGCAGGCATGACAGTTTCTCCATTCGGCAAAAAGACGGGCGGCAAAAGGCTTGATTTCCGCGCCGTGCGGCGGTTCGGGGGAGCCCCGCGCCGTTGCTTTACCTTTCTTCGGGTGAGCGTACAAGCTCCACAAAATCAAGGGGATAGAGGTCCGTCCCAACGGCGGAACAAAAGAGCCGGAGGCTCTTTGGCGCGGGTTCCGTCCCGTTATTGTGCCATTTCTGTGCCTCGGCCGCTGGCTTACAATGTAGTCGTAGCCGACAGGAGAAAAAACCGCATGCGCCGCTATTTCAGGGTGGCATCCCGGAAACATTATCCCGTGTCGCACACGGCGCCCTGGCTTTTCGTGGTGCTCGCGGTGGGAACGGCATTTTTTATCGTCGCCGGCATATTCGAGTTCAAGCCGGTGCAGGAAGTCTTTCGCTGGCTGGCCATCGTGTTGTGAGCGCGGACGGGTTTCGGATCGGCCAGGGCTTTGATACTCACCGCTTCGGCACGGGCGATCACCTCATGCTCGGCGGTGTACGCATCGATTACGATCGCGGCGTTGTTGCGCATTCCGACGGCGATGTACTTTTGCATGCGCTTGCGGATGCGCTCCTCGGCGCAGCGGGGCTCGGCGATCTCGGCCACCATTTCCCCGACACCGATCCGCGTTGGGCGGGCGCGGCGAGCCTCGATCTTCTGGCTGATGTCGTGCGGCAGGTGAATGCCGCGGGCTGGCGGGTCGGTAATGTCGATGGCACCGTTGTCGCCGAGGCGCCGCGTCTCGCGCCGCACCTGCCCGCCATGTGTGCCAACGTGGCCGCCGCACTGGGCGTGGACGAAGGCCGTGTGAGCGTCAAGGCGACCACGGCTGAAACCATGGGTTACATCGGACGCGGCGAAGGTATCGCGGCGCTGGCCGTGGTGTTGTTGGGAGCTGCGGCCGGCGCGCAGTGAGCGGAGCGCGCGTCGAATCGGCGGAGGTTCCTTGCGGGGGTGAATCGCACGGGCGCCGGCGTGTGTTTCGTCGCGGGTGGCCGGCTTGTAACCCGTACCGATTCCGTGCACCGGCCGGAACCGCGCCAAAGTCGGGCCGTAAGGGGAGCAAGGCGTGTGCGGAAGAACGGGAAGTCCGCGGCGGCGAACGGTTTGCCCGGTTCGTCCCTCTGGCTTGTTTATCGAGCGGGAATAGACGATAATACCCCGCCTGCCGGCGAGCGAATTACCGGCGAGACTCCTTGCCTCACCGCGATGCGGCGGGAGGCTTCTTTGAAACCGTAAGGAGACGACATGCGCCATTACGAAGTGGTATTCATGGTCCACCCGGACCAGAGCGAGCAGGTGCCGGGCACGATGGGTCGCTACCAGGCTCTCATCGAGAACGCCGGCGGCATCGTGCACCGGATCGAGGACTGGGGCCGCCGCCAGCTTGCCTATCCGATCCAGAAGCTGCACAAGGCCCATTACGCGCTCATGAACATCGAGTGCGACGAGAAGGCACTCGCCGAGCTGCGGGAAGCCTTCAAGTTCAACGACGCCGTGCTTCGGCATCTGATCATGCGCTGCGACAAGGCTTACACCGAGCCTTCCCCGCTCGTCAAGGAGCGCGAGCACGAGGACGAGGAGAAGCGTGCGCGTGCCGCCGCCGAGGAGCGGGCCGCCGCAAGCCGCATTGACCGTGAAAGCGTTGCCGCCGGCGAATCGCGCGCTGCCGAAGCGGGCGAAGAAGGCGAAGCAGACGCGCAGGCGGCGCCCGTAGCGGCGGAATCTGGCGAGACATCAAACGAGGAGGACGAGTAATGGCACGTTTCAGAAGGGGCCGCAGGTTTTGCCAGTTCACCGCCGAGGGCGTGGAAGAGATTGACTACAAGGATCTCGCGACCCTGCGCCAGTTCATTTCCGAGACCGGGAAGATTGTTCCGAGCCGCATCACCGGCACCCGTTCCTATTACCAGCGCCAGTTGGCGCTGGCGATCAAGCGCGCACGCTACCTCGCCCTGTTGCCGTACACGGACCGCCACCGCACGCTCTGAAGCGCGCCGCGGAACAGGCTGGACCCGGAGGCGCGTTGTGACCGCACTTGATCGTGTTGTGGAACGGCTGACGCGCGTCACTCCCGGCGGTGCGGCGGTCGTGCTCGGGTTGGGGCTGGTGCCCGGTCTGAGCTTCTTCAGCGGCGCATTGCTTGGTCTCTTGGTCCTGATCCGCGGCTACCTGAGGGCAGCCGTAGTGGGCGTCGCGGCCGTGGCCGGTCTTGCCGCGATCGGCTGGCTGATGGGGGAAAACCCCGGGATGACGCTGATCACGCCGCTCGGCGGGACGCTGTTCACGGTCTGGGTGCCGGTTTTCGTGCTTGCGGCGGTGTTGCGCGCGAGCCGCTCCCCGGCATTGATGGTGGTTATCGGGGCGGTTATCGCGAGCCTCGTGGTGATCGGCCAGTTGGCGCTGATCGCCGATCCGCTGCTGTTCTGGCAACATTTGCTCGCGCAGGCACTCGCGCCGCTCCAGGCCTACGAGGGGCAAAACGCCGGTGCCTGGCAGAAGACGATTGCGGGCATGGCGCGCCTGATGCCGGGAATGAGCGCGGCGGGGCTTTTGATCGGCGCCGTTGCGATGGTGCTTCTCGGGCGCTATTTGCAGTCGCGGTTGCAGCGTCCCGGGGCGTTCGGAGCGGAGTTCCGGGCGTTGAGCCTCGGGCGCAGCGTCACGATCGTGGCCTCGGTGGTGCTGGTGGTGCGCCTGTTCTGGCCTATCCCGATGCTGGAGAATCTTGCGATCGTCATGCTCGCGATGTTCGCCTTTCAGGGGCTGGCCGTCGCGCATGCGCTGTTTCGCACCTATCACTGGCCGCGCTGGGGCCTGGTGCTGCTTTATGTGCTGATTGTGCTCTTTCCGCTGTGGATAGCGGGGCTGGTATCCGGGGCGGGTTTGGTGGACAATTGGTTCGATTTTCGGCGTCTGCGGCATCCGCCGCCGGCGCAATAACCGGAAACTTGAGAGAGAGAACACACATGGAAGTGATTTTGCTGGACCGGGTCGAGAACCTGGGAAAATTGGGTGACAAGGTCAAGGTTCGTTCGGGTTATGGGCGCAACTTCTTGATTCCGCAGGGCAAGGCCGTCCGGGTGACGCCGAAGAGTCTGGCGGATTTCGAGGCCCGGCGCGCGGAGCTCGAGAAGCACGCCTCGGATCTGCTCACTCGCGCCGAAGGGCGCAAGAAGGCGCTCGACGGGCAGCGCTTCGAGATCAAGGCACGGGCCGGCGCCGAGGGCAAACTCTACGGTTCGGTCGGCACGAGCGACATTGCCGAGGCGCTCGTTGCCGCCGGTCACGAGGTGGAGCGGCGCGAGGTGCGCCTGCCCGACACCGGCGCCTTCCACGAGGTCGGCGAGTACGAGGTGACGCTGCACCTGCACACGGACGTGAACGCGACGGTTACCATTGCAGTCGTGGCCGAAGAGTAGAGTTCCCCGATCATGGCGCTGGCGGCGGAAGAAGGCGATCGTGCCGTAGAACGGCTGAAAGTCCCGCCGCATTCGATCGAGGCCGAGCGGGCCGTGCTCGGCGGCCTGATGCTCGACAACGCGACCTGGGAGCAGATCGGCGATCGCCTGCGCAGCGAGGATTTTTACCGCCGCGACCACCAGTTGATTTTTGCGGCGCTGGAGGATCATGCCGAGCGCGCCGCGCCCTTCGACGTCGTCACCGTCAGCGACTGGCTGGAGGCGCGCGGTGAGCTCGCCGAGGCGGGCGGGCTTTCCTACCTGATCGGGCTCGCGAATGAAACGCCCTCGGCGGCCAACGTGCGCGCCTATGGCGACATCGTCGCCGAACGGGCGATGCTTCGCGCGCTGATCAGCGCCGGCGGCGACATCGCCGGCTCCGCCTATGCTACCGAAGGCCGGTCCCTGATCGAGATCATCGACGCCGCCGAACAGCGTGTCTTCGAGATTGCCGATCGCGGCAGCCGCGGCCGCCAGGGCTTTCGCCGGGTGAGCACGCTGCTTGCCGCCGCGGTGGATCGGCTGCACGAACTCGGAAAGTCGAAAAACGGGATCACGGGCCTTGCAACCGGCATCGGCGACTTCGACGATTACACGGCGGGTCTGCAGCCGGGCGACCTCGTGATCGTTGCCGGCAGGCCTTCCATGGGCAAGACGGCGCTCGCGATGAATATCGCCGAGAACGTCTCAATCAGCGAGAAGCGCCCGACCGCGATTTTCAGCATGGAGATGCCGGCCGTGCAGTTGACGCTGCGCATGGTGTCCTCGCTCGGTCGCATCGACCAGGGCCGGTTGCGCAGCGGCCGGTTGGCCGACGAGGAATGGCCGCGCGTGACCTCGGTGATCGAGATGATGAGCGAGGCGTCGCTTTACGTGGACGACACGCCTGCGCTTTCGCCCACCGAGTTGCGCGCCCGCGCGCGCCGGCTCAAACGCGAAAACAAGGATCTGGCCCTGATCGTGGTCGATTACCTGCAGTTGATGCAGGTGCCGGGCACGCGCGAGAACCGTGCGACGGAAATCTCGGAAATCTCGCGCAACCTGAAGGCCCTCGCCAAGGAGTTGAACGTGCCGATCGTCGCGCTCTCCCAGCTCAACCGCGGCGTCGAGCAGCGCCCGAACAAGCGTCCGATCATGAGCGACCTGCGCGAGTCGGGCTCACTGGAGCAGGACGCCGATGTCGTCGTCATGCTCTACCGCGACGAATACTACAACCCGTCGAGCCCCGAGAAGGGACTCGCCGAAATTATCATCGCCAAGCAGCGCAACGGTCCGACCGGGACCGTGAAGGCCGCCTTCCTGGAACGCTACACCCGCTTCGAAAACTACATCCCGGATTCGGCCGTGCCGGAGAGCTTCGGCTGATGCGCCGCGTCGTGGCCGACATCGACGCCTCGGCCCTGGCGCGCAATCTGGCGGTGGTCCGCGCGCGGGCGCCGGGAAGCCGCGTGCTCGCGATCGTCAAGGCCGACGCCTACGGTCACGACCTGGTGCCGGCGGCGCGAACCCTGGCCCGTGCCGGTGCCGACGGCTTCGGTGTGGCCTGCGTGGACGAGGCGCTCGCCCTGCGCGAATCGGGCATTCGCGAACGCATTCTGGTGCTTGAAGGGGTAACCGCTTCCGCGGAACTCGCCGCGGCCCGCCGCGCCGGCCTGGGGCTCGTCGTACATGCCGACTGGCAGCTCGCGCTGCTCGAACGCGACGGCTTCGACGGATTGTCCTGCGTGTGGGTCAAGTTCAACACCGGAATGAATCGCCTGGGCTTCCCGCCGGGAGCTGCGGCATCGGTGCGGATGCGCCTGGATGCGCTCGGAGTTTCTCCCGTGCTCATGAGTCATCTCGCCTGCGCCGACGAACCGGAACGCGGGGAGAATACACGTCAGCTTCGAGCGTTCGAAAAGCTGAAGGCCGTCTTTCCCGGCCCGGCGAGTCTCGCGAACAGTGCCGCCGTACTGACGCTCCCGGCGGCGCGTTGCGACTGGGTGCGCCCGGGGCTCCTGCTCTACGGCGTTTCGCCCTTGCCGGAGCGTGACGCGGCGGCGCTGGGCCTGCGCCCGGCCATGACGTTGAAGGCCCGCGTCCTCGCCGTCCAGGACGTCGCGGCGGGAGAAGGCGTCGGCTATGGCGAGGACTGGAAGGCTTCACGCGCGAGCCGGGTGGCAATCGCGAGCATCGGCTACGGCGACGGTTATCCCTGGCGCGGGTCGCCGGGCGCTGCGGCCCTGGTGCGCGGGCATCGCGCGTCGCTTGTCGGTCGGGTTTCGATGGACATGCTCGGCCTCGACGTCACCGGCATCGCGGGGGTCGTGCCGGGCGACGAGGTCGTGCTCTGGGGCAAGGGCCTGCCGGTGGAAGAGGTTGCGCGTGCCGCCGGTACCATCCCCTACGAACTGGTTTGCGACGTGACGCGCCGCGTGCCGCGCGTCCAGGTGGAGGCCGGGGAAACCGTCGGATCGGCACTGCTGTCCGGGGAAAATCGACGTTGTTTTCGGAACCGTAGTAGCAGGGCTTGTTTTCACCATGGGCTCGCCGATGAGACTCGAATTTAGATCCCCCCGTCGCCCCCGCGAAGGCGGGAGCCCAGTCAAGAAAGCATCCCGCCCCCGGGGCGGGATTCGTGTTCAAACCAGGTTCCCATCTCCGCGGGAACGACGAAGCGGGGACTTTCCCCGGACAGTAATGCGTAAGTGGCCGATATCCGCGCGGTGGGGGTGAACGGTGGCGTCCAGGACACGTAACGTATTTGTGTGCGAGGCCTGCGGCATGACCTCGCCGCGCTGGGCCGGGCAATGCCCGGACTGCGGCGCTTGGAATACGCTCGTCGAGCAACGTCCCATCGCCGCCGTGACGGGCGGAGTGAAACGCGCGCGGAACTACGCCGGCGAACTGAAGACCTCGCCGCTCGCGAACGTCAAGGCGGAAGAGACCGCACGGCGCGCGGTCGGACTCGGCGAATTCGATCGCGTGCTCGGCGGCGGGCTCGTGCCCGGCTCGGTGGTGCTGATCGGCGGCGATCCCGGCATCGGCAAATCCACGTTGTTGTTGCAAGTGGCAGCGGCGGTCAGCGCACAATCTCCGGTGCTCTACGTCACCGGCGAAGAATCGCTGGCGCAGGTGGGGCTGCGCGCGCGTCGTCTCGGCGTCGCCGACAGCGCCGTGACGCTCGCCGCGGAAACGCGCATCGAGGCAGTGCTGGCGTTGATCGAGCGCGAGAAGCCCGCCGTGTTGATCGTGGATTCGATTCAGACCATCTACACCGACGCCCTGAGTTCGGCGCCGGGTTCGGTCGCGCAACTGCGCGAATCAACGGCGCTGCTCGTGCGTATTGCCAAGCAGGCCGGCATCGCCGTGTTTCTTGTCGGTCATGTGACCAAACAGGGCGCGATCGCCGGCCCGCGCGTGCTTGAACACATGGTGGACACGGTGCTCTATTTCGAGAACGATGCCGGCAGCCGCTACCGCGCGATTCGTGCCGTGAAAAATCGTTTCGGTGCGGCCAACGAACTGGGTGTATTCGCGATGACCGAAGGCGGCCTGAAGGAAGTGCGCAATCCTTCGGCGATTTTCCTCGCGCGCGAAGGCCCGCCGAGCGCGGGCAGCGTCGTCACGGTTCTGCGCGAAGGCACGCGCCCTTTGTTGATCGAAGTGCAGGCGCTGGTGGACGAAAGCCAGCTTTCCAATCCGCGCCGCGTCGCCGTCGGTACCGATGTCAACCGGCTCGGCATGTTGCTCGCGGTTTGCACCGCCATGCCGGGCGCGCCTTTTACGGCCACGACGTATTCGTCAACGTGGTCGGCGGCCTCAAGGTCAACGAAACCGGTACCGACCTTGCCATTGCTGCCGCGCTTGCATCGAGCCTCGCCGACAAACCCTTGCCGCCCGACCTTATCGTCTTCGGCGAAGTCGGACTCGGCGGCGAGGTGCGCCCCGTTTACGGCGGCGAGGAACGCCTCGCCGAAGCCGCGGCCCAAGGCTTCAAGCGCGCCGTCGTCCCCGCCGCCAATGCGCTGCGTTGCAAAACCAAGTCGGGTCTCAACGTCAAGCCCGTCTCGAATCTTGCCGCGGCCCTTGACGCTCTGGATAATAGCTAGACGTCAGTAATTT
>CAZKOE010000022.1:0-21320 GCA_964554305.1 uncultured Gammaproteobacteria bacterium
GGCACACCCAGCTTGTAGGGTTTTTCGTACAGCGTGTTGTTACGGGCAATGCGCATGGTGAGGGTGTCGGAGAGCGCATTGACGACCGAGACGCCGACGCCGTGCAGTCCGCCCGATACCTTGTAGGCATTGTCATCGAATTTGCCGCCGGCGTGCAGCGTGGTCATGATGACCTCGGCTGCAGAACGCCCCTCCTCAGGGTGAATATCCACCGGAATGCCACGCCCGTCGTCGCTCACGGTGGCCGAACCGTCGGCTTCCAGCACGACGCGCACCTTGCTGCAAAACCCGGCCAACGCCTCGTCGATCGCGTTGTCCACCACCTCGTAGATCATGTGGTGCAGGCCGGTGCCGTCATCGGTATCGCCGATGTACATGCCGGGGCGCTTGCGCACGGCATCCAGGCCCTTGAGAACCTTGATGTTTTTGGAGGTATATTCGGAGTTCTTCGCCATGTCCCCAACCGCTGCAACAAAGGCCTATTTTATCTGAAATGACGTTTTACAGCTTGGTTTGAGCACTATCGAGACAATCTCGATTAATCATAAGTTATTGAATTATAATTATATTTATTTTAAAAACGATGAATGCTCCCTCGTTCCACGTGAAACAGCAACGATTCCCCGGGAAGCTCCAGCGCATCGCCTCGTTCTTGTACAGCCAGCCATATCTGGCCCGCCGAGCCACGTAGTGCGGCGAGGGCAGTTCGCACCGAGTCCGCGTCCAGATCTGCCAGGAAATCATCGGCAAACAGAAGCGTAGAGCGTCCGGCCTCCATCATGATTCTGCCCAGCTCTCGCCACAAAAAAAGGCTTATGAGCTTGGATTGACCCCTGGACAACTGTCCCGAACTCAAATCTTCGAAATCCAGGGCCCAATCGTCGTATTGCGGCCCAACGACCGCTCGGCCAAGCCGCCGTTCGCGTTCCCTTGATTTTTCCAGATCTTCGAGCAGAGACTTCCCCCGCCATCCCTGGCAAAAACGAAGACGAGGACCGCGGCCCAGGATCGTTGTGTCGGGCGCGGCCGCCAGGCGGCTCGCCAAACGGTCGACCAAATCCGAACGCATGGTGGAAAGTTTTTCTCCCGACTTGACGACGGCTGCCGTCCAACTTTCGGAGGCCGGATAATCTCCTCGTTTCAGCCACTCGTTACGCTGTCGATTGGCCCGGTGCCAGATCCTCCAGGTGGCGAGAAAGTCACGTTCCACGTGGAACAGCGCCCAATCCATGAATCTTCGGTGAAGCCCTGGCGGTCCATCCACCAGTCTGTGCGAAGCACCGCCAAGATACTCCACGGGAAGCACTGCATTGATTTCCGCCAAACCCTTCATCGGGCTCCGATCCAAATGCGATTCCCTAGAGTTTCGCGTAAATCGCACTCCAAGTCGATGCTTCCCTCCGCTTTCGAAATCGATCAACAAATCCGATGCATCGCATCCGCCGCGAATCATGTCGGCAAAAGGTGCATGACGGAAAGAGCGGCCGCGCGCCGCCGCGTAAACCGCTTCCATAAGGCTGGTCTTGCCGGCGCCGTTACCCCCCTCCAGCACAACCCACGGCATCTGCCCCAAATCTACCGTCAGGTTCGAATAACAGCGAAAGTCGCGTATTTTCAGCTTATTCAGCCACATGGCATCCACAGGCCGCCGGCATTTACTACCGAAGGTCTATCAACCGCAAGAACGGAAAACGAAAGGAGTATGCCCCTACAAACGGATGGGCATAATGACGTAACGGCAACGGTCGGAACCCGGCTCGCGCAGAAGCGCGCTCGATTCGGCGCTCGTGAACCCGATCTCCACCGTTTCCCCATCCATAGCGCCGAGTGCGTCTTGAAGATAGCCGGCATTGAAGGCCGTTACCAGCCGCTCACCCTCATAACGCACGCTCAGGCTCTCCTCCGCCTCCTCGCTTTCGGGATTGTGAGAGGCAAGCTTGAGCAAATTCTCCGCCACCTCCAGGCGCACGCCACGAAACTTTTCATTGGCGAGAATCGCAACCCGGGCCACCGCCTCCCGCAACGGGCCGCGGTCCACCAGAACATTCAACTTGGCCTCCGTCGGCACGACGCGATTGTAATCGGGAAACTGGGCATCGATCAGTTTGCTGGTCAGGCCGAGTGCGCCCAGCGCAAAACGAACATGCCGCGGGCCGAGCGTCACCGCTACCGTTTCCCCGGCCTGGCCGATCAACCGCTCGAGCTCCAGGACCGCCTTGCGCGGAACGATAACCGCCTGTTCGCCCTGGACGGCGGGCGCCTCGGCGGCGTCGCAGAGTGCCAGCCGGTGACCGTCGGTCGCGACGGCACGCAGCCTGCCTTCGCCGACCTCGAGCAGCAATCCGGTCAGGTAATGGCGCACATCCTGTTGTGCCATGGCAAAAGACGTCCGTCGGATCAGATCTTCGAGCAACTCGCGCCCGGCTTCGAAAGTGGCACCGTCGGCTATCTCACCGACCAGAGGAAATTCCTCGGCCGCCAGCGTTCCCAATGTGAAGCGGCTGCTCCCGGCCCGCAGTTTCAGCCGACCCGGCTCTTCGTCAAAGTGCATCGAGGCGCCTTCGGGCAAGGCCCGGCAGATATCGAGCAGTTTGCGGGCGGAAATCGTCGTTGCGCCCGGCTCCAATCCGCCCTTGGGAATTTCCGCCGTCATTTCCACCTCGAGGTCCGTCGAGACGAGACTGATCGCACCCGTAGCGTCGGCTTCGATGCGAACGTTGCCGAGAATGGGCAGGGTCTGACGGCGTTCCACCACGCCAATCACTCCTTGCAGGGGGCGCAACAGTTCTTCCCGCAGCAATTCTATTTTCATTCTGTATATACTCCTTAACAGTCGTTATTAAGGTTACCGTTCAACTTGTATAACTTAAAATTTTCATTACAAAACAATAAGTTATATGGTATTCAAAGTGTTGGGCGCCGTGCGCGTGCATTGTTGGCGAGCTGTGGATAAATTCTGGCGTCAAAACCTTGCTCAGTATATCCACAAGTTGTTTTCAATCCGATAACAGTCGCAGGAGATTTTTGTAATCGTCGTCTATCGTGGCATCGCTCGCGCGCAAGGCCGCGATCTTGCGGCAAGCATGGAGCACCGTCGAGTGGTCGCGCCCGCCGAAGGCGGCACCGATCTCGGGCAGGCTGTGACGCGTCAGTTCCTTCGCGAGCGCCATGGCGATCTGACGCGGGCGGGTAATCGAGCGGCTGCGGCTCTTGGAGGAAAGATCGGCGGGGCGGATGCGGAAATAATTCGCCACGACACGTTGAATGTTCTCGATCGTGATCCGCTTTTGCTGTACGGCGAGGAGGTCTTTCAATGCGGTGCGCGCGAGCTCGACGCTGAGGGGGCGTGAAAAGAGGCGAGCCGAGGCAATCACCCGGCGGAGCGCGCCTTCGAGTTCCCGTACATTGGAACTGATGCGCTGGGCGAGGAAAAAAGCCACTGGTTCGGGCAGCGGAACGCCGAGTTCTTCGGCCTTTTTCATCACAATGGCGACGCGGGTTTCGAGTTCAGGGGGTTCGATGGCGGCGATCAGGCCCCAGCCAAAGCGCGACTTCAGCCGTTCCTCGAGGCCCGCGATTTCCTTCGGGTAGCGGTCGCTGGTCAGCACAATTTGATGGTGACCCTCCATCAAGGTATTGAAGGTATGGAAGAATTCCTCCTGGGAGCGCTCCTTGCCGGCGAAAAACTGGATGTCGTCGATCAGGAGTACATCGAGCGAGCGGTACTGCTCCTTGAAGTTTTCGATTTTCCCCTGCTGCAGGGCCCGGATCATGTCGCCGACGAAACGCTCGGACTGGAGATAGGCCACCCGGCGTTCGGGATGCTCGCCGAGCACCCGGTTCGCGAGGCTGTGCATCAGGTGCGTTTTACCGAGTCCGACTCCCCCGTAAATGAACAGAGGATTGTAGGGTCCACCCGGCTCGCCGGCAACGAGAAGCGCCGAGGCCCGCGCCATCTGATTCGACGGGCCCTCGACGAAATTCTCGAAACGGTAGTTCGGATCTATCGGGTTGCCGGGAATGGGGCGGCGGATGGGGCGCGCGGAACCGTTCACGGCGGCGCCTCCCGGCGCGGGTGCGGGCAGACCCGAGCCGAGGTCCAGGCGGATGCGCGCGCCGTCCTGCGCCGGCTCCAGGGCGCTTGCCAATTGCCGGATCCGGACGAGGAAGCGCCGTTCCACCTCGCTGCGTACGAAGGGGTTGGGCGCAAGCAGAACCAGTTCGTCGCCGTGCTGTTCGGCGTGCAGCGGGCGCAGCCAGAGGTTCAGATCGCGTTCCTCGCATTCCTGTTCGAGGCGGTTGATACAGCGTTGCCAGAGGCTCGCGATCATCGGTTCCGGAAGACGCGCGGGAAGAGGAGCTACAGTCTAACGCGCCGCGTTGTCCGCCGGTGCCGGACAAGCGGCGGAATGCCTTGCCGCGGCGAGTTCGGACGGTCGCGGTGTGCCGTGCCCCTGATTCGCCGACGGTTCATCGTGTCTTTTTGCGCGTCCGCCCCGTCCCCCTGCGGCCGCTTTTGCGGGTGTCGCCTGTCCGGCCCGCTTGACAGCGGAGCCCGAGATTGATTTAATAACCGGCCGGCATCGATACAGCCCGCGCGTCGCCGGTTGCGCGCCTTTTGGAAATTATCAGCATGAAACGGACCTACCAGCCCAGCCGACTGCACCGCAAGCGGACCCACGGATTTCGCGCGCGCATGGCATCCAAGGCCGGTCGCCGGGTGCTTGCCGCGCGCCGCAGGAAGGGGCGCGCGCGACTCGCGCCGTAATCACGCCCAACTCGCCGCCGCAAGGGTTTCCGCGTCGGGCGCGATTGCTCCGGAAGGCGGATTTCGATCATGCTTTCGCCGCCGGGCGGCGGATTCGCGGCCGGCACTTCACGCTGATCGCGTCGCCGGGTGAAACCCGACCGCGTCTCGGCATGGCCATCGGGCGCCGATATGCCACACGCGCGGTGGCGCGTAACCGGATGAAACGTCTTGTTCGCGAAGTTTTTCGTCATGCCGATCTACCCCCTTTTGACATCGTCGTTACCGCGCGCCCGGAGGCGGTTCATGTACCGCGGCACGAACTTGCCGCGGAACTCGCGCGGCTTTTCGGGCAACTGAAATGACTGTGCGCGCTCTTTTCATCGCCCTCATTCGCGCCTACCGGTTGCTCGTCAGCCCCTGGCTCGGCGGGCACTGCCGCTACGAGCCGACCTGTTCGGCCTATGCGATGGAGGCGATCGCGCGTCACGGCGTCTTGAAGGGCTGCCTGCTTGCCGCCGCCCGCATCGCACGCTGCCACCCCCTGCACGCCGGCGGCTACGATCCGGTCCCCCCCGTTTTTCGGTCCCTGGAGTGGCCCCACGGCTGGCATCACGGCCACAGGCCCGGGCCCCACGGATCCTGACATGGAAGCGCGGCGAATCTTTCTCTATCTGGCCTTGGGCCTGATCCTGATCCTGATCTGGGTAAACTGGCACAACGAGCACGCGCCCAAGCCCCAGGCCAGGGCGCCGACTCCGGCTACCGCCCGGGTTGCGGCGAAGGCCACTGTCGGGCCACCCAACGAGCAGACGGCGACCCACGCCGTCGTCGCCGCGCCACCGGCCACGACGGCCGCCGTGGCGCCTGCCCGCCTGCGGGTATCGCCGGGCTCGGATGTCACGGTACACACCGACGTCTTTGCGGCGACGCTCGCGACCGACGGCGCCGTGCTTACCCGTGCCGACCTGCTCAAGTATCCCCGCACCCTGCACTCCAGGCAGCCGGTGGCCCTGCTGTCGCCAAAGCCGGCGCATTTTCTCGTGGTGGAGCCGCTGTTGGCTTCGAAATCGCTTCCGCAGACCCTTGCGTATACGCCGGCGAAATCGAGCTACCAGCTGGCGCCCGGCGCCCAGACCGTCAGGGTGCCGCTCGTCTGGCAAGGCAAGAATCTGACCGTGAAGCGTGTGTTCGTGTTCACCCGCGGGAGCTACGAAGTGCACGTGCACACGACGATCACGAACGCCGGCACCGAGGCGAAGCGATTTTCACCCGCCTGGCGTCTGGTCGGCCACGACCCCGCGACGGCGCAGCATCTCTGGGATCATTTTCTGCCCAAGAACTGGGCCTACCGCGGCCCCGCCTACTACAACGGCGACTACAACAAGCGCAGCGCCGACTCGCTCGGCGACAATCCGCTCGACAAGAGCTTCACGGGGGGGTGGATCGCCTCGGTCGACCAGTACTTCGCCGCGGCTGCCATCCCGAATGCCAAGCGCAAGGCGCACTATTTCGGGCGCCGGGTCGGCGGCAACGGTTATGCCGTCGGCTATCGTCTTCCGCCCATCGGTGTCGCCGCCGGCGCTAGCAAAAGCTTCTCGATGAAGCTGTATCTCGGGCCGAAGCTTCAGGGGCATCTGGACCAGGCCGCACCGGGGCTTTCGCGCACCGTGGACTACGGCAAGATGACGATCATCTGCGTGCCACTCTTTTGGCTGCTGTCCCACATCGAGGCCGGCGTCGGCAACTGGGGCTGGGCGATCATCCTGCTCGTGCTCCTGATCAAGGCGGTGTTCTACTTTCCGCAGCGGATGAGTGCGCGTTCCATGGCAAAGATGCGCAAGCTCCAGCCGCGCCTGAAGCTTCTGAAGGAGCGCTACAAGGACGACAAGCAGAAACTCTCGCAGGCGACGATGAAGCTCTATCGCGAGGAGGGGGCGAATCCGGTCTCGGGTTGCCTGCCGATGCTGATCCAGCTCCCGATCTTTTTCGGCCTGTTCTATGTCCTGATCTACAGCGTGGAGCTGCGTCAGGCGCCCTGGGTATTATGGCTGCAGAATCTCGCCGCGCCCGATCCCTTCTACATCCTGCCGATCCTCTACGCCGTGGCGATGCTGGTGCAGTTCCGGCTGCAGCCGCAGTCGGCGGACAACGCGCAGGCGAAGATGATGATGATCATGCCCTTCGGCATGGCATTTCTCTACGCGATTTTCCCCTCGGGCCTGGTGCTCTACTATCTTCTGAACACGCTGTTGAACATAGCCATCCAGTGGCAGGTCAACCGGGAACTCCACGTACCGATGAACATCTGGCCCGAAGATCTGTGGCCGCGAAAGAAACACAGCGTGCCGGAAAAGGCCGCGGATCACGATTGACCCGCCCCGCCCCTTTCGGCGGGAGGTGCTCAGCGCCGCGGGATGCCTCCGCTCGGCCCTCCGGGGCCGAACTTCCCGAGGTCGGCGGCGCTCCCCGGCGTGATGATGGAGGAGGCCGACTCGCGCCGGAGTTCCTTCAGTTCTTCCATCGTGCGCTCCAGGGCATCTCTGGCCGCCGCCGGGAATTTCTCCAGCGCCTCGGAGAAGCCTTCGGCCGGAATTTCGAAGTTGAGCGGTAGGGTACCCGCCGGCGTCAGCAAGCTGGTCGAGCCTTCCCAGAGCACTTCGCGCGCCGTGTCCTCCGAGCCGTCGGCGTGGACGGGCACGAGCTTTCTGAGCGTGCCCATGCGCCGGTCGGTGTAGGTTTCCTCGCGGTAGAGCCAGCCCGAGTCGAGCCGGATTTCCGGCAAATCGCTGCCGGAACCGGAAATCGGATCCATGTCTGAAGCCATTGCTTAACAACCCTCAATACGGCCTAACAGGTTAGCAGACCCGGCTCACCTGGGCGGCAGTGTTTCCCCGGGCCGCGCATGTCCAAGACGGGAAAATCGCCGGGCGGCGGCTATGCACTTTGTCGGCAGGCCGACGTGGGTGCGCTCACTACCTTCCGGCTGCCGGCCCGGGCCGCGCTGCTCGCCGAGCTGTACGAACCGGCCGCGCTGGAAGCGTTGCTCACCACGAACGAGATCGCGCGCGCCGGGAGCCTTTTCGTTCTGGGCGGCGGGAGCAACGTACTCTTTACCCGCGACTATGCGGGTGCGGTGCTCCGGATCGCCACGCGCGGCGTCGAGGTCGTGGCCGAAACCGAAGCCGGCGTGCGCCTGCGGGTCGCGGCCGGGGAGAACTGGGACCGGCTCGTACGCTGGACTCTGGCGCGGGGGTTCGCGGGGCTCGAGAACCTGATCCTGATCCCGGGCACGGCGGGTGCCGCGCCGATCCAGAACATCGGCGCCTACGGCGTCGAATTGGCCGAATTCCTGTGTGCGGTGGAGGCCTGGGATCGCGAACGGGGCGGTTTTGTCAGGCTCGTCGCCGCCGATTGCGGATTCGGTTATCGCGATTCGCGCTTCAAGCACGAACCGGGGCGCCATCTCGTCACGGCGGTCGAACTCGAACTGCCCCGCGAACGGGCGCTGCGGCTCGACTATGCCGGTTTGCCCGAGGAGCTGCGGGCGATGGGTGTCGGGGTGCCCACGCATGCCGATGTCGCCCGCGCCGTCGAGCGCCTGCGGCGACGAAAACTGCCCGATCCCGCCGAGGTCGGCAACGCCGGGAGTTTTTTCAAAAACCCCGTGGTCACACGCGCGCGCGCTGAAGCACTCGGGAGCGCGTTCCCCGATCTGCCGGTCTATCCCGCCGGCGCGGGCATGACCAAGCTGTCCGCCGCCTGGCTGATCGAGGCCGCGGGCTTCAAGGGCCGGCGTGATGGCCATGCCGGCGTTTCGGCGCAACACGCGCTCGTACTCATCAATCGCGGGAGCGCCACCGGGGCGGAGGTTCTCGCGCTGGCAGCGCGGATTCGCGCCGCCGTCGCCGAGCGATTCGGCATCACGCTCGAGTTCGAGCCCAAGGTTCTATAATCGAATCCGGAGCTTGGTCGGAGGCGTGTCATGAAGATCGTACTTCTGTCTGCAACGGTGACATTTTCGGTATTTGTTGCGGATCTGGCATTCGCGGGGGCCGCTGTGTCCCAGAACGGGGTGGCGGTTGATTCGCCGGCGACGGCCACCGCATCGCTTCCGCTGACCGCCTGTTCATCGGGCGACTCGCTCGGCAAATCCTGCCGTTTCGAAAAACCCTATTCGCCAGGCGAGATGATCGGAGGCGGTTTTTTCCGGGGGTCCTTCTTCGCCTTTCCCGGACATGAGTCGCTCCTGCGCAAGTTCAACGCGGGCTATGACCTCCGGCGTCGTCGCATGAAGCACTGTCTCGCACAGAAGCCTTCCCCGTATCAGGAGCAGCTTTCGCGGTGGATCTCGTTTCCGCGATTCCGCTATGCGAACCCCTTCCCGTCCAACCTCGGTAGCGAACCGGGGTTGAACGACTCCCGCCAGGCATTGGCCGATTACCTGTACTGCATGTAAATGGCCGAGGCTGCCGAGAATCTGATGAGCGCGCGGAAGAACGGCAGGCTTGAGATCACTTATCGGCTGTCCGGCGGAGCGCGAGCAGCGCAGGACATGGCGCGAACGATAGCCTTTGAGCAGACGGTGGAATTACCCGCGGCCCAGCTGACCGATCCCGATATTCTGCACCGAATTGTGGGGACTGTGGAGAGCGTCGATCCCGATGCCGAAGTACCCGGCGCGCGCCGCGCGCGGATCGCCTACAACGCGGGGCTTGCCGCGGGCGGACTCGGCCCGCTGTTGAATCTCCTCTACGGCAACGTGTCGATGTATGCCGGCGTGCGGCTCCTTGCCGTCGAGTTCCCCGAGCAGTTGCTCGCGCGATTCCGCGGCCCGCGCTATGGTATCGCCGGCCTGCGTGAACTGCTCGGCGTTTATGGGCGCCCGCTGCTCGCGACGGCTCTCAAGCCTCGCGGCAGTCCGATGGAAACATTCGCCTGGCAAGCTGAAGCGTTCGCGCTCGCGGGCGGCGACATCGTCAAGGACGATCAGAACCTGGCGGATGACTCCTTCGAGGCCTTCAAACGCCGGGTGGACGCCTGCGCGGCGGCGGTGGAGCGCGCGAATGCGCAGACCGGGCGGCGCTGCCTGTACTTGCCGCATCTCGCCGGGCGTGACGAAGAACTCGAACGCGCGGCGGAATTCATTCACCTGCGCGGCCTGGTGGGCGCGCTGATTTGCCCGCTGGCCGTCGGCCTCGATCGAGCCCGTGCCCTGGCGGAACGTTACGGCCTGCTGTTCATGGCACACCCGGCATTGACGGGTGCCTACACGGGCGGGGAAGAAAGCGGCATCGCACACGCCGTTCTGCTCGGCACGCTGTTTCGGCTCGCGGGCGCGGACATCTCCGTTTTCCCCTCCCCCGGCGGGCGCTTCGCCGTGACGGAAGCGCAGTGCCGTGCAATCGCCGACACACTCCGCCAGCCGCTGGGCGGTTTGCGGCCCGCCTTGCCGGCTCCGGCTGGCGGCATGAGTCTGGAGACGGTGCCAAAACTGGCGCGTGCTTACGGTGCCGATGCCGTCTGGCTCGTCGGCGGGGCATTGCGGGCGCATACGGAAGGAATCGCCGGCGGCACGCGCACCTTCCTCGACGCGATGCGCGTGCATTTCAACGAACGTTTGGAAAAGCCCGCCGGCAATTACGCTTCCGCTTGTGAATTACCTTCGAGCGGCAATGTCGAGGCGCGCGCGCTGATTCCGGCGCTCGGGAATTTCCACTGGAAAGGTCGCGAAGACCAGGTTTACAAGGCCACGCACGAGCTCGACTTCCGCGGCGTACGCCGGGTCGAGCTCATCGGCAAGAACGGCGAGCACTGTAACTTTGAATTGCGTTACTTCGAACTCCAACCGGGCGGCTATACGAGCCTCGAAAAGCACGTACACACGCATGTCCTGATCGGCGCGCGTGGCCGCGGCGTCGTCGTGACGGGAGACGATCGGCACGAAATGAGGCCCGACGATGTCGCCTACGTGGCCTCGCTCCAAGTTCATCAACTGCGCAACGAAGGCGAGGTACCCTTCGGCTTCTACTGCATTGTGGACCGGGAGCGCGACCGTCCGATGCCGCCCTGACCGATCGAGCAGGGACATGACCGACACGCACGATCGGGCGGATCTAACTACCCAGGCGCGGCCGCTCGACATTCTCGGCATCAGCGAGCCGGAAGAGCGAGTCTATCGCTGGTTGCTGGCTCATCCTCATTCGGCGGCAACGGAAGCAGGACAGGCGCTGCGCTTGTCGGTCGGCAGAGTACAACGCCTGCTTGACAGGATCGAAACCAAGGGGCTTGCCACCCATACGCCGGGGCGGCCGCGCCGGTATCTACCCATTGCACCTGAGGTTGCTCTTGAAGCCGTTGCGCTGCGTCGCCAGGAAGAGCTGCGGCTCGCCCGCCAGAAGATTCAGGAGCTGCAGGAACAATCGGCAGATGCTTGGCCAAACACAGGGCCTGAACCGGTTATCGAGTTAATTATTAGCAGTGAAGCTGGGCATCAAGTTTTCGAACACATCCAACGTTCGGCCCAAAGTGAAGTTATCGCGCTAGTACGTCTCCCGGTACTGGTATCCCGTTTGGATGTATCGCCTAATCGGTCTCAACGAATACAAAGGGAAGCTCAAGAAAGAGGTGTACGTTTTCGAAATATTGCCGATGCGGAGTTCCTTTCGTCGTCCGACACTTTGCGTCTTGTTCGTGATGATATTGAGACTGGTCAAGACTATCGTATGACACCCGACCTCCCACTCAAGATGATTATGGTTGATCGGCGCGTAGCCTTCATTCCGCTGAGCCTCAAGAAGCAGGAGGTTGTTACTCTTCTAGTGCGGTCGTCTCCACTGCTTGATGCACTTCATGCGTTGTTTGAAACTTTATGGCAGCAAGCTATGCCGATTACTCTTATGCAAGACGGTGAATTCAGAAGTCGTACCAGTGAATCAAAGTGGCCGAAAGAGGCGGAAAAGCTTATATCGCTATTGGCCATGGGGTTGAATGACAAGACTATCGTAAGTGAAATGAATATTTCTGCAAGCACGCTTAACAGACGTGTCACCGAGCTTATGAAATTATTGGGTGCCCGTACACGCTTCCAACTCGGCTGGTTGGCGGACCGTCGACTGTCAAATACTTCTTAATAAGACGACAGCTGTTGAAGCCAAGTAAATGAAAAACTGGTAAACGAGCAGCAATTTGTAATTCCAGAAGTACGTTCCTGAACAAAAAACGGGATGTTATCAATCCGTAATAAGGTTTTTGCATGTCGTTCTTCGACTTGTGACGAGGAAGGGCAATGCAGTAGGAAACTCAGTAAATGACATAATTTATTCATGAGTAAAATATGTCATAAAAATCCTTGTATTCATGTTTTCGGCTGGATAAACTTGTGTCACTAGATTTTCGACTGTTTCTGAGGAAATAATTTCATGCAGCGCAAGATATTCATGACAGCAATTGCTTATTTGGCATCGGCGGTTATGGGGAGTTCGTTCTTTGTCCCCATATCCAACGCAGCGCCGAGCTATGCCAGTACATCATCGCGGCACAAGATAGTTGGTATCACGCGGCAAAGTATCGAGAATGCCAAGAAGGCGGGTCGCCCCGGCCAATTGGTAACGATCACACCTCAGAGCAACCTGAGGCTTCTTTCCCGTGCAACTGAGTTGGGGCCATACGATCAGACGGCTGTCATTCATTTGACTATTGCTTTAAAGTTGCGCAATGAAGCGAAACTCAAAAACTTCCTTGAACAAGTGCAGAACCCGACGAGCTCCGATTATCGGCAGTGGTTGACGCCAGCCGAATTCACTAGACTGTATGGACCAACGAAGGCCGATGTGGCGCGCACATCGACATTTCTCCAAGCACATGGCATTACTGTCAACAGTATTTCTCCTAATCGTATGCTGATTCATACTACGGCTACGACCTCGGCGTACGAGCACGCTTTCGGGGTCATGATCAATAGTTACAAGCTAGGCGGACGTCACTTCTACAGCACCATGGACAGCCCCAAGCTGCCGCGTTCACTTGCGCCTCTGGTAGTAGGTATCCTGGGGCTAGATCACGGTGCTCAGATGCGCCCTATCAGTCTTTTTCAACAACCATTGGCCAGCACACGCGGACTGAACCCTAGCCAGGCGCCGCCGCCGTCGCTGACGGACTTGAGCCCGTTGCAGATCGCCCGCGCCTACAACTACCCCGACATTACGAATCCGGATAATGGTCGCGGAGTGAATGTAGCAATATTGACCGCGGAAAGCCCTGGCCTTGCGGGTCTGAGTGATCCGCACGATTTTTGGGCGAGCTATGGTCTACCTAATCATACTATTAATGTTATTCCAATTGATGGTGATAACGGCAGCGCGCAAGGCATGGGCGAGACGCTGCTTGACGTTGAGTATAGCGGTGCGATGGGCCCGGGCATTATAGAAAACGTTTATGTAGCAAATGATGTCTTATTTTCCACTTTCACGGACATGTACAACCGCTTCGTAAGCGATACCAATCCAAATGGCACGGCCAAAAATCAGATCATGACCACGAGCTGGGGTAGACCGGAGACGGCAGTTCCAAGCATCAACATTACCGATAACCAGATTTTCGAACAGGCCGCGGCGGAAGGTATTTCGATGTTTGCCGCGGCCGGTGATAGTGGTTCGGGTGATGGTACTGGTCAAGACGATGTCGCTAATTTTCCATCCTCGAGTCCTTATATCACCGCAGCGAACGGCACGCAGTTGAGTATCGAAAGTCTTGCCGGCGACTATGGCAGCGAAGTGGTATGGAACGATGCCAACTGTTTTGGCAATGGACCAGCCGCTACGGGTGGTGCTATTAGTCAACTCTTCGACAAACCTGTTTGGCAGGCCGGACCAGGTGTGCCTACCGATGTTACGAAGCGAATGAATTCTGACATGGCGGCAACAGCGAGTTGTAGCAAGCCAATGCTCACACTGCAGGGCGGGCAATGGCTTGCCAGTGCGGGTACGAGCGCGGTAGCCCCGCAGTTTGCAGGTATGTTTGCGATTGCCGTAGCCGAGAACGGCGGCGAGCCACTTGGACAATCTAACGAATTAATTTATGCCGATGCCAATAGCCATTATGCGAGTGATTTCCATGATGTAACCGAAGGTAGCAATGGTGCATTTCAAGCAGGCCCAAACTGGGATCATCCTACTGGTTGGGGTAGCCCCAACGTGCAAAACCTCCTTTCACACATCGGTGTGCAGGGACCGAGAGGTACATTTGCCGGTACTGTGACGGATGAGGCCAGCGGCAAGCCGATCGTCGGTGCTATCGTGACTATGAAAAACAACGGCCAAATATACAAGGCGAAAACTCGTGATGACGGAACCTACACTCGCTTGTTACCAGTCGGAAGTTTCAATGTCAAGGTAACAGATTTCGGCTACAAGAGCGGAGTTGCCACGGTTTCAATCAGTAATGGTCAGACCACGACACAGAACTTCAGTCTTACCATTGCCCCGACTGCGACGCTGTCCGGCACGGTGACCGACGGTTCCGGCCATGGATATGGACTCTATGCAGAGATCAAGGCCAGCGTTATCGGGGTCGGCTTGGTTGCAACGGCCTGGACTAATCCAGCGACCGGTCGGTATAGTATCCAATTGCCCGAGGGCCACGATTACGAGCTCATAGTAGCAGCTGCCTTCGATGGTTATAATACCGCCTCGACCACCGTCACGCTCTCTAAGAATAAAAACGCAAATTTTTCCTTGAAGGTCATCAATGCCTGTACGGCGCCTGGTTATGCGTTCAGTGCGTTGGGCGAGGATTTCAACGAAAACAATTTTCCACCAAATGGTTGGCAAGTAACTAATCCTGTGGCAGGAGCGGTCATGTGGCAGCCGAGCAGCACCGAATCGAATCACAATGAAAATTACACCGATGGCACCGGGGATGCTGCTGATGCTGATAGCGGCGATAGCCCTCAACCTTTCGGCGAGCCGTTTGATACTGCTCTAGTTACGCCCCCGATACCGGTTACGTCATTGCATGGCGCGGCCGTCCTCAGATACAAGGCCAATGCACAATTATTCGGAGGCGATGCGTTGGATCTCGACATCAGCGAAGATGGCGGCACGACGTGGAATACCATCGAACACTGGACGACGCTGCACCATGGATCGCTTTTTTCTAAACCAGGAGTCAAAGTGTCGGTTGACCTTGAGCCGTACCTACCGTCTTCCGGTATATTTAAACTCCGTTGGCGATATTACAACTTGAATAACGGCGGACAACACTGGTATGCACAGATTGACGATGTCGTACTAGGCAGCTGTATGCCGATTCCTGGTGGTTTGATCACGGGGCAAGTAACTGATGCTAATACTGGTGACGGTATCGTAGGCGCTCGTGTGGAGAATGATAAAAATGTTGGGACGAATACCATAGTCAATCCTGCCGATGCGAATCTGCTCAAGGGTACCTATATGTTTTTTTCCACAGGAGGCGACCGCGTCCTGACTGTAAGCGACAACGGTTATCCCGCAGTCACAGCGAGCATCGCTGTTAAGAATAATAAGGTTATAAAAAAGAACTTTTCATTGAAGGCGGCCCAGTTCGAGATCACAAAGAGCGCTTTAACGGCACGTGTCATGGTAAATAACACGGCGACAGTTTCTCTTGCACTCAAGAATACAGGTTCCAGCCGAGGGCAGTTCCATGTCTTTCCGATTGATGCACCGCCCCCGCCAACGGGAGCCGATGCAATGCCAGTCCGGCGTGTCAAAACTGTCCATCCAGTATGGATGAACAAGAGCTTTTACTGGATTCGAGCGCACGCCAGGCCCAAAGGGTCGAACTCACTATCCACGATAGTGCCTGCTTTGGATGCATTGCATTCTTCATTGCAGACTGTATCAGACTACCCGATTGCGATTGCCGACAATGCGGCATCTGTTGATGTAGAAACCGGAAAAATATATTCGATAGCCGGATCGAACAATGAAAATTCGACTCAGGCGGCGAGTTATATCTATGACCCCAATGTAAATGCATGGTCACCTATTGCCAATATACCGGCTGGCAGAGAAGCGCCAATCGCAGAATTCATAGGAGGCAAGCTGTATGTAACCGATGGTAGTGCCAAGTCGCCATTGACCATTTTCCCTCACGCTGCTGCAGAACTCGATATCTATGACCCGACAACCGACACTTGGAATAAGGGGGCACCTATTCCTGTAGCGGGCTATGGGGCAGCCAGCGTCGTTCTGAATGGAAAGTTATACGTTGTTGGCGGCATATCACCCGGATCTGGGCTTGCTCATCCTACCAAATATCTGAACTTGGTCCAGGTTTATAACCCGACTACTAATACATGGCAATTGGCTGCGCCCTATCCTCATCCGGCGAACTTCTTGGCTTGTGGAACCATTGAGGGAAAGATTTATTGTGCCGGTGGCGGTGGTTTAGGGGGCGCACTTTATGCGGACGGGTACGTGTATGATCCGCACACTAATCAATGGTCACCCATCGAGAACATGAATATTCCAGGAGGTGTTTTGGGTTCTGTTTATGCCGTTGCGAATGGAGAGCTTCTCATGGCCGGAGGATTTCTTGATAACGGTGATGTTACTAACCAGGTCGAGGCTTACGATCCGATCACTGACAACTGGAGTGCTTTGCCTAATCTGGAGGAGCCGGTGGCCCGTGCCGGCGGCGTTTGTGACGGTGATAGCCTTTACAGTATAGGTGGTACCTTAAGTATAACGCCACCTGTATTTACGAGCAAGGTCCAAAAGTTGCAGGGTTATGCCTGTTCAGGCATCGGGATTTCCTGGTTGACGGTGTCTCCGACTACCGGTACCGTAAACTCAGGTGCCCAAGCGATTATGACGGCCACTTTCGACGGTACTGGCCAGAAAGAATTCACTACTTCCAAAGCTTACTTGCGAATTGGGGGTAACACGCCATACGGAAACCTGATTGTTCCGCTCACCGTTACTTGGATGCCTCAACCGGTCGATTTGGAACTGGCCGGTGAGGCGAATCCGAATGTAGTGAAGAAAGGAGGTAACCTAGTCTATACCCTCAGGGTACATAATAAAAAAGAGGAAAATCACGGGACTGCTTCGGATACTCTGCTTACTTATCATGTGCCCGAAGGGGCAGAGTACGTTACGTCCGGCGGCGATGCAGACTGTACTGCTCCGCCGGAACGGACTTCGTCGGCATCTTCAGTGGAGAGCGGTGAACAACCAAAGGTGATTGTCTGTAGTCTTGGCGTGATCGGTCAAGGTGCTTCGAAGACAGTAACAATTGCGGTGAGGGCCGACAAGGCAGGCATACTCGCGAGTCACTTCAAGGTGACTGCACGCGAGCCCAACAATTCGGGCAGGAGTGTACTGGATTTGACTACAATCGTGGTTGGTGACGCAGACATCAGTACGAGTGCTGAATCTACGACCCTGACGGCAGGCAGTACAGGGGCTTTTCATCTAGCCGTGACCAATGCCGGTCCCGACACTGCGACCGACGTCAAGCTCGAGTTGGACGCAGGGACGAATGTGAGATTTCAGAGTGTCAAGAGCTGGCAAGGCCATTGCAGCGTGGCCGGAACCGCGATCGAATGTGATCTGGGTGAGATTGCGGTTGGCAAGCAAACAGACGTAAAGGTCGCTGTCTTCGGAATCAACGTAGGCTCGACACAGGTAACAGTGCAGGCGACAACGACGGCGGACGATACCGATCTCGGGAACAATGTGGCCACGGCTCAGGTGAAAGTCGAGGCAGCGAGCACTGGGGGTAGCAACCACGGCGGAGGGGGGGGTGCCCTGGACTGGCTCTCGCTGGCTGCATTGCTGGGACTTGCGCTCTCGGCTGCCGGTCTAAAGCGACTTTGCGGGTGGGCCTGAATCCTAGGGTTACATGAGGATGGGTTCGGTCGCGCCTTGAGGTGACGTGCACGCGGGAGTAGCCAGCGGCTTGGCTACCCCCGCTTTTTATTGTCTGATGCGGGAGTGGATGACTGCTTCGGCCGGAGACGAAGGTTTCAACGGGCTGGGGCTCAACCCTGTTTCTTTACCGTATAACCCATGGCGGCAGAAGGTTTGAGGATGAGAAGTTGAAGCCGAGAAGTACGCCTACCTTCGGAATCTTTGCCCTCACCCGAACCTTCTACCGTCAGGGGGGAAGGCCTAGAAAGTCGGCTTGAGGCGGTGGTTGTTCGTTAAGGCTTGATATCAGGTGGCGGTACCCTATACCAGATGTTGGCGAGGTAGCCGCGCGCATCCACCTTGGCGATCTGCTT
The DNA here is from genome assembly GCA_964554305.1 of uncultured Gammaproteobacteria bacterium. Lineage (GTDB taxonomy): Bacteria > Pseudomonadota > Gammaproteobacteria > JAKDMP01 > JAKDMP01 > JAKDMP01. Next base: position 18,018 of record CAZKOE010000022.1, read on the forward strand.
GCCGGCCACCGGTTGATCGCCCTTGCAGCTCCAGTCGTAAACCGTGTCGTGGCCGGTTACGTACATCGGGATGAAATCCGAGCCGGGATTGGCGGCGCAATATTTCTTTTCGCCCGGCGTGGGCGTGCGCTCGGTATTGGCCTTGGATTCGCAGGGCAGGTTCGCGCCGACGTTGCAAGCGTACACCGCGCCGCTCATGCAGCGCCAGTAGGTGCCGTGGGTAAATGCCTGCGAGTGGGTGGCCGCCGCTGGTGGGCCGAAGGCCTTGATGAGCCCTGCAATCACGGCGGGCGGCGGATTCGGGCCGGTATAGCGCGAATCGGGCCGATCCAGCGTGCCGACGGCGCGGCAATAGGCAAAGGGGTTGGCGTAGGTTGGCAAGTGGCCGGCGGCGATCTTCGCGGAGGCCGGGGCCGGGGAGTTTGCCGTCGGGCCGGGCTTTCCGCCCGGCGAGCAGGCGGCGAGGCCGGCGAGGCAGCCGATCAGGACGAGTGCGAGCCACGTGGAGCGCATGAATCGATACTAACATGGCGGGAGCGGGCACGCAATTTGTCGTGTCTGCAATGGTAGACTTTCGACCATGAAGCGGTTGACCCGGGCTCGCGTGAAGGCCGTGCGCAGGCGGCGCAGGCGCATTCTTTACCATCCGCCCGGTGCGCCGCCCGGCACGCTGGAGAGGGCGGCCGGCGAGGAGGTTGCGCCGCCTGCCCGCGTGTCGCTCCTGCGCTACCGGGAGGGCAGCGCGGTCGAGGAGAACCGCGATGCGGTGCTTGCCGATTGCAAGGCGCCCGCGGCTGATGCGCCCGGCGTGCTCTGGCTCCACATACAGGGCAGTCCGAATGCCGAGCAATTGAAGGTTTTGGGCGACAATTTCGCACTTCATCCCCTTGCATTGGAGGATATCTTCAACCAGGAAGGCCGCGCCAAGTTCGAATCCTACGAGGCCCAGCAATTCGTGGTGTTGAATCACGTGCATCGCGAAGCGGACGGCGGGTTGCGTTCCGACCCCGTCAGCTTTTTCCTGGGTGAAAATTACCTCATCAGTATTGACGAGTGCTCGCGGGACGCCTTCGATCCCGTGCGCCAGCGCATCCACGGCAAGGGCAAATTCCGTGCGCGCGACGCGGGCTACCTCCTTTATGCCTTGATGGACGTCGTCGTGGACGGGGGTTTCCCGCTGCTCGAAGCGCTGGGCAACAGACTCGAGGACCTCGAGGATGAAATTCTCGCGCATGCGAACCGCGAGGCACGCAACAAGATCTATTACCTGCGCCGCGAACTGATGCAGTTGCGCCGCGCTTGGTGGCCGCAGCGCGAGGTCATCGCGGCGCTCATGCGCGAGGGCGGGGAGTTCCTGTCCGAAACCACGCGGCTTTACCTGCGCGATTGCTACGATCATTGCGTGCTCGTGGTGGACTTTGTGGAAAACTACCGGGAGATGACCTCGGGTCTCCTCGATACCTATCTTTCCGCCGTGAGCCAGCGCATGAACGACATCATGAAGGCACTCACCATTATCGCGACGATTTTTTTGCCGCTGTCCTTCATCGTCGGGCTTTACGGCATGAACTTCAGCCCCGAGGCCAGCCACTGGAACATGCCGGAGCTGCATTGGCGCTTCGGCTACTTCTACGCACTCGGCGTGATGCTCGCGATCGTCGTCGGCATGCTGGTCTGGTTCCGGCACAAGCACTGGCTGTAGTGCCATGCTTGCCACTCACCTGCGGGTCATTTATGAAAGCGCCGTTTACGAGGCCGAACTCGAAGACGGACGTGTGGTGTTCCGGATCGGGCACTCAGCCGAAGGCGCCGCACCGCCGCAAACGCTCGCGATCGTCACCGCCTGGAATCCCGCCGACCTGCGGCCCGAACGCGCCGTGAACGAACGCGCGAACGAGAGTCTTGCCATGGCCATTGAGCAGGAAGGCTTCGGATATTTCCCGGCGCTCGGTCGCGATCTGGCGCGCACGCATCTCGAACCCTCTTTCGCGGTAGCGGGAATTTCGCGTGCGCGTGCGATTGCGCTCGGTCGCCGTTACGCGCAGGCCGCCATTTTCTTTTGGGATGGATCCGAGGCGAGCATCCTCTCTTGTCTCGATTGAGCGGGCGTACAATTTATGTCCCCCCGACTCGATGGCAGGAGAAAACAATGGATGAAGCAATGTATCCGCGCGCAAGTGCGAAGTTTGCGCGCAAGCGTCAGGAATTGGCGCCCGGCCCGACGAAAGCCTTCAAGGCCTTCAGCGAGAGCGTGTTCGCCGAGGGCGCTCTGCCCCGGAAGACCAAACAACTGATTGCCGTTGCCGTGGCGCACACCACGCAATGTCCCTATTGCATTCGCGGTCATACCCAGGGAGCGTTGCGCGCCGGCGCGAGCGAAGCGGAAATCATGGAAGCGATCTGGGTCGCGGCGGAGATGCGTGCGGGCGGCGCCTACGCCCATTCCGCACTTGCGCTCGACGTCATGGAACATAATCAGGGTTCATGACGATGGTGCCGCGAGCGTTGTTGCTGTGTGCCGTCGCACTCGCGCTTGTGGCATGTACCGGCGGCGGGCCGGCGGCGGCCGGGTCGCGGCAAGCGTCGACGGCGCATGCGGAGCGGACGTTTGCCAGCAAGGCGTGGGGCTTCGCCGTTTCGTATCCGGCGGATTTTCGGGCGACGCCCGGCTTCTCGCACGGCTACCTGCAAAACGGCGCCTGGAAAACCTACGCCGGTCCCGAGAGCAAGGGCCAGCCGATCGTCGCGTTGGTGCTTGCCGGCTCCAACGCGGTGACCGACGCCGAACTGCGGATCGGCGCGAGCCGCAACCCGCGCTCCGTCGCCGATTGTACGGAGCCTCCCGGCGCCGTGCGTCCGGGAAGTCTCGGTCACGCGATGCTCGACGGCGTGCGTTTCGCAACCTTCCGGGCGCGCGATGCGGCCATGAATCATTATCTGTTCGTCCACAGTTATCGCGCCGTGCATGATGGCGCCTGTTTCGCGATAGATCTTCTCGTTTACGGTACCAATCCGCAGGTGTACTCGCCGCCGCGCACCCCGCCGTTCACGCATGAAGAAGCCTTCATGCGCCTGCAGGTCGCCCTCGCGGGGTTCCGCTTCACTGCTTCATAGGCCTATTCGCGGATTTGAGCGGCGGTTCCCGCCGCGGCGAAACGGTGAACGCGGTCAGCACCCCCGCATGCCGAGTGATCACTCCTGCAAGGCGTTTTCGAGCCGGCGCGCAAAGTCGAGGCCGCGGCGGATTTCGGGGGCGAAATCGCGTGCGGCAGCCGCGAGTTCACGGCCGCGTTGCGCGGCGCT
>CAZKOE010000023.1:0-5204 GCA_964554305.1 uncultured Gammaproteobacteria bacterium
ACGACGAGGAAGCCGCGGCTGTAGCGCTTGCTGGAGGGCCGGCGCAACGCATTGACGGTTTGCCAGGCGATCAGCATGGCCATCACCGTGGTCTTGCCGGCGCCGGTGGCCAGTTTCAGCGCCAGGCGCAGAAGTTCCGGGTTGGCCTCGCGGTTGGCGTTGGCCATGTGTTCCAGGATGGCCCGGCCGTCCTTGCCGATTTCCGGCGCGACCTCAGTGAGCCAGATGGCAGTCTCCGCGGCTTCGATCTGGCAGAAAAACGGGCGCAGATTGCTGAAACGATGATGGCGCCAGTGACGCAGCAGGCGCGCGGTTTCCGGCGTCACGCGCCATTGTGACTCGGGCAACTGGCGCCAGCGGTCCACCTGGGCACGAACCTGGCGGATGATGGCGGCCTGGGCATACTGCTGGCGCTCGTCGGACAGCCCCGCGTCGTTACCGAGCGCAAGATCGCCTTGCCGGCCCTGGCCCTTCTGGCGACGCGGCTTGGGAATGGGGGTGACGAAGTCGGCCGGGCGCCGGCTGTCAATGATCTTCTGTGTGGGCTGGCCGCTGGCGTCGAGTTCCCAGTGCCGCAACGGGTATGCGTACGGCGAATTGAGGATCGGGTGTTCGAAAAATTCGTTATTCATTCAGACCCCAAGTGGCCAACGGAGTTTAGCAAATTCGGCACGGCGGCGGATTCAGCGGCTGTAGCGGATGGGGGCGTGCACTTGCGGTTTGATTCTGACCGGTGGCGCCGCAGCCAGGCCGCGAATCAGGCTTCGCTCGGACTGCTTTGGGCCAGGCCCGGAAACACCGGGTACAGTTCGACATCGGTGGCTTGCAGTTCCACACCGTTGAGATTGAGGAACGATTCGCAGGCGACGGGTTGACTGCTCAGCGCAGCTGGCTGTCCTTGCTGCCGCGGCGGTTGTAGAGCGAATGCGTGCGGGTGTGCCTGTCGGCTTCTTCCTGGCAGGCGAGGCACAGGCGCACGCCGGGCACGGCCTTGCGCCGTGCCGCGGGGATTTCCTCGCCGCATTCTTCGCAGTGCGTCAGGCTCTCGCCTTGGGGCATGCGCGCGCGGGCGGCGGCGAGCGCATCCTCGATGCTCGCGTCAATCTGCTCCTGTACGGCGCCTTCTTTCGCCCAGCCGGTGGCCATGTGCTTCCTCCGCTTTCGTCAATGCCTTCGTCGTTTATGTGGGGGCGGATCGGCCCGATTCAAACCCGTTCGGCGTTGCCGTGCGCCAGAGCGTGACGGCGGCAAGTGCGAGCAAGGTCGCCGCGGCGATCAGGGCGCCGTCGAAGCCGTAGCGCAGGTGCACGACGGCGCTTATGACGAGCGGTCCGATGATCTGGCCGATGGCGAACACGGCGGTAATGGCCGCCATGAAAGCGGTGGCCTGTTCGCCGGAGACGAGACGCGCCTCGCGCAGGCCCGTCATGGTGATGACCATCATCGTGCCGCCGACGAAGAGCGCGGCGACGAGAATCGCGGTGAGGGTCGGCCAGGCCACCGGCAGCGCGACGCCGATCGCCATGAGGAGCGAGGCGCCGGCCCACAGGCGGCGATTGTTGGCCGCGGACAGCCAGCGTGCGACCACCCAGGTGGAAATGGCCGCGGCCGCGCCGAATACGGGCCAGGCCCAGCCGAAGACCAGCGGGTTGGGGATGTAATGCCGGGCCATGGCCGGCAGGTAGGTCGCCGGGATGATGTAGCCGAAACCGAAGGCGCCGTAGCAGAGCGCGAGGCGCAGGCGATCGCGGTTCCAATGCATCCGCCGTTTGCGTCCCGGTTCGGGCGTGTTGCCCCCTGCCGTTTCGTCTTTTCGGAAGACCGTCCAGATGGCCGCGGACAAAACCAGGGCCGCGAGGCCGAACCATTCCCAGGCACGGCCGGAGCCGGTGTGAAGGTGCATGAGCAGGAGGCAGAGCAGGCCGGCGCCCGCTATGCCGACGCCGACGCCGGCAAAGACCACGCCATTCGTTTTCGTCCGCCGCATCGCGGCGAGCCGCGCGAGCGCCCAGGCCGAGACGTGCACCACGATCCAGGCGCTCGCGACGCCGGCGAGGAGACGCAGCACGATCCACAGGGCGAAGAGATGCGTGAAGCCCATGGCGGCGGTGACGACGGCAATGAGAAGCAGGCCGCCACGCAGCGCCCAGATGCGCGGAACGCGCGCGGCGCAGAGCGCGCCCAGGAAATAGCCGACATAGTTGGCGGAGGCGAGCCAGCCCGCGGCCTTCAGGCTCAGTCCGACGTCGCTCTGCATCATGGGGAGCAGGGGCGTGAACGCGAACCGCCCGATGCCTTGTGAGACGGCGAAGGCGATCAGCCCCGCCGCGGCGACGATCGCGGGCTTGAGGCGCGGCATATTTGTCAGTGTCGGCGAAGGCGGTAGACGGCGGTGTGGAGCGCGGTGACGCCGTCTTCCCGGAAGCCCGGCTGGGAGGCGAGGATGTCGCGGCGCTCGGCGACTTCGATAGCCCAGTCGGCGCCGAAAAGCCGGCGCACTTCGGTCTCGTCCACGCTGAAGGGCGGCCCGTTCATCTCCGCCGGCGGGTATTCGAGCGTGATCATCAGGCCGCGGCAGTCGGCGGGAAGCCGGCCGTAGATCGCGTCGGCATAGCGCTTGCGTTCCGGCGCCGATTGGGCGATGATCGCCGCGCGGTCGTAGATGGCGCCGCAGCCGGCGAGCGTCGCGGGCTCGGTCCGGAACAGGTCGCCGTGGACGATTTCGATGTCGCCGGCCGTGTAGTGCGTCCCGTCGGCGGCCTCCCGCTTTTCCGGTTCGAGCTTGTTTTCGGCAAAAAATTGTTCGATGGCGAGTGGCGAGATCTCGACGCCGAGCACGTGCAGGCCCTGTTCGGCGAGCCAGATCATGTCGAGGGACTTGCCGCAGAATGGCACGAGCACCCGCGTGCCGCGCGCCACTTCAAGCGCCGGCCAGTGCCCGGCAAGCAGCGGCATGACGCTCTCATGGTGCCATCCCGTGCGTCCCTCGCGCCAGCGTTCGATCCAGTATTCAGCTTCCACAGGGGTTCTCTCGATGGTTTACCGTTCCCGTGCTCTCACCGCCGCTCCCGCGAAGGCGGGAACCCGGCGGTTCGATTTTATCGGCTTCTCGTCGGTGGAGCCCGCGGATTGGCTTCGCGCATAAACGGTGGCCAATCGGTGCGCGTCGTAATCGGAAAGAAGCGGCTGTTGGATAATGTCGCCATGACGGAAATGGAGCACGAGGGTCGCCGCTGGCGGTTCTGGATAGACCGCGGCGGCACGTTCACGGACGTGATCGGGCGCGCGCCGGACGGGCGGTTGCACGCGGCGAAACTTTTGTCGAACGATCCCGCGCGCGGCGAGGATGCCGTGATTGCGGGCATTCGCCAACTGCTTGGCGTGGGGATGGAAGCGGCGCTTCCGCTCGATCGCATCGCCGAAGTGCGCGTCGGCACGACGGTCGCAACCAATGCGCTCCTGGAGCGCAGGGGCGCGCAAACGCTGTTTGTGACCCATGACGGCCTGGCGGACGTGCTCGCGATCGGCGACCAGGCGCGCCCGGAAATCTTTGCGCTCGATATTCATCGTCCGCCGCCGCTTTACGCGCGGGTTGCAACAACGACGCTGCGCTGCGACGCGGACGGGCATGCAATCGCACCGCTGGACGAGGAGGGCTTGCGCCGCGCCTTTTCCGCGGCGCGGGAAGCCGGCTGCACGAGCTGTGCGATTGCGCTCCTGCATGCCTGGCGTCGCGGCGGACAGGAAAAGCGTGTCGCCGAGCTTGCCCGCGAGGCGGGCTTCGAGCGGGTGGCGCTTTCGCACGAGGTTTCGCCCTTGATGCGGCTCGTGCCGCGGGCGGCAACGACGGTTGCCGAAGCCTATCTCGCACCGGTAGTGGAACGCTACACGGCGGGCCTTGCCGAAGCGTTGCCCGGCGTGCCGCTGGCGTTCATGAAGTCCGACGGCGGGCTTGCCGGCGCCGGCGCCTTTGCCGCGCGCGATGCGCTTCTCTCCGGCCCGGCGGGCGGCGTGGTCGGCGCGGTGGAGACGGCGCGGCGGGCGGGCTTCGAGCGCGTGATCGGCTTCGACATGGGCGGCACCTCCACCGACGTCTGTCATTACGCGGGCGCCTGGGAGCGCAAGCGCGAAGTCGATATTGCCGGCGTGAAACTTGCGACTCCGATGCTCGCCGTGGAAACCGTCGCCGCCGGTGGCGGCTCGATCGTCGCCTTCGACGGCGGGCGATTAACGGTCGGCCCCGCCTCGGCCGGAGCCGATCCCGGTCCGGCCTGCTACCGCGGGGGCGGGCCGCTCACCGTGACCGACTGCAACCTCTTGCTCGGGCGGATCGCGGCCGATCACTTTCCACGTCTGTTCGGGCCGAACGGCGACGAGGCGCTGGACGATGCCGTCGTGGCTCAACGCTTCACCGAACTTGCACGGCGAATGGGACAGACGCCCGAGGCCGTTGCGGCCGGCGCACTCGCCATCGCCGTCGAGCACATGACGGCCGCGATCAAGCGCATCTCGATCGCGCGCGGCCACGACCCGAAGGATTGCGTGTTGAACGCTTTTGGCGGCGCCGGCGGTCAACTTTGCTGCGCCGTCGCCAATGCACTCGGCATCGGCACGATACTCCTGCATCCGCTCGCGGGCGTGCTCTCGGCGCTCGGCATTGGTTTGTCCGAACGCAGCGTGTTGCTCGAACGCGGACTCGAAGCGGAGTTGCCGCGGGCATACGGCACGGTTGCCGCCGCCGCGCGGGAACTGGAACGCGAGGTGCGTTCACGGCTCGCGGCCGATGCGCCCGATGCCGGCGATCTTTCCTGCGCCGTGACAGTGCTCGTGCGCTACGCGGGAAGTGAAACGACCTTGCCCGTCGCGCTCGGCAATGCAGATGAGCTGCGTTCGGGTTTTGCGCAGGCGCACCGGGCACATTTCGGTTTTACGCTCGATCGTGAAATTGTCGTGGCAGCGTTGCGGGTGGAAGCGCGGGTGCGAAACGAACCGCCGCAATGGGAGAAGATTGGCGGCGGTGAGATGCCGGCGCCGGTCGAATATCGCCGCGTGTGTTTCGGCGGTCAACGGGTGGAAACGCCGTTCTACCGGCGCGCGGAACTGCCGCGCGGTGCCGCCGTTTCCGGCCCCGCGGTACTGATCGAAGCGACTTCGACGACCGTGATCGAGCCGGGCTGGCACGGCGAAACCGGCGCCGAAGGCGA
>CAZKOE010000023.1:5304-20387 GCA_964554305.1 uncultured Gammaproteobacteria bacterium
CGCGACCCGGTGACGCTCGAACTCATGGGCGCGCGCTTCATGGCGATCGCCGAGGAGATGGGCGAGGCGTTGCGCGCCTCGGCGCAGTCGGTCAACGTGCGCGAACGCCTCGATTATTCCTGCGCCGTGTTCGCGCCCGATGGTGCGCTGGTCGCGAACGCGCCGCACATCCCGGTGCATCTGGGCGCAATGAGCGCGACGATTCGCGCGCTCGTCGCGGCAGAACCGATGCGCCACGGTGAAGTCTGGGTCACAAACGACGTGTACGCCGGCGGCACGCATTTGCCAGACATCACCGTCATAACGCCGGTGTTCACCGCGGACCCTCACCCCAACCCTCTCCCGGAGGGAGAGGGAGCAGAACGAGGCGAAGCGCCGGCGTTCTTCGTTGCCTCTCGCGCGCATCACGCCGACATCGGCGGTATTAGTCCGGGTTCGATGCCCGCTGCGAGCTGCCACATCGAGGAAGAAGGCGTGCTGATCCCTTTCACGCGTCTGGTCGTGAACGGAGAATTTCTTGAAGCGAATATGCGCGGGATTCTCGAAGGCGCGCGTTACCCGGCGCGCAACGTCGAGCGCAACCTGGCGGATCTGCGCGCGCAGGTCGCGGCAAATGCGCGCGGCGCGAGCGGCCTGCTCCGGCTTGCCGGAGCGCAGGGCCTCGCGAACGTCCATGCGTACATGCGCCACCTCGCCGACTACGCGGAAGAAGCCGTGCGCCGCGCACTCAAGAAACTGCCGGCGCGGGGGCGGTTCGAGGCGCCGCTCGACGATGGCAGCCACATCGTCGTGGCGGTGGAAATCAACCGCGATGCGGGTACAGCCGTGTTCGATTTCACCGGCACGAGTCCCGTGCGCGACGGTAACTTCAACGCTCCGCGCGCGGTCGTGCGCGCCGCCGTGCTCTACGTATTGCGCACGCTGATCGCCGAACCCATCCCGCTCAATGACGGCTGTCTCGCGCCGGTCACGATTCGGGTGCCCGAAGGTTCCATGCTCGACCCGCCGTGGCCGCATGCCGTCGTCGCCGGCAACGTCGAAGTGAGCCAGGTGCTGACCGATGCGCTGCTCGCCGCGCTCGGCAAACTCGCCGCGAGCCAGGGCACGATGAACAACCTCACCTTCGGCAATGCGCGCCACCAGCATTACGAGACGCTCGCCGGCGGCGCCGGCGCGGGCGCAGGTTTCGCCGGCACGAGCGCCTTGCACACGCACATGACGAACAGCCGTCTTACCGATCCCGAACTGCTGGAGTTTCGTTACCCGGTGACCCTGGAAGAGTTCTCGATCCAAAAAGGTTCGGGCGGCTCGGGAGAGTGGCGTGGCGGCGACGGTCTCGTGCGCCGGATCCGTTTCCGCGAAGCGATGACCGTAACGGTCCTTGCCAACCGCCGCCGCACCGATCCGTTCGGGTTGAATGGCGGCGAAGCCGGCGCCCGCGGCGAAACCCGCGTGCTCCGCGCCGATGGTGCCGTTGAAACCCTCGACTACGCCGAAACCGCCGAGCTCGCCCCCGGCGACGCCATCGAAATCCGCAGCCCCGGCGCCGGCGGCTTCGGCAATCCGACGTAGGCCCGCATAACCCCGCACCGCGAAGCGGATGCGGAGGGTTGCGGGCGGTGCCATTGCCGGCAACGGCCTTGCGGCCTTATGCCGGCCTGCCCTGAAGGTTCATTCGCTAATTGACGTGATTGAATTCGGGCATGGGCGGGAAGAGATCGCCGCTGCGCCATTTTTCGGCGCCCGGGCGCTTGTATACGATCTTGCCGCCGACGATGGTATAGAGCACGCGCGTGCGCAGGATGTTGTCTGCGGGCATCGTCAACAGATTGCCGGAGAATACGTCCATGTCGGCGAGCTTGCCGGGCGCGAGTGAGCCGAGTTCGCCTTCATCGAAGATCGCGTAAGCGTTGTTCCATGTGTAGTCGCGCAGTTCCTGCAGCGGCGTTTTCACCTGCGCCGGGAAGAAGCGCTTCTTGCCGTGATCGTAGACGCGCGTGACGGCGCAGTAGAAATTCGGGATCGGGTTGGTGTCCTCGACCGGCGTGTCGGTGCCGTCGAGCACGATGGCGCCGCTTGCGATCAGCGAATGCCAGACGTAGGCGCCCTCTTCCGCGCGCTTCTTGCCGAGACGCGGCACGACCATCGGCGCGTCCGAGCAGGCGTGGATGGACTGCATGGAGGCGATGATACCAAGCTTCGCAAAGCGCGGAATGTCGGCGGGATTCAGGTGCTGCGCATGCTCGATCCGCCAGCGCAGGGCGTGCGCGGCCGGATCCTCGGTGAAGATTTGTTGATAAAGATTCAGCACTTCCCGATTCGCGCGATCGCCGATCGCATGCACCGAAAGCTGGAAATCGTCGCGCGCTGCAATTTCGGCAATCTTTTTGATCTTGCTCATCGGCGTGACGTTCTTGCCGCTGAGGTTCGGTGCGTCGCTGTAGGGCTTGAGCATCCACGCGCTGCGCGTGCCGAGCGCGCCGTCGGAGAGGATTTCACCGACGCCGCGCACGGTGAAATGATCGTTCGCGTAGCCGATGATTTTGTACTGCGCGAGATGCTTGTCGAGCGCCGTTACCGGCTCGCCCGCGATATTGACGTAGAGCCGGAGCGGCAAGCCCTCGGCGGCCCGCCGCTTGAGCCAATCCACCGTCTCGAAGTTCTCGCCCATGTCCACGAAGGTGGTGATGCCCTTGCTGATTTCATTGTGCACAGCCAGTCGCAACGCTCTTTCGTGGAGCGCGGCGCGCGCCGAAGCCGGAAGCGCCGCCAAATGTTTCTTGTAAGCCGCGTATACCAGCGCGGCGGCGGTGTCGCGCAACATGCCGATCGGATCGCCGTGCTTGTCGTGCACGATGCTGCCGCCTTTGGGGTTGGGCGTGCCGCGGGTAATGCCGGCAGCCTTGAGCGCAGCCGCATTGGCGTAAACCGCATGCCGGCTGGCGTGAATCAGCATCACCGGGTTGTTGGGCGATACCGCGTCGAGGCTCGCGGGCAAGGGCAGGCCTTCCACGTTCGGCTGCGGCACCTTGTCCCACTTGGTCTGCTGCCAGCCCTGGCCCACGATCCACTGTCCCGGTCGGGCCTTGGCGACCGCCGCCTTCACCATGGCCACGATGTCTGACCAACTCTTCGCCTCGCCGACGTTCAGCTCCATCAGCGACTCGCCGGTTTGCAGGAGATGCCCGTGACCTTCGATGAAGCCGGGCGTCACGAAGGCACCGTGCAGATCGAGCACCTGCGTGTCCTTGCCGATGTAGTGCGCGATGGCCTCGTCGCTGCCAAGCGCCTCGATCCGCCCATTGCGCACGGCGAGCGCCTGCACCTTGGGCTGCAGCGGGTTCAGCGTCACGATCACCGCGTCGCGCAGCACGAGATCGGCGCCCGGCAGTTGCGGCGGGAAGCCCGCAATCGGCGCCTCGGCTGCCACGGTCAGACTTGGACCCAAAAGCAAAACCGAAAGCAACAAACCGGAAAAACGCATCGCATACCTCATGACGGTGACCGGCCCTCGACGTCGCGTCGGGAAGTCATGATACAGCTTGGAGCCTTGCCGCTATGAAGTCGAAACTGCGCGGCGTCACAGGCAATGGATAGGTTCGAGTTGATCTCGCTTCAAAGTGATAGAATAAACCAGTCGGAAAACTAGTTGTTTAGGATCATGGATACGCAGATTGGCGCCTTCGAGGCCAAAACCCATCTTTCGGCGCTGCTGGATCGGGTGGAGCGCGGCGAGCGCATCACGATCACCCGCCGCGGCAAGCCCGTTGCCGAAATCGCTCCTCCTGCAGGCGCACCCGACATGAGCCGACATCGTGAGTCGGTCGAGCGGCTGCGTGACGTGCGGGAGAGGCTCCGGGCCCGCGGGGTGCAGATCACGCCCGCTGAAGTCAAGGAATGGGTCAATGAAGGGCGGCCATAGGCGCCTGTATGGCGAGCCAGCGGCATGATCGTTGCGGACAGCAGCGCGATTCTGGCGCTGATCGCCCCTGATGAAATCGCTCCGCGGGAGGTCGAAGCGGCTATCCTTGCCAACCCGTTGACGGTGCCGGCGCATTGGGCGGGCGAGGTCGCCAATGCGCTGTGGATGATGCAGCGCCGCAAACGGATCGAAGCCGGGGAGTTGGATGAAGTTGTCGGCCGACTTGTGAGGCTCGTCGTTGAACAGGACGTGCAGCCAACAGAGCACTGGCTGCAAAAGGTACTTCCATTGGCGACGGAACACAAACTCACGGTTTACGACGCGGCCTATTTGGAGCTCGCGAAACGTCGGCGACTGCCACTCGCGACGCTCGATGGTGCGCTGCGCAAGGCCGCACGTAGCGCTCGCATCGAGCTTGTTTGACTCGTTGTCGAGGCGATCGCTGTTTCGGGCATAATCGGGCAATGAATCGGCGCTGGACAGAGGGCGGATGCGCATTGACGTAGCCATAGTGGTCGGGGTGTATTTCCTCGCACTGCTGGGCTGGAATGCCTGGAATTTCCTGAAGAGTCGCGCAAGAACCCAAGCCGCGGAGGTCGCTTACGTCGGGCATCGGAACTTCGGCACCGGTGCGCTGATCGCGACGCTCGTCGCCGTGTACGCGAGCAACTATACCTTGCTCGCTGCCGCCGAAAGCGGTTTCAAGTACGGTTTCTCGGGGCCGATCTGGTATGCGCTTGGCGTCGCGCTGCCGCTCGTCTTTTTCATCTGGCCGGTCAACCTGATCAAGCGGATGCGCGCGGCCATGCCGCGCGGGGTGACGCTCGTCGAATATTACGGCGTGCGCTACGACGAGCGCACGCGCCTTGCGGCGCTGATCGTCGTTCTGATCGCAAGCATCATCGGCGTCATTTCGGTCGTGGTCGCGATCGGCATCGTACTCGACTCGCTCCTCAATCTCGGCACGACGGTCTCGATTCTCATCGGCGGTGGCGTGTTGATTCTTTACACCGCTCTCGGTGGCTATGAAGGCACGGCGCGCTCGCATGTGTTCCAACTGGTCATCGCGGGGCTCGCGGTCGCCGTGAGCCTCGCCATCGCCTTCCATCGTGTGGACATCCCGGACTTTGTGCACCAACTCGGCGCCGGCCAGCGCGATCTTCTCGCCTGGGGCCCGACGAAGATGCTCGATTTCTTCCTCGCCCTCGCCGCGCTCGCAATCGCAAACCCCGTGCTTTGGCAGCGCATGTTCTCGGCGCGCGACAACAAGAGCGCTGCGCGCGCGATGGGCATTTTCCCTTGGCTGTGGGTGCCCTTCGCGCTCGGCTCGGGCGTGATGGGCATGCTCGCCTTCAAACTCTTGCCCGCGATCGCGCCCGACCAGGCGGCGACGCGATTAGTGGTGCATCTTTTCCCGACCTGGGCGGCGGTCCTGTTTCTGCTTGGCGGTCTGGCGCTGGTGTTCTCGACGGGCGACGCCTCGATCAACAACATTGCCTCGATCGTGCAGTTCGACATCATCAACCGTTATTTTCGTCGCCCTCTTGCCGGGCGACGGAGCCTGTACCTGAGCTTCGGCCTGCAAATTGCGCTCGGCCTCGTCGGCATCGCCGGCGCCCTCGGCGTAAAAAGCATCCTGCATCTTCTGATCGTGAACAGTGCCGTGAATATCGCGCTCCTCGTGCCGCTGGTGCTCGGCTTGATCTGGCGGCGCGCCAATGCAGGCGCCGCGTTCTGGGCGATCGTCGTCGCCTTATTGGTTGGTGCAGGTCTGATGGCGGCCGGATTCGGCGCCATCGGCGATCTCGTTGCACTCGGCGTTTCGACCGTGCTCATGATCGCGCTTTCGCGGTGGCTGCCGGCCCGCGGAGAGCCGCTCGCCGGCGTGCAGCAACCGGTCAGGCGCGCGGCGGCGGGCGTGGCGCTGGCCGTGGCCATCTACACAGCGCTGTTCGCGCTCGCCTCGGCCTTCGGCGGTGCGAAATTCCTGCTTCCCGGCTACACGTTCTATCCCCTCATGGCTTACGCCTTCGGCGGCTGCCTGGTACTCGCGCTAATACTTCCGCTGATCGCCTGGCGCCAGCCCAGCATCCCGAACCTGGAAGCCAGCGATAAGGACTAGAAATCGCTATAATCAACCAATAGTTAAACCAGATTATTCAGGCGTGAATACGCAAATCGGCATTTTCGAGACCAAGACCCATCTTTCCGCCTTGTTGGATCGGGTCGCTCGCGGAGAACGCATCACCATCACCCGCCACGGCAAGCCCGTGGCCGAGCTGGGCCCCGTCGGCTCCGCCATTGACCGGGAAGCACGGCGCAAGGCGCTCGCCAGGGTGGATGTCCACCGTCGGCGGTTGGGCAAGGCCGGCGTCAAGGTCACGCTCGAGGACATTCGCTCGGCGATAGACGCGGGACGCCGCTGATGCCTTTCGTGCTCGATGCGAGCGCGACGCTTGCGCGCCTCGCGCCGGATGAATTACTGCCCGAGCCCATTTTGCAAGTGATCGAATCCGAGGCCATCGTCGTGCCGGCTCTGTGGCCGTTCGAGGTCGCGAACGCGCTCGAAGTCATGCTGCGGCGCGGACGCATGGACGAGCCGGCGCTCACCGCCGCCGTGATTCTGCTCGACACACTCACCCCGGACATCGAACCGGTCAGCACCGTACGTTGTTGGGGTGACGTATCCGAGTTAGCGCATCACTACCAACTTTCGGTGTATGACGCCGCCTACCTTGAACTGGCCAAGCGGCGGCGGCTGGCGCTCGCAACGTTGGATACCGCGCTCCGCAAGGCGGCTCGCAGCGCGCATGTCGAACTTCTGTGACCGCGTGAACCATGACGCCCGAGGCGATTCTTAAACAAACCTTCGGCTTCGACAGCTTCCGCGGCGAGCAGCGCGAGATCATCGCGACCGTGCTGGCGGGCCGGGACTCCCTGGTGCTGATGCCAACGGGCGGCGGGAAGTCGCTGTGCTACCAGATTCCGGCGATGCTCCGCCCTGGCGTCGGCATCGTCGTGTCGCCGCTGATCGCGCTCATGGCGAACCAGGTCGAGGCGCTGCGCCAGGTCGGCGTGGCGGCGGCCTGTCTCAACTCTAGCCTCGACGTGACCGAGCAGCGGACCGTCGAGCGGCAAATGCTCGCGGGCGAACTGGACCTCGTCTATATCGCGCCCGAGCGCCTGTTGCAACCGCGCACGCTGGAATTGCTCGCGCGCTGCAACATCGCCCTGATCGCCATTGACGAGGCGCACTGCGTGTCGCAATGGGGGCACGATTTCCGCCCCGAATACCTGCAACTCGCGGCGCTTGCCGAGCAATTCCCCGGCATGCCGCGCATCGCGCTCACGGCGACGGCCGATTTGCCGACGCGCAAGGAAATCGTCGAACGCCTGCGGATGCCGGAGGCGCGCATGTTCGTGCACGGTTTCGATCGCCCCAACATCTGCTACCGGGTGACGGGGCGTGTCAATGGCACCCAGCAGTTGTTGCGCTTCATCCGCGACGAGCATCCCGGCGAGGCGGGCATCGCTTATTGCCTCGCGCGCGCGAAGGTCGAACGCGTAGCGGCAAGCCTCGCGGCCGCGGGCATTGATGCGCTGCCCTATCATGCCGGCCTCGCGCACGCGGTACGCGAACGCAACCAGCGCCGTTTCCTGCGCGAGGACGGCATCGTGATCGTCGCCACCATCGCCTTCGGCATGGGCATAGACAAGCCCGACGTGCGTTTCGTCGCCCATCTCGACATGCCGGCAAGCATTGAAAGCTATTACCAGGAAACCGGGCGCGCCGGACGCGACGGCCTGCCCGCCGACGCCTGGATGCTCTACGGCTTGAGCGATGTGGTGCGGCGCCGGCGCATGATCGAACAGTCCGAAGCGGACGAAACCCGCAAGCGCGTCGAACGGCAAAAACTAGACGCCATGCTCGCCTACTGCGAACTCGCGAGCTGCCGCCGCGTCAATCTGCTACGCTATTTTGGTGAAACGTTGGATCGCAATTGCGGTAACTGCGATACCTGCCTCGCGCCGCCCGAAACCTGGGATGCAACCGAGGCCGCGCGCAAATTTCTCTCGGCGATGTACCGAACGGGCGAGCGCTTCGGCGTGCAATACTTGATCGAGCACCTGCACGGCGAGGCGAGCGAGCGCGCCGAGCGCAACGGCCATACCCGATTGTCCACTTACGGCATCGGTGCGGATCGCAGCACCGCCGAATGGCGTTCGATTATCCGCCAACTGATCGCCCGCGGTTACATCGAAGTGGACGTGGACGGCTACGGCGGGCTTCGCTTCGGCCGCGACGCCGGAAAACTCCTTCGCGGCAAACAGACGATCCGCCTGCGCCACGATCCGAAGCCCGAACGCAAACGCAAGCGTTCCGCCAAGCCGGCGCAAGAAATCGCGCCAGGCGACACGGAACTGTGGGAAGCGCTACGAGCCGAGCGCAAACGCCTCGCCGACGAGCAAGGCGTCCCCGCCTTTGTAGTCTTCTCCGACGCCACGCTCCGCGACATGCTCGTGCGCCGTCCCGCGACCGAGCCCGAAATGCTCGCCGTCCACGGCGTAGGCGAAAAGAAGCTCGCCCGCTACGGCGCCCCCTTCCTCCGCCTCATCGCCGCCGCAGAAGCCAACCAAGCCCAGAACCAATCTTGAACTATTCCCACCTCTACTGCACCGAATTGGGACGTGTAGCGCCAAAGACCACCGGCGCCGAAGGCTCCCGATGGAGCACGTTGTTGGGCCACATTCGGTTTGCATTTTAAGAACTCTGCTGGATATTGCAGTGAAAGTACATCAACCAAAGCGAAAACCGAAAAGCCCACCATCCTCGGTCGAGTCGGACAACCGGACATCGAGCGTGTGTTCCTCGATATTGAAGCCGTTGGGAAGCTCGTCGGGAACGTCATCTGTGTTGAGACTCACGATGTACTGGAAGCCATGCTCTTCTGCGAGCCTCGCACCGAGTGCCAATGCGGTACCGACCTGCCTTTCATCGACGCCGTCGAACAGGTGGCTGTCGTGAATTAGGAATCCAGGACTCCGCCCTCGCTCGATGCTCAACAACGTGAGCATCATATCGAAGCAGAAGATCTGCATGTTGCTGACACCTCGGCTCTTCGCCCCCTGTATCTCAATCTCGAACTCTGGTCCGTTTTCGGTGGGCGTCAGGGTAAGACTCCCCGCTGCTGTGGACTCGTATAGGGCTGACGAGATGCGCTGGAAGGTCAGGATGGCGTTCCTCACGACATCCTGCTGCTCGGTGTAGTCCTCACGAAGTCGCTCTAGGAGTCGAGTACGCTCCATCTTGAGCTTGGTGGTGCCTGACTCCAGCGCGTCGGCCGACTCGTATTTCTGTCGAAACGTTTCAAGTTCGACTTCCGCTCTGGAGATCTCAGCTTGGAGAGCAGCGAAGTGGTCCAGTGCACCGCTGGCGTTGAGGATTTGCATAATTTCGCCACGGCGAACATCAAGCCGTTGCTGCTGCTCGCTCCGTCCTGCGATCCGCTCGTTGGCCGCTGCCACCTCCGTCTGGAGGTACGACTTTCGATTCTGGACGACCGACTCATGGAAGCTCTTTACGTCGTCGAAGCGACGATGCACGAGGTCGGGAAGAACAATGCCCGCCTCTTGATACAACCTTTGAAGGTCAGGCGGCGAGGGTGGTATTTCTTCCTCCATCGCCCGCTCTAAGTCACTGATGTAGCGATGATCCAGTGTGTTCTCGTCGGCGAGGGCGGCAAGGTCCGTCGTTAACATTGATGCCTCTTGTTCAAGATCGTGGTACTCCTCGACGACTGTGAAGATAGCCGCCTGCTTCTTCATGCGATTAACTTTGTCTTCAGCGACAAGCACCTGCGTCTTCAACGTGGATGCCTTGTCTATGACTTGGCCGAATGCACCGCCCTTCAGGCTCTTCTTCAACTCCTTGAGGCTCTTCTCTCGGTCTCGAACCTGTTGCCATTTCAGTGGGATCGTCCAATCAAGGCCGATCAGATACGAGAGGTTCACCTGCTGGTCCGCAGTAGCCTGCCTCTCGCTCTGTTTGACCGGGACGTGCATCCCTCCACTACGCTCCCGTCGCGCGAAGTAGGAGATTATTGACCGGAACGTTGGCGTCCAACTCTCTTGATAGTCTTCAAGGCCGAACATCAGCGCCCCGAGAACAAGCCGCCAGTTGTTATTGCTGATCCAGTAGCTGCCGTCTCGGAGCTGTGGCTTTAACGGCCAAGCAGAGAAGTTGCCCTCGACGGCCAGCGGGCTCGTCTTTGTTCCCTGTCTCTGTACTATGGTGCGCTCTGTGGCGAGGTCGAACTCCATGCCGAACATGTAGTCAGCGATCGCAGGCGCTCGAAAGAGCGAGTCCTTGGGGGCGTTCGACCCGAGGAGAAAATGGATCATCTCTACCATGCTCGATTTGCCAGCACGGTTACGGGTGTGACGCTCCGTGGCTCCCTCGCTTTTCTCGGCGAGCAAGATGTTGAGCCCTTCGGAAAAGCGAAGCTCCTTGAACGAGGGCAGGTCGCTGTAGAGTCGATGAATCACGCTTCCCTCTCCGATTCGAGTAAATCAGCCCGGATGACACGTCCACCGCGGTAGTCCAACGTCTTCATTAGGTAAAGCAGATCGAGTGCGAGAACGAACCAGTCGAACGTGATGTCCGGGGGGCCTTCTTCGACTCGGCGCAAGTCGGACCATAGCCGTGAGACCGTCTTCGGCTCATCGAGGTCCCGAAGGATGATGGCTCCTATGGCCAAGAGAGCCTTGTCGGGTCCGATCCCCTTGGTTGGAAGAATCACGGCGGTCCTCCAGCGGCGATTTCTCGCTCGAAGATGTCGCACTCCTCAAACAAATACGCCAGAACAGCAAGTGCCGCACTTTGCCGTGATGGTGACGGAACGCCATCACCAGCAGCGTAACGCTGGAGGCCGGCGAAAGTATCATCCGGGTTCAAGCCGTCCGTGCGGAGATCATCGTATCGGTGGCGGAAGTTCGCGGCGATCTCGTCCTTTCTGTTCGGCTGCACTCTGAAGTACTTCCTGACCAGGTCAACACGGGACATGCCCGCCCTCAACAAGAGGGCGACATCCTTCGACAGCATGTTACGGTCGATTTTGTTGGCCGGAGGCGGTCGCAGGTCAGGGGCCGAGTTTAGTTCCACACCTGCAATGTGGTCGAGCACAGGCGACAGGCTGTTAAGCCCCAGATTCACCAAGTCTCGTCTTCCGGGAGCCGGGCCGAAAAGCGACGCCAACTCTGCCGGATCGAGCTCGAACACGACACGTCGCAGTTCTTCAAAACCCCATGCGACGACAGCAGGCGGACCTGCTTTGTCAAGCTCTAGGAGCTTGGCTGTCACGTCGGGACCGAGGCCCTGCTTTGAATTATGCATGAAGATCCACTCGTCGAAGTACTCTCTCCAGTACGGAAGCGCCCCGTTGTAATCCTCGTCGATCTTGGTCAGAGCGTCGCTGGCCGACATATCATTCGGTGCGTATACCTGAAAGAGCCAGCGCTTCGATCTCACGTAGCCGTCGTTCTTGCGGTCACCCGTTTTGCCCCACGGTCGGACACGAATGAAATCGCCCGGGGACCGCTTCTCCATGATCGTAGCAAACCAGTCTTGAAACTCGTTCCCCTGCTTCTCTAGATAGGCGGCCTTGAACTGGAGTTCACGGTAGGCCCGCTCGAAATCATCCATTGGATTGCTCCTCCACGTGGAGCCCAAGCACAGATGCACATTGACTAGCCTCGTCTAAAAATTTCATTGTCCGCTCGGGCATCCCGCCGCGTTGTTTATTCACTGCAGGCAGATCTCCAGCACTAGGCGCATTCTGCAGCCCAACGTCGTGCGAGTTGAGCCGCCCCCACCCGACTTGGACCGATGAGAGTCCGAGGCGATCAAGGTGGTGTGGCGCTTTCATGTTACGCTGAGTATAAGCGAAGATGCCGGTACGGACCCTCATCAGCCCGCCAAGGGGGCGAAGCCGCGAAGCGCCGCTGAACTAGAAATAGGCAAACGAGAATTTAGCGTCTTCAGCTGTCTAAGTCAACCACGGTGATGACTAAGTTGTTGAATTTTGACGCAACTGGCAGTCGATAGCTTTGTTGTGCAACGTAAAAGCCGGCAGATCAGAAGGCTGCTCAAGCTCACGTCGGACCTAAATTGCCGAGGCAGCCTCCGCGCTAGAGCCGACTCATGGGCGGTGGCGCGCTGAGCGCACCCGAGTAGGACGTGGTGCCATCTTCCTGCCCGTTGGTGCCGGTGCTTTTTCTTTGCTTGTACGCTACCACTGGACGGATGGGACTTGCAGGCTTTCATCCAGCCGTTGCGGTGTGGTTCGATGGGCGCTTCGGCGTGTCAGCCCCGGTGCAGGCCGAGGCCTGGCCCGCGATTCGGGCGAGCACATGCTCATTGTCGCACCCACCGGCGCGGGTAAGGCTTTGGTCGCTTTTCTTTCCGGAATTAAAGGCCCAGTACCAACTTCAAGCTTTCGTTTACGCCGCGCATGGTGCGGGCGGGTAACATCGCAACTCGCGACGCCAATAGCTTGCGATCAATCGTGATGACTTGTGAGACGTTGATTACCGATGGTTTTGGCAAACCGCTTGCCGTCTTTGAAAGGCGAATGTTTCCAGGGGCATCGGATAGCGCGAAATTTGAGGTGATGACAGCCACAATGATTGTCGAGATGCGGCTTTGGTTGAAAGGGTTCGATTGAACGATCAGGACGGGACGACGAAAGCCGGGGCCTGAACCCGCAGGTTCAGGAAGGGAGGCCCACCATATCTCACCACGCCTCATGCTCCAGCGCTTTATACTGGGCTTGGGCAAGTGACGAATCGAGAGTTGAGTTTTCGGAGCTGTAGATTTCGTTGAGCTTTGCAGTAACCGACTCGCCGCCGTAGCGAGCGACGTATTCTTCCAAGGCTTCCGAGAACACTTGGCTACGCGGGACTTGCCGCTGCCTGGCGAGACGTTCGGCGGCGTCGAAAACAGGATCTGGTACTGAGACAGCCACCTTCATACCCGAATGGTATCACCAAAGTATGAAATGAGCAAGCTGTAGGCCCGCATAAGCAGCGTAGCCGCGTTGCGGGCAGTCCACCGAATGGGGGCCCGGTCTGATATGAATTCTGGCCTGCGGCCAAGATGCCTTGTTTTATTGGATAGCGAAGAGAGAAAAACGAAGAAAACGGGACGCAACCCTTTGCCTTGAAGCGGACGAAAAAGGGGACGCAGCCAGTAACCGAGTCCGGCGATTTGCTCAGTGACGTTTGGCGAGGGCGAGGAAGGCTTCGACGGTCGATCGCTGGCGCGGATGAGGCCGCGTAGAGTTCCCTTGGCGACTTCGCGATGACCGGGCACCGAAAGGGTGGCTATGTGTCCGTCTTTCACCAGGACGATGTGGCTGCCGCGTTGCCGTGCGATCTGCCAGTGTCCTTTTCGAAAGCCTTTACGACTTCGTGGCCGCTGAGTCGCGGCAACGCCGGCATCAGACGGCGACTTCGACTTGGCGGGTTTCGATGGAGAGCGGCAAGCCACGTTCCGCGCGCACCTCCAGACAAAGGGCGATGGCTTCGTGAATATTGGCGAGCGCTTCGTCGCGTGTCGCGCCCTGGCTGACGCATCCGGGGATGGACGGGCATTCAGAGATCCAGATGCCATCCTCATCGCGCTCCAGCGTAATCATGAATTTCACCAACCAATCTCTTATGGTCCTCGACCCGTAAAGTTTAGCAGTATGCGCTGTTTTGAGTTCTGCTCCGTTCCTGCAGTCCGTCAAAAGCAATGCCCGCAACGGCCTTCGGCCTTATGCGGGCCTACATGGCTGCGCCGGGAAGACGGGAATCCGCGTGTTGGCGCTAGCCCTTTTTCTGGGTCTGGACGCTAGACTGGGCGGATGGGACTAGAGGGCTTTCATCCGGCCGTTGCGGCGTGGTTCGAGCGGCGATTCGGGGCACCGACGCCGGTGCAGGCGGAGGCCTGGCCGGCGATCCGCGCGGGCGGGCATACGCTGATCGCCGCGCCCACCGGGGCGGGCAAGACCTTGGCGGCCTTTCTTTCGGCGATTGACGATCTGGTGCGCGAGGGGCTGGAGCGCGGGCTGCCGGATGAGACGCGGGTGCTTTATGTGTCGCCGCTGAAGGCGCTCGCGAACGATATTCACGTCAATCTGGAAGCGCCGCTGGAGGGGATTCGGGCGGAGTTGGATGGGGCGGAGAATTTTGCGCTCTGCTCTGATCGGCCCTCACCCCCGGCCCCTCTCCCGGCGGGAGAGGGGAAAGTTGTCTCGTGTGTCGGCGGGTGCCCGGAGATTCGGGCTTGAGTGCGGACGGGGGATACGTCGTCTAGCGAACGCGCGAAGATGATGCGGCGGCCGGCAAGGCGGTAAGGGCGGGCGTCTCGATCAGGCTCTGTTTAGCCAGTACGCAGGACGTCGCCGGTCATGGGCGACTGCGAGCACTTGTATCCCATTCGGCGTTTCGCGGAAAACAATATGAAAGGGAAACCGCTCGAGGCCAATGCGCCGAATGTTCGGGCTTCTTTCGACCCGGTAGCGATGCGGAGCGGAGCCTTTGCGACATGCTCCATAGCCGCTTCAAACGAGGCCAGATAGGATGCGCCAAGCCCGGCGCGACGGGTTTTGTAGGAGGCGACGGATTCAAGGTGCTCAGCTTCGGCGTCGGGATGAAAGAAGTAGCTCAACGGAGCAGCGCTTGGGCTTTGCGTCGTACCTCACTTGCCGGGATAGGTTTAACAACCCCCTCGTCCAGTTCGCGCGCCCGCCTTTCCGCCTCATCCAACCACGCATCTTTGATCTCTGCCTCGGAGAGAGTGTCCAGGCTCAAAAGCAGCTTCTGCGCCAGCTCCGCTTTTCTGGCGGGGTCCAAGCGAAGAGCTTCCTGTTCAATCGCGTTAGTGTTCATAGGTGAAGAATAGCACAATAACGAAGGTTCCAGACCGTTCAGGCCTGCGCCAGGAATCGGGAATCCGAGTTCTGGCGCGCTCCTTTTTATTGGCTTGGACGCTAGACTGGGCGGATGGAATTTGAGGGCTTTCATCCGGCCGTTGCGGCGTGGTTCGAGCGGCGATTCGGGGCGCCGACGCCGGTGCAGGCGGAGGCCTGGCCGGCGATCCGCGCGGGCGGGCATACGC
>CAZKOE010000024.1:0-20071 GCA_964554305.1 uncultured Gammaproteobacteria bacterium
TGCGATCCAGCTCCAGGGCCGCAGGCCCGACCAGCGCCGCGAGGTCGCCACCGCCGACGCGGCGGAGGATGTCCATCTGGACGAAACGGTCCTGGGCCTCGATATAACCCAGCACGCGCCAGGCGTCGAGTTCGTCGCGCGCGTGGATCGCCGGCACGCCCCGGGCATCGCGCGTAACGGTAACCGGACCCACGAGCCCCGGCAAGCGGACGGTCCCGCCGGTTTGCGCGAGGCTGCCACGCATCAGCAGCCAGGCCGCAAGCCCCAGGGCGAGCGCAAGTGCAACGAGCGCCAACAGAACGACGACGGGCCAGCGCCAGAACGGATCCCAGAACAGCCGCCGCGATGGGCCTGATTTATCGGCTGGCGACCCGGAATCGGAACCCACCGGCGGCGGAACGGCGTCAGGCTTTTGCAAGCCGGCACCGCCAGATCGAGAATACGCGGATGGAAGGATTGCAGCGGACGCAGGCTGCCACGATCATTCTTCGACTCCGATTGGCCATGCTCTGGAGAAAAAGAAGGGCGGATTCGAGCCTTTCCGAAACCCGGACGGAAACCGCGAAATACCCGCGCTCAGACCATCGGGACGTAGCGGGCCTCCGGCATCAGCCCGACCGGTCTAACCGGACGCCGCGGTACCGGTCGCCGTATCGTGCTGCCGCCGCGCCCAGACCTCGAAGGCAAACGCCGCCGGAATCAGAAGTCCGAGCCAGATCAGGTAGGCGATCAACACCGGAGCCGGCATTGAAGCGTTCCAGACGGTAAGGCTTTGCGCCGGCACCGCGGTCGAGGGCAGAATGATCGGATAGGTGGTCGCCCCGGCTGTGCCGACGATGCCGAAGACCGCCATCGCACCGAGAACCCAGGCACGCCCGTAGCGCCCGCGCCAGGAGAAGAACAGGGCCACGAGCAACGACACGCCGGCGAAGATGGGCACGATCAGCAATGGCCAACTTCCGAGCAACGTAAGCTGCGGGTACTGGCCCAGATACTGTTCGATATAGGCGCCGCTGGCCGGGAACACCGTGCCATGAACGGGGTTGGTCAGGGCCGCTCCCGAAACGGGGTAGGCCATGGAGTAACCCGTCAACTGGGTCGCCCAGACGGCGCCGCCGATGAAGATGAGAAAGGCGAGCCCACCGGTGGGAATCAAGAGTTTGCGTGCTCGCTGCGCCATCTCGCCGGTAGTGCTGGCGGATACGCGTGCCGTGGCCAGAAATACACCAAGCGCCACCGCCATCAGCCCCGGAACCAGCACGTCATAGGGCGTGAAACGAGCGGCGAAATCGCCCCACAGAACGGCCCCGTTCGCATCGAAGTGGAGCGGCACGCCGCTGATCGTCGTGCCGACGCCCATGCCAAGCACCAGAAGTGAAGCAAGACTCGCCAGCGCCCACAGGCCATCCCAGGCGCCGCGCCACTGCGAGGTGATTGCCGGCCGGTAGCCGTGGCCGATCGGCGCGACGAGCATCGCCACGATGAAAAACAGGAGTACCAGCCACAGGCCGGAAAAAAACGTGGCATGAAACAGCGGCCACCAGGCGCCGACCATCGCGCCCCCGACGAGTACCACCCACACGGCATGCCCACTCATGGGCGGCGCCGCACGCGCGAGCAACTGGCGCCGATCGCCCTCGTTCCTGGCAAGGTAAGGCATCAGTACCGAAAGCCCGAGTTCGCCCGCGAGCACGATGCCCACCGCGGCAACAAAGCCGCCCAGCAGAAGCCACCAGAAAAGATCGAGTGCGTTCGGCATCGCTTCCTCCTCAGCCGCCCGCGGCCTGCGACTTCTCGACCATGGCCTTGCCGCCGCTGCCGGCAACGATATAGTTCACGGCGGACAAAATCTGATCCTCGCTGCAACTGGCGCAGCCGCCTTTCGGTGGCATTGCGCCGATGCCATCGAATGCGTTTTGATGCAGCTGATCGAGCCCCAGTTTGAGGCGAGTGGTCCATTGGGAGGCGTCGCCGTAACGCGGCGCGCCATACAATCCACCGGCGTGGCAGGCGGCGCAGTGCGCCTGGTAAATCTGCTTGCCGACCGCAAGGCTCACCGTGTTCTTGGGTATCCCGGCGTTCGCGGTACCGGACGAGGCCTGTTCCGCCGCGGCCGTTGCGTTCGCTCCCGGCTGGCTTTGCGTCAGCATGTAGGCAATGGCCGAGGAGATATCGCGCCTGGAACAGGTATTGCAACCGCCTTTTGCGGGCATGATGCTCACGCCGTGCCACACGTTCTGGAACAATATGAGTATCGGCTCCTTGGAGAGCGACTTCCAGTCTTCGGCATTTCCGACCTTGGGCGCGCCACCGATGCCGGCGGCGTGACAGGCGGCGCAGGTCGTCTGGTAGGTCTTCTGCCCGAGGGCGAGGTCCACGGCCGCGGGCGAAACCGGTTGAGGACCGCCGGCGGGCGTCCCCGTGACGCTCCGGATGTAAACGGCAACCGCCTTCATATCGGCCGGCGTCAGGTATTTGAGGCTGTTCGAGACTGCATCGAGCATCGGGCCCCGGAGATCACCACCGGCAAGGCCGCGAGCATCCTTGAATACCCTGGAGATCGTCGCAACCGAATAGGCCCCGCTTGCCGCCGAGCCGATATTCGGTGCCCACATGCCCGAAAAGGCGGAGCCGGCCAGCGCGTGACTGTGCTGGGCCGAGCCGAGCAGACTGTGGGGAGTGTGGCAGGTGCCGCAGTGCGCCGGCCCCTTGACGATAAAGCGGCCGCGATTCCACTGTTCGGAACGGTTCGGATCGAAGGGATGGTGCGGATCGTAATGATGAACGTCTTCGACCGGCTTGAAGAACAGGAAACGCCAGCCGAACTGTAACCAGCGCCAACTGAACGGCGGGAGAAGACCGACCGGTTTGTTTTTCCGATGTACGGCGGGAACGCGCTTGAGATATTCCCAGATATCGCGGACCTGTGCCTTCGACATCCGATTGTAATTGTTGTAGGGCATGGCCGCGAACAGATAACCATGCGGGCTCACTCCATAGCGCACCGCCTTGTCGAACTGCTCGAAGGTCCAGTCGCCGATGCCTGTTTCCTTGTCCGGGGTGATATTGCGCGAATAGATGTCGCCGAATGCCGTCTTCAACGGCAGCCCGCCGGCGAACGGCTTGCCGTTGATCTCGCTTCGCGAGTGATCCGTGTGGCAGGCCATGCAGTCGGATATCCGCACCAGGTACTCACCCTTCTTGACCTCGCCGGCCAGCTCGGGCGGGAGTCCGCTCGTGTCCACCTTGGGAAACGGCACCACGAAGTTCCGGGTGGATCGCGGGAAGGCCGCCGTAGCGGCGCCGCTCGCCGATTGGGCCGTAGCAAGAGTCGGCGCTCCCGAGCCGGTCGCCGATGGTGTCCCGGCCGGAGTCGCCGCCAGCGCCGCCGCCGGGACCATGGCGCATAAAAGAAAGGCGAGGCGTGTCAAAATTCGCAAGATTCCCGGCGACAAGGCAGGCTCATTATAGCCGTCCGGCGCGGCATCAACAAGAGCGCGCCCGCCCTGGCCGCACCCATTGGCTTTGAAACACGCCCTCCCCTTGCGGTTGCCGGGGCTGCAATTGATGGAACCGGCTTTCTCCCGGGGGCCTGCCGAACCGGGAGATCAATGAGCTACGGAACGTCAACCACCCGCCTTGGGCGGCTTGACCGGCGGATGCGAAAGCACCCACTGCGCGATCGCCTGTGCCTGTTTTCCCTTGAGGCCGGGATGCGCCGGCATGGGAATGCCGCCGGTCCACTTCTTCCAATAGCCGACTCCGCCGCTGACGATGAATTTTGCGACTTCATTCACGGCAGTCTGCTTCGATTTGCCCTTGTAGCGCCAGGCGACCCAGTCCCAGGCGGGACCGATGATCTTGCTCTTGGCGGCGTGGCAGGACGAACAGCCATGCGCCTGAATCAGCTTCTGCACGTTGGCGCTGCCCGCGTTACCCGACGAGCCGGCGGCCAGGGCCGCGCCCGCAAAACCCAGCGCCAGCGCCGGAATCATTACCATTATCAGTCGCATCTTCATACCATTCTCCTCGTCTCCGAACGGGAACCGCTTCCCGCCACCTTCAATTGTACCGCTTATTTACCGGCATCGGGCCCGGCAACGGAAAGACCGCAAGCCGCGAATTCCGTCAAGACTTGCGCAGAAGATCGCCGACGCGCACGAGATGCAGGCTGTTGGTGCCGCCGGCAACGCCACGAATCTTGCCATGGGTAATCAAGATGTAATCGCGGGGAGCGACCGCGCCGCGCGCCGCCAATACGGCGGCCGCGTCGTGCAGTTCGTCGCCGTTCGTCCCCGCCTCTTCGCGGAAGGCGACGGGATAGACACCGCGGTACAGGGTCACGCGGCGGCGCGTCGCCTCGTGTGGCGTCAGCGCGTAGATCGGAATCCCCGCGCGCAGCCGCGACATGTAAAGCGCCGTGGTACCGCTTTCGGTGAGAGCAACCAGGGCGCCGAGGTCGAGATGACGCGAGATGTACATGGCCGCATTCACGACGGTCTCGTCCACGCGCATGAATCGGCCATCCCCTTCCACGACAGTGCGCTCCGCAGGCGGCTCGCTCTCCGCGCCGAGGCACACGCGCGCCATCGCCTCGACCACCTTGACCGGATGCCTGCCGACCGCCGTTTCCTCCGACAGCATGACGGCATCGGTACCATCGAGCACGGCATTGGCGACATCGAGCACCTCGGCCCGGGTCGGAACGGGACTCGTGACCATGGACTCCATCATCTGCGTCGCGACGATGACGGCCGTGTTGTACTCGCGCGCGCGGCGCACGATGCGCTTCTGCACGCCCGGAAGCGGCGCATCGCCGATCTCCACGGCAAGGTCGCCGCGCGCGATCATGACCGCATCGCTCGCCAGGATGATCGAATCGAGGCGTTCCACCGCCTCGGCGCGCTCGATCTTGGCAACGATGGCGCCCTGCCCGCCCGCTTCGCGCAACAGCCGGCGCGCATGCTCGATGTCGCTCGCCGAGCGCGGAAACGAGACGGCCAGGTAATCCGCGTCCAGTTCGGCGGCGAGACGGATGTCCCTGCGGTCCTTCTCGGTCAGCGCCGCCGCGGACAAGCCTCCGCCGCGGCGATTGAGCCCCTTGTGATCGGATAATCTGCCCCCGGTCGCGACCTCGCAATGTACGCGCGGCCCCTCGACTTCACACACCTTGAGCGAGATTTCACCGTCGCCGAGAACCAGCGTATCGCCCCGCGAGACATCGCGGGGCAGCTTGCGCCAGGTCACGCCGACCGTCGTTTCATCGCCCGCGTCCGGCGCCAGGCTCGCATCGAGTGTGAACGCGGCGCCTTCGACCAATTCGATCTCGCCGTCGCGGAAGCGTTGGATGCGGATTTTCGGCCCCTGCAGATCCATCAGTACGCCGACGTCGAGGCCGTGTTTGTCGGCGGCGGCACGCACCGCGGCAACCCGGCGCCGATGCTCGGCGTGGCTGCCGTGGGAGAAGTTCAGACGCACGAGATTCACGCCGGCCAAGAGCATCCGCTCCAGCCTGCCATGCGTGTCCACGGCCGGCCCGAGCGTCGCGACGATTTTCGTGCGTCGCGGGTCGCGAAAAAACTCAGCCGCGGGCACGATCCTCGAGCGCCGCCACGGCCGGCAACGTCTTGCCTTCAAGCCAGACGAGAAAGGCGCCACCGCCCGTGGACACGTAGCTCACCCGCTCGCGCAGGCCGAATTTGTCGAGCGCGGCGATCGTGTCGCCGCCGCCGATGATCGAATGCGCGCCGTTGGCGGCGACGGCCTCGGCGACGGCGCGGCTGCCCGCGGCGAACTGTTCGTATTCGAACACGCCCACCGGCCCGTTCCAGACGATCGTCCCCATGTTCTTGAGCGCCTCGCGATAGAGTTTCGCCGTATCGGGGCCGATGTCGAGGATCATGTCCTCGTCGCCGATCTCACCGACGGCCTTGACATCAGCCTCGGCATCTTCGCTGAGTTCGGTCGCGACCACCGCGTCGATCGGCAGGGGAAACGACGTGCCGCGTTTATGTGCCGTCGCCAGGATCGCCTTGGCCGCCGCAACGAAATCCTTCTCGTAAAGCGAGCGGCCGACGTCGTGGCCCGCGGCGGCAAGGAAGGTATTGGCGATACCGCCGCCCACGATGAGAACGTCGCAGCGTTCGACCAGAACCCCGAGGACGCCGAGCTTGTCCGCGGCCTTGGCTCCGCCGAGGATGGCCGCAAAGGGTCTCGCCGGGTTGCGAAGCGCGCGTTCGAGCGCATCGAGTTCGGCGGCAAGCAGTGGCCCCGCCGCCGCGGCCGGCGCCGCGAGCGCCACGGCATGCGTCGAAGCCTGGGCGCGGTGGGCGCTGCCGAAGGCATCCATGACATACAGGTCGCACAGTGCGGCATAACGTTTCGCGAGCGCCTCGTCGTCGGTCTTCTCGCCGCGGTTGAAGCGTACGTTTTCGAGCAGCACCGCGCGGCCCGGCTCGACATTCGGTGCGGCATCCAGATAGTCGCCAACGAGCGGCACTTCGGCGCCCAGGAGTTCGGCGAGCCTGTTTGCGACCGGCCGCAACGAATACTTCGCCTCGAACTTTCCTTCCCGGGGACGGCCGAGATGCGAGGCAAGAAGCAGCCGCGCGCCGCCATCGAGCGCCTTGCGAATCCCCGGAAGCGCGGCGTGAATGCGCGCATCGCTCGTAATCCGCCCTTCATCGAGCGGCACGTTGAAGTCTACGCGCATGAACACGCGCAGACCTTCGAGCGCGAAGTCGTCGAGGGTATTGAAGCCGCTCATCACCGTTTGGCAATACCGAACATGGCGCCGGCGGTATCGAGCATGCGATTGGAAAATCCCCATTCGTTGTCGTACCAGGCGCAGACCTTCACCATCTTTCCGGTGACATGAGTCAACCCCGCCTCGTAGGTTGCCGAATGCGGATTGTGATTGAAATCGATGGAAACGAGGGGCTCGGTGTTGATGGCGAGGATGCCCTTGAGGCGACCGTTTGCCGCCTCGCGCATCGCCCGGTGCACGTCCTCCACCGTGACTTCGCGTTCGGTCAGTACCGTGAGGTCCACGAAGGACACGTTCGGCGTCGGTACGCGCACCGCAAAACCGGTGAGTCTGCCATCCAGTTCCGGCAATACCAGGCCGATCGCCTTGGCGGCGCCACTCGTGGTCGGAATCATGCTCATCGTCGCCGCGCGCGCGCGGTGCAAATCCTTGTGGTAGACGTCGAGCAGATTCTGGTCGTTCGTAAAGGCGTGCACCGTGTTCATGACGCCGCCTTCGATGCCCGCGAGTTCATTCAATACCTGGGCAATCGGCGCGAGACAGTTCGTGGTGCAGGAACCGTTGGAAACGACGGTGTGCCTGTCGGGATCGAGCAGTTCGTGGTTGACACCGTAAACGATCGTTGCGTCCACCGGATCCTTCGCCGGCGCCGACAGGAGCACCTTCTTCGCGCCCGCTTTCAAATGCTCTTCGGCCTGCGCGCGTTGCGTAAACTTCCCCGTGGATTCGATCACGAGGTCCACGCCAAGCCGCGACCAGGGAAGCCGCGCGGGGTCGCGCTCGGCACAGACGCGGATCGCGTCGCCGTTGACGACCAGGTTTTCGCCCTCGACCCGAACCTCGCCGGGAAAACGCCCGTGCACCGAGTCGAAACGGGTGAGATGCGCATTGGTCTCGGCGCTGCCCAGATCGTTGATGGCGACGACTTCGAGGTCGTCGCGCAGACCGGCTTCGTAAAGGGCACGCAGAATGTTGCGGCCGATGCGCCCGTAACCGTTGATAGCTAACTTGATCATTGTCACCTTCTCCTCAAAGCCATTTAATGCAACAGAAATTCGATCGCCTCTGCAGGCCGGCACAAGCGCGAAGCGCACTGCCGCCGTCCAACATGTGGGCCGTCAACGCACGCCTTTCCGGCGTGCCCATCCGGGGGCCTAAGATCCTGCCGCGTCGAGGCTCTCACGCACCGCCGCCGCAACCTGCGCCGGCGTGAAACCAAGTTCGTCGAAGACCTCTTCGCCGGGTGCCGATTCACCGAAGCGTTCGAGCCCGACGATACGCCCGGCGCCGCCGACGAAGCGATACCAGGGCATCGGCACGCCCGCCTCCACGGCGACGCGAACGCGAATCCCGGCCGGCAGCACCGCCTCGCGCCATTCCTCGTCCTGCGCCAGAAACAGCTCCATGCACGGCATCGAGACGACCCGCGTCGGCGTGCCTTCGCCGCCCAGCGACTTCGCGGCTTCCACCGCCAGGCCCACTTCCGAACCGGTGCCGATGATGAGCGCCGCCGGGGTTTCCCCGGGCTCGTAAAGCACGTAGCCGCCGCGGCGAATGGCCTCGATCTGCTTCGCGTCGCGATCGTAATGCGGCACCGACTGGCGGGTCAGCGCGAGCAGCGTCGGGCCGTCCTTGCGCTCGATCGCATCGCGCCAGGCAACGGCCGTTTCCACGTCGTCGGCGGGCCGCCACAGCGTCATGCCCGGAATCGCGCGCAGACTCGCCAGATGCTCGATCGGTTGATGGGTCGGCCCATCCTCGCCGAGGCCGATTGAATCGTGGGTATAGACGAGGATCGTCGGATATTTCCCGAGCGCCGCCAGACGCACGGCGTTGCGCGCGTAGTCCGAAAAGGTGAGAAAAGTGCCGCCGTAGGGAATCAGGCCGCCGTGAACCGCCATGCCGTTCAGGGCCGCCGTCATGCCGAACTCGCGCACGCCCCAATGCAGGTAGTTGCCTTCCGGTTTGCCGGGCTGGATGACCCTGGCATCGGGAAACCAGGTGTCGTTCGAAGGCGTGAGATCGGCCGAACCACCGACGAGTTCCGGCAGCACCGGCTGGATGGCCGCAAGCGCCGCGCCCGAAGCCTTGCGCGTCGCCCGCGCCTTGCCTTCCCTGGACACCTTCGCGATGTAGGCCTCTATGGTTTCCGTCCATGCATCGGGAAGTTTCCCGTCGAGGCGCCGGCGCAGCTCCGCCGCGAGCCTCGGATGCGCCTCCTCATAGGCCGCGAAACGCTCACGCCACTCGGCCTCGAACTTCGC
Source organism: uncultured Gammaproteobacteria bacterium (assembly GCA_964554305.1). GTDB lineage: Bacteria > Pseudomonadota > Gammaproteobacteria > JAKDMP01 > JAKDMP01 > JAKDMP01. Next base: position 9,031 of record CAZKOE010000024.1, read on the forward strand.
CCCGCGCTCGCGCGCGTCCCAACCCGCGTAGATTTCGTCCGGAATCTCGAATGGCGGGTATTGCCAGCCGAGTTCCTTGCGCGCGGCGGCGACTTCGTCCTCGCCGAGCGCACTGCCATGGGTCGCGGCCGTGCCCTGCTTGTCCGGCGCGCCGTAGCCGATGATCGTGCGGGCGAGAACGAGGCTCGGGCGCTTCGTCTCGGCCCGCGCTTCCTCCAGCGCCGCTTTCACCGCTTGCGCATCGAGGCCGTCAATCGGGCCCACCGTGTGCCAGCCGTAGGCCTGGAAGCGCTTCGCCGCATCGTCTCGGAACCAGCCCTTGACCTCGCCATCAATCGAGATGCCATTGTCGTCATAGACCATGATCAACTTGCCGAGCCCGAGCGTGCCGGCAAGCGAGCCCGCCTCGTGCGAGACGCCTTCCATCAGGCAGCCGTCGCCGCAGAAGACATAAGTGTGGTGGTTCACGATTTCGTGGCCGGGGCGATTGAACTCCGCTGCCAGCAGCGCCTCGGCGAGCGCGAGGCCGACCCCGTTGGCAACGCCCTGCCCGAGCGGTCCGGTGGTGACTTCCACGCCCGGCGTGTGCCCGTATTCGGGGTGGCCCGGCGTGATCGAGTGCAACTGGCGGAAGTTCCTGATCTCGTTCATCGGCAGGTCATAGCCCGCGAGATGCAATGCTGCGTACTGCAACATGCAGCCGTGGCCATTCGAGAGCAGGAAACGATCGCGCCCCGGCCACTTGGGGTTGGCCGGGTTGTGGCGCAGGAAGTCGTTGAAGAGGACCTCGGCGATGTCGGCCATGCCCATCGGCATGCCCGGATGCCCGGAATCGGCCTTCTGGACGGCATCCATGGCCAGCGCGCGGATGGCGTTGGCAAGCTCTCGACGTGTGGGCATGAGTCTCTCCCGCGGAAAAGTGTTTATTGTCGCCGAGACGCCCCTTCGCCGGCAACCGGTGTCGGCGATTTCGCCCGCTTACGCGGCGCCGGTCAGCAAGCCGCGAACCGCTTGCGGTTCGACGGCGGCACCGTAATAATAGCCTTGCACAAGCCCGCAATTCATCGCCGCGAGCGTATCGACCTCGTCCTCGGTCTCGACGCCCTCGGCGATCACCCCCATGCCCAGATCGCGGGCCAGGGCGATGACGTTTCTGACGATCGCGCGCGCGCGCCAGTCGTGCGGAATCCGCTCGACGTAGCTGCGATCCAGCTTCAACGCATCGAAGGCCAGTTCACGCAGCCAGAAAAGCCCCGCGTAGCCGGTACCGTAATCGTCCAGGTGGAATTTCACGCCAAGCCTGCGCAGGCGCTCGAACATGCGCCTCGCGCGCAGCGGGTCGGACAGGAACACGTCTTCGGTAATCTCGAGCTCGAGGAGATGCGCCGGCAATCCGCTGCTTTCAAGCCCTTCCGCCAGTCTCGCCGGGAGACGCTCCGCATTGAATTGGGAATTGGAGAGATTGAACGCAACGGCAACCTCTTCCCCCGCTCCCTGCCAACTCAGGCAGTCGCGCAGGGCCGCGCGAAAGCCCTGTTCCCCCAGTTCGAAAATCAGGCCGGTCTCTTCGGCGATCGGCAGGAATACGGCCGGTTCGAGCAGACCGCGTTGCGGGTGCCGCCACCGCACCAGGGCCTCGAAGGAGACGATTCTGCGCTTGGCGTTGTCGTAAATCGGCTGATAGTGCATCTCGAACTCGCCGCGCTCCAGGCCCGCCCGCATGTCCGATTCGAGCTGCAGACGCTCGGTCGCGGCATTGCGGATCGTATCGTCGAAAACCGCATGACCGATCCGGTCCATGCGATCACAGGCGGTGAGCGCCGTGTCCGCGTCGTGCAGCAAGGCATCGATGTCGCCGTAATCGGGGGTGCACAGCGCGACGCCCAACTTCACGCGTGGATAAATTTCGTGTCCGCGCAGGACGAAAGGCTCGTTCAGGGCCGATTCGATGCGGACGGCCAGCGCGTCCGCGGCGGCTATGCTGGCAACCCCGGCGGCGAGCAGGGCGAACTTGTCTCCGCCGTAACGGCACAACACGTTTCGCGGGCCGATGGCCCCTTGCAGGCGTGCGGCCGCCTCTTTCAGGAACAGATCGCCCTGGGCATGTCCGAGGCTGTCGTTCACGCCGCGTAAAACGTCGAGGTCGACAAATGCAACGGCGTGGCCCGCTTTTCCGAGGCACCGTGCCGTTTTCAGCGCCGTAGCCAGATAACCCCCGAACAGCTCGCGGTTGGGCAGGTTCGTCAGCGCGTCGTGGGTCATGCGAAACCGGAGCTTCCGCTCGATTTTCTTGCGCTCGGAAATGTCCTCGATCATCCCCTCGTAATACAGGGGCCGGCCCGTATCATCGCGCACGACCCGCGCGGTCTCCGCGACCCAGATGGCCGTCCCGTCACGGCGGCGCAGCCGCAACTCCCGGGCCTTGAACGTACCTTCGGCCTCGAGCTTCGCCAGGGAGGATTCGCGCTCCTTCGGGAAAGCATACAGATCGCGGACATTGGCGACGACGGCGCGCAACTCGTCGAGCGACGCGTAGCCGAGCATACCCGCCAGCGCCGGATTGGCAACGCGCAGCTCGCCGGAGGGCGTGCTCCTGTAAATGCCCACGGCGGCATGCTTCACGAATTCCCGGTAGCGATCTTCCGCTTTCTCACTCCGCCGTTTCTCGGCGAGGTAGCTGCTGAGGTCGCGCACCGTGCCGATGATCGCGTTTTCGCCCAGATAGCGGACCGGCCCCGACTTGATGGAAACCGGCACCTCGGCCTTGCCGTCCTTCGCGAGGAGCCGGGTCTCATAATAGAATTCCGTGCGGCTGCCGCTCTCGCGCAGCGCCTGGATCTTCCGGTACCGGTCCCGCTCGGCGGGCACGAAGAACCGCTCTGCCTTTTCGCCGATGACTTCTTCGGGCTCGTAGCCTCCCATGCGGGTCAGGACCGGATTCGCATAAACGATGCGTTCATCCTGAAGAACGAAAATGCCGTCCTGGCTGTGTTCGACCAGCGTACGGTATTTCTCCTCGGAGCGGGCCAGCGCCTCTTCGGCGCCGTGGCGCTCGTCGATGTCTATCAGAGTGCCCGCCTCGCCCGTCTTGCGCCCGTTCGCATCACGCAGGACGACGGCGGTTTCGGCCATCCAGACATGTCGCTTGTCGGCACGCACAACCTCGGCTTCCAGCCTCTCGACGCGGCCGTGCTTCTCGAGGTGCCCGACGATCCGACTGGCATGTTCGGAATCGGCGTACAGGTCACGGCGAAAATCCACACGCGCCGGCAGTAACTCCGTTGTGGACGAATGTGCGAGCAACCCGGCGAGCGCCGGGTTGGCGTGAACGAGCTTCCCGTCGGCATCGAGCCGGTACAGTCCGACCGCCGCATGGCTGACCAATTCGGCCTCGATCGAGGTTTCCCCATCTGCCAAGTTCGGCCACGTGGGAACTCCCGAAGAATCTTCTGTTGCCACTATATCCTCCGGTACGCGGCTCGACACAAAAGCACTCATTCAAACAGATCGGCCAGAGAAACTCGATTTACTTTTTTCCGTCGTTTCCTCACAATCACAAAGAGCATCAACAGGGAAAGTCGTCCATCCCCGGCGGGAACCGAAGGTGACTCCAGAGTTCCCGGCTCTTTGACGCAGTACCGGACCGGCAGGGGGCGCCGCCCGCGCGACGCTACCCCTTAATCTCAACCTTCTCCCGCAAGAGGAGAAGAGGCAAGCATAATGTGCCGGTCAAGGCCGGGGGGGTTATATACCCCCCATCGAAAACTTTAAGAAAGTCAAGTATATTACTTTTTATCCGTCAAAGCCGCAAAAAGCAAGTCCGCGCCGGGCGCTTCGCACGTGCGGAAATCCGGAGCGGTTATCCGCCGGTCGCAAAGCCGGGGAAAAGCGTCATGCCACCGTCCACGAACAGCGTCGCGCCGGTGACGTAATCCGCCGCATCGGAGGCGAGCCAGACCGCCGCGCGCGCAATATCGTCGGGTTCGCCGATACGGCGGTAGGGCACGAGCTTCATCAATTCGGCATAGGCTTCGGGCGTGCTCCAGGCGGGCGTATTGATCGGCGTGCGGATCGCCCCGGGGGCAATCGCGTTCACGCGAATGCGTTGCGGCGCGAGTTCCTGCGCAATGCTTTCCATGAGCTGCATGATGCCGCCCTTGGAGGCCGCGTAGTTGGCGTGGCCACCCCAGGGAATTTCCTGATGCACCGAACTCATGCAGATGATCTTCCCGGCCGCCACCGACACCGAATCGTCGAGACCGCGGCGTTGGAACTCCCGAGTCGCCGCGCGGCAACACAGGAACTGGCCGGTCAGGTTTACTCCGATGACCGTGTTCCACTGCTCGAGCGTCATCTTGTCGAACGCGGAGTCGCGCTGGAGGCCCGCGTTCGACACGGAAATGTGAAGGGTGCCGAAATGCTGTATCGCCGTGGCATACATTTTTTCGACCTCGTCCTCCTTGCTGACGTCGGCCTTGACGGTAATCGCCTTGCGCCCGAAGCCCTCGATTGCGTGCGCGACTTCTTCCGCCGTCTCCGGATGAACGATGTAGTTCACGGCGACATCGGCTCCGGCCTGCGCAAGCCCCAGCGCGACCGCACGGCCGATGCCGGAGTTCGCGCCGGTCACCAGCGCGGGCTGGCCTTCAATCACCTTTTGGTAGGGAATACGCGGCAGGCGCGAATCGTCGGGTGCACCGGTGCCGGTCGCGGAGTCATTCATGGCCTCTCCTGTCTCGATTGTGTAGCTTCAAAGGATAACGTGAACCGGAAATTTTTTCAGCTTCGCTCAGCCCGCCGTCGCGAACAGGCTCCGGAGCGCCGCGGGCAGCTCTTCGCCTTCGACCAGGCCGGCGAGCAGGCGCCCGCCCACCTCGGCCGGCGAGAAAACCATGTCGGCATGGGCCAGCCTGAGGCGGCGCGCGGCCTGCGCGTCACTGGCCACGGCGAGCACCTTTAGCTCCGGGTTCAGATCCTTCGCCGCGAGTACGATGAAGGCGTTCTCGCCATCGGCGGCGGCCGCGGCGATCAGCATCCGGGCATGGGCAATGCCGGCCTCTTCAAGTACCTCGGTATCGCTCGTGCCGCCCGTCACAAAGGGCTGGTCGGCAAGCGGCGGCTCCGCGCCGGGCGCGATCACCTGCACGAGGGGAACCCGGCGGCGCACAAGTTCCAGTGTCGTATTGCGGGCCATGGCGCCCGTCCCGGCGATGATGACGTGGTTCTTTGGCACGGTACGTACTCCGGTGGGATTGAACAGACGGCTGAAGTGACCCGACAGCGCCGGGCCCAGGATCGAGAACACGGCGGTTGCAAACACCGAAAGCCCGACCACGATCAGGGTGATCATGTAGCCCTGTGCAAACGGGGTCGCGGCGTGGTAATCGCCGTAACCGATGGTCGAGAGCGTCTCGATCGTGTAGTAGAGCGCCGTCAACGGCGTCTTGATCGGCGGATCGAACTGATTGCCGAGCAAATACATGCCGAAGGTGCCGTAGGCGAGCACCGCAATGACCCCGGAACCCGACATCAGTACGCCGCCGATGACGGTCTGGCGGCGGAAATGGCGGCCCAGCACGGCAAGCAGCACCAGGGTAACGCTCGGGATGATCATCGAGCCGCCGAAATGCGCCTTGGCCACGTTGACCGCGACCGTGATGCCGAGCAGCATGAGCGCGAATACCCAGGCGACCCGGAGTCTCCGGAACAGCGCAGCACCCGAGAGCAGCAGGCCGGCGCCAAGGATGATCTGGACGCCGCTGCCGAGCGCCCCGAACGAAACCTCGCCGGGAATCTCCGACACGCCGACGGCGCTCAAATGGCCGAGAACACCGGCGTGGAAACCCGCGAGGATGTTGAGTACGCCCGCGGCGATCAGAAACAGCGCGAGCGGCGCCTGCGGCCACAGCCGGTACAGCACCCGCCCCGGCTTCGCCGCCCGCAGTCTGCCCGCTCCGCTCATGCCTCCGGTTCTCCGGGCATCTCCGCATGCCTGATGCGCTCATAGTACACGGCGGCTTCGGCGCGCGGCAAGGCGCAGCGGATCCCAAGGTACAGGATCGCGAGGCTGAACACCGCGATCGCAAACATGTCCCAGCCGAGCGGCAGAAGCCCGAGCGCGCGCAGCCGGAACAGACTCACATGGGCGGGGCCGAGGTCGTCCGGGCCGACCCAGGAGAGCAGCCACAGGCCAATGAAATAGGGAAAGGCCCACCAGGCATGGCGCAGGCCGAGTTCGGCGAACGGTTTGCGCGCAATCGCGAAGTACCACAAGCCGTAAACCACGAACATTGCCGCGAGCAGGCCGAAGAGAAAACTCACGGTCGTTGCGCCGGTCCAGAAAATCACCCAGTTCGAGGCGATGAACGCGAGCGGCGCTAGCATCCGGGCAGCACGCAGGCGAAAGGGACGCGGCTCGTCGGGCCGGCGCTCGCGCATGATCAAGAGCACGATCGGCCCGATGCCGTAGGAGAGCACGGTGATGTCGGAAACATAACCCACGAACTGGCTCCAGGAAGGAAACGGGAACAGAAACAGGCAAGCGATCACGAAGGTGATGAGCAGCGATATCCAGGGCGTGCCGTGGCGATTCAACCGGTGCATGCCCCGCGGCGCACCGCCCACCTCGGACATCGCGTAGCCGAGCCGCGAGCTGTCGGTGGTGTAAATGAGCGAGGTGCCGAAGGGCGAAATGATTGCATCCGCGTAAAGCACATAGGACCACCACAGCGCACCGATGATGACGGCGAGGGCGGCAAAGGGGCCGGCATCGCCGTTGAAGGAAAGCGTGTGCCAACCGCCGGCGAAATCCGCGGGGCGCACCGCCGTGATCGTTGCGACCTCGAGCCCCACGTAAATCAGCACGGCAATCAGAATCGAGCCGATGACGGCGATCGGAATGTTGCGGCCCGGCTTTTTCGTTTCGCCGCCGAGGTCGATGGCCAGCCGGAAGCCGAGGAAACTGAAAACGACGCCGGCGGTGGAAACGGCCGTCAGCATGCCGGCGGCATGCACCGATCCGAGTTGAAGGTGAAAGTTGCCCGGATGAAAGGAGTAGCTCATGAGGATCGCGATGCTCGCGAGCGGGATAAACAGTTTCCACCAGGTCGCCGCACTGTTGATCAGCAAGACGAGCTTCAAGGCGAAGAAATTGAACACGACCGCGACGGCCAGCAAGCCGATTGCGACAAGGATGCCGATCCCGGTCAAAACATGCGTATGCGGTTCGACGAAATACGGAACCCGATTGTTGATGTAGGTGAGTATGGCCATCACCTCGATCGGCGGCGTGACGACGCTCTGGAGGTAGAGAATCCACGACCAGATGCGCCCGATGAGCCGGCCGTGACCGATGTAGCTGATGTGGATCAGCGCACCCGACTTCGGCATCATCGTCGCGAGTTCGGCATAGACAAGCGCGATCAGCATCACGATCGCGGCGCCGATCACCCAGGAGGCGACGCTCCAGGGGCCCGCGGCCCTGGCCGCATCGAAGGGGCCGAACAGCCAACCCGAACCGATGATGCCGCCGACGCTGAAGAACAGGAGCCCGATGACGCCCGCGTCACGCCGCAATCCGGATTTGCCTGCCGCCATTTTTCTCCTTCGATTGAGCGGTGGCACGCCGCACTTTGCGGCGAACGCCACCCGCATCGTATAGTAAGCGATTTATTTGCCGGCCCGATTCCGATGGACCGCATCCGTATCCGCGGCGCCCGCACTCACAATCTGAAGAACATCGAGCTCGATATCCCGCGCGACAAGCTCGTCGTCGTCACCGGTCTGTCGGGCTCGGGCAAATCCTCGCTCGCCTTCGACACGCTCTATGCCGAAGGCCAGCGCCGCTACGTGGAATCGCTCTCCGCCTACGCTCGCCAGTTTCTCGCGCTCATGGAAAAACCGGACGTGGATTCGATCGAGGGACTCTCGCCCGCCATCGCCATCCAGCAAAAGACGGCCTCCCACAATCCGCGCTCGACCGTCGGCACGGCAACCGAAATCCACGATTACCTGCGCCTGCTTTATGCGCGCGCCGGCACGCCCCGCTGCCCGCACCACGGCGTCGCACTCGACGCCCAAACCGTTACCGAAATGGTGGATGCGGTGCTCGCCCGCCCCGAGGGCGAACGGGTAATGATTCTCGCCCCGCTCGAGCGCGAACGCAAAGGCACGCTCGGCGAACGCCTCGCCGAGCTGCGCAAACGTGGCTTCGTGCGCGTGCGCATTGACGGCGAGATCCTGGAGCTCGACCCGCCGCCGGCGTTGGACCCGGCCCGCAAGCACGATCTGGATGTCGTCGTGGATCGCCTGCGCGTCCGCGCCGGCGCCGCCGCGCGCCTCGCCGAATCTTTCGAGACGGCGCTCGGTCTTGGCGAGGACGGCGCCATCGTTACCGCCCTTGAGCGGAAAGAAGGCGGCGATACGATCTTCTCCGCGCGTTATGCCTGTCCCGTCTGCGGCTGGAGCCTCGCCAAACTCGAACCGCGGCTGTTCTCCTTCAACAATCCGGCCGGCGCCTGCCCCGCCTGCGACGGCCTCGGCGAAGAGTACTTCTTCGATCCGGCAAAGATCGTGACCCAACCCTCATTGTCGCTCGCGGCCGGTGCGCTGCGCGGCTGGGATCGGCGCAATTCCTGGTATTTCCGTCTCATCGAGAGCCTCGCCCGCCACTACGACTTCGACGTCGAGTTACCGTGGTCGGAATTGCCCGAGCGCATCCGCCATATCCTGCTTTACGGCAGCGGCAAGGAAACCATCGTCTTCGATTATGTTTCGGCGCGCGGCAAGCGTTATCGGCGAGAGCATCCCTTCGAGGGCGTGCTGAACACCCTCGCCCGCCGCTATCGCGAAACCGAATCGGCCGCCGTGCGCGACGAACTCGCGCGCTACCGCACGACCCGCCCCTGCGCCGCCTGCCAGGGCACGCGCCTGAACGAGGCGGCGCGCAACGTCTTCGTCGCGAACCGGACCCTTCCGCAATTGGCCGCCCTGAGCATCGCCGCGGCCTGCCGGTTCTTTGCCGCGCTCGAACTGCCGGGTCGCCGCGGCGCCATCGCCGCGCGGATCGTCAAGGAAATCGCCACCCGGCTCGACTTCCTCGACGACGTCGGCCTCGGCTATCTCACGTTGGCCCGCGGCGCCGACACGCTCTCGGGCGGCGAAGCCCAGCGCATCCGCCTCGCAAGCCAGATCGGCTCGGGCCTGAGCGGCGTCATGTACGTGCTCGACGAACCCTCGATCGGCCTGCATCAGCGCGACAATCGGCGACTGATCGCAACGTTGACCCGCCTGCGCGACCTCGGCAACAGCGTGATCGTGGTCGAACACGACGAGGAAACCATCCGCAGCGCGGACTTCGTGGTGGACATGGGTCCCGGAGCCGGCACTCACGGCGGCAAAGTCGTCGCCCTCGGCCCGCCGGCGGCCATCGCGGCGGCGGGCGACTCGCTCACCGGCGATTATCTTGCCGGTCGGCGCGCAATTCCGATCCCGGCCGAGCGCCGGCCCGTCGATGCTTCGGCGCAAATCGTCGTACGCGGCGCGCGTGGCAACAATCTCAAGAACCTCGACGTGGCCATTCCGCTGGGGCTGTTCACCTGCGTCACCGGTGTATCGGGCTCCGGCAAGTCCACGCTGGTGCTCGACACGCTGCAGGCCGCAGCCGCCCGCAGCCTCAACCGCGCCAATGTCGAGCCCGCGCCGCACGACGCCGTCGAGGGGCTGGAGCAACTCGACAAGGCGATCGCCATCAATCAGAATCCGATTGGGCGTACACCACGTTCAAATCCAGCAACTTATACAGGGTTATTTACATCAATTCGAGAATTGTTCGCGCAAACGCCCGAGGCCCGCGCCCGCGGCTACAAACCGGGACGTTTCTCCTTCAACCTCAAGGGCGGGCGTTGCGAAGCCTGCCAGGGCGACGGACTGGTGAAGGTCGAAATGCATTTCCTGCCCGACCTCTATGTCACCTGCGACGTGTGCCGGGGCGCACGCTACAATCGCGAAACGCTCGAAGTGCGCTACAAGGGTCGCGACATCGCCCAGGTGCTCGACATGACGGTGGAGGAGGCGCTCGCCTTCTTCGCCAACGTGCCTGCCCTGCACCACCGCCTCGAGACGCTCGCCGAGGTCGGATTGGGCTACGTGAAACTCGGCCAGAGCGCAACGACGCTTTCGGGCGGCGAGGCGCAACGCATCAAGCTCGCCCGTGAGCTCGCGCGCCGCGACACCGGCCGCGTGCTGTATATCTTCGACGAGCCCACCACGGGACTGCACTTCCACGACATCCGCCAGTTGCTGGCCGTTCTGTTACGCTTGCGCGGACACGGCAACACTCTCGTGGTCATCGAGCACAACTTGGACGTCATCAAGACCGCCGACTGGGTGATCGACCTCGGTCCCGAGGGCGGAGATGCCGGTGGGCAGATCGTCGTCGCCGGACCGCCCGAAAAAGTGGTAGAGACGCCAGACTCGCACACCGGCGCTTTTCTCGCCGGTCTTCTCGGGCATCGGCCCACGAGCGGTGAGACGGATTCCGCCGCATGAGCTGGGAGGCGATATTGACACTGGCCGTTCTCGGCGCGACCGTTGTCGCGCTGGCCTGGCCGCGAATGCCGCCCGATTTCCCGCTCGTCGGCGCGCTCGCGATCCTCGCCGTAACCGGCTGCGCGCCGCTGGAAAAAGTTTTCACCGGTTTCGCCAACCCGGGCCTGATCGCCGTCGCCGCACTGTATGTTGTCGCCGCCGGCCTGCGCCATACCGGTGCCGTCACGGCGCCCGCGCGCTGGCTGTTCGGCCACGGCAAACGCCTGTGGATCGCGCAGTTCCGCATCATGCTCCCGACCGCGGCCGTGAGCGCCTTCATCAACAACACGCCCGTGGTCGCAGCCCTCCTGCCCGCCGTACTCGACTGGGGCAAACGCCACCGCATCGCCGCCTCGCGCCTCGCCATGCCACTCTCATTCGCGGCGATTCTCGGCGGCACCTGCACGCTGATCGGTACGAGCACGAATATCATCGTCAACGGCCTGCTGGTGTC
>CAZKOE010000025.1:0-20039 GCA_964554305.1 uncultured Gammaproteobacteria bacterium
GAAGGATGCGGACGCGCGCCTGCGCGTCGGCGCCGCCGTGGGCGTGGGCGAGGAAGCACACGCGCGGCTCGAAGCCCTGGTCGCCGCCGGAGCGGATGTGGTGGTGATTGATACCGCGCACGGCCATTCGCGCGGCGTGATCGCGATGGTGCGTGAAGCGCGCAGGAATTTCCCCGCTCTGTCGCTGGTGGCGGGCAACGTGGTGACCGCCGAGGGTGCGCTCGCGCTGGTCGAGGCCGGCGTGGACGGCGTCAAGGTCGGCGTCGGACCGGGATCGATCTGCACCACCCGCATCGTCGCGGGCGTGGGGGTGCCGCAGGTGAGTGCGATCGGCGAGGTCGCCGCCGCGCTCGCGAAAAGCGGCGTGCCGGTGATCGCCGACGGCGGCGTGCGTTATTCGGGCGATTTCGCCAAGGCCATTGCCGCAGGCGCGCACACGGTCATGATCGGGAGTCTGTTCGCCGGCACCGAGGAGGCGCCCGGCGAGGTGGAACTCTACCAGGGTCGCTCCTACAAGAGCTACCGCGGCATGGGTTCACTTGGCGCGATGGGCGGCGAGTATGGCTCCAGCGATCGCTATTTCCAGGGCGGTGTGGAGCGCGGCAAACTCGTGCCCGAGGGTATCGAGGGGCGCGTCCCGTACAAGGGCGCGGTCGCGGCGATCATCCACCAGTTGCTCGGTGGCCTGCGCGCAAGCATGGGCTACACCGGCTCGCCCGACATCGAGGCGATGCGCGAGCGTGCGGAGTTCGTGCGGGTGACGGCCGCCGCCATGCGCGAGAGCCACGTTCACGACGTCACGATCACCAAGGAGGCGCCCAATTACCGCCTCGAATAGCGGCACGGCCGCGCCTGCGGCCGAGCGTATATTGATCCTCGACTTCGGATCCCAGTACACGCGTCTGATCGCACGGCGCGTGCGCGAGGCCGGTGTATATGCCGAAATCCATCCGGCCGCGATGGCGGCCGAGGCGATCGCCGAATTCGCGCCGCTCGGCGTGATTCTCTCCGGTGGCCCGGCTTCGGCCGCCGGCACGGCGCCGCCGGCCGCGCCGGCCGCCGTCTTCGAACTGGGCGTGCCGGTACTCGGTATCTGCTACGGCATGCAGACGATGGCCGCGCAACTGGGCGGCAAGGTCGAGGCGAGCGGCGAGCGCGAGTTCGGATACGCCCGGGTGGCGATCCAGAGTACGAGCCGCCTGTTGGACGGGATGGCCCGAGAGAACAGCGAACTCGAGGTGTGGATGTCGCACGGCGACCGCGTCCTCGAGCTGCCGCCCGGCTTTTGCGTGGCCGCGGCGAGCGACGCCGCGCCGATCGCCGCGATGGCCGACGAAAGTCGCCGATTTTACGGTCTCCAGTTTCATCCCGAGGTGACCCATACCGAGCGCGGCGCGCGCATTCTCATGCGTTTCGTGCGTGACATCTGCGGCGCCGGGGGCAACTGGACGGCGGGCAACATCATTGATGACCACGTTGCCTCCATCCGCGATCGGGTTGGCGCGGAACGAGTTGTTATCGCACTTTCCGGCGGGGTGGATTCCGCCGTCGCCGCCGCACTCATTCATGCCGCGATCGGCGACCGACTGACGGCGGTGTTCGTGGACCACGGCCTGCTGCGTGCCGGCGAGTCCGACGAGGTCATGGCGGCCATGGCCAGACACCTCGGAGTGCGAGTGGTTCGCGTGGACGCGGCCGAGCGTTTTCTGGCCGCGCTTGCGGGCGTCGCCGATCCCGAGGAAAAGCGCAAGCGGATCGGGCGGGCCTTTATTGAGGTCTTCGAAGCCGAAGCTGGACGTCTGCCCGAAGTGCGCTGGCTCGCGCAGGGCACGATCTATCCCGACGTGATCGAGTCGGCCGCCACGGCCGGGGGCGCCCAGGTCATCAAGTCCCATCACAACGTGGGCGGATTGCCCGAACGCATGAACCTGAGGCTGCTGGAGCCGCTGCGCGATCTGTTCAAGGATGAGGTGCGCAAGATCGGGCGCGAGCTGGGTCTTCCGCCCGAACTCATCGGTCGACATCCGTTCCCGGGGCCGGGGCTTGCCGTACGCATCCTGGGTGAGGTGACGGCCGAGCGCGCGGAGTTGCTGCGCGCGGCCGACGCGATCTTCATTGGCGCGCTGCGCGAGGCCGGAGTGTATGACAAGGTCAGCCAGGCCTTCGCCGTGTTCCTGCCCGTGCGTTCCGTCGGCGTGATGGGCGACCAGCGCCGCCACGAGCCCGTCATCGCATTGCGCGCGGTGGAAACGACCGATTTCATGACGGCGCGCTGGGCGCGTCTGCCCTGGGATTTGCTGGACGAGGTGGCGCGGCGAATCGTGAACCGGGTTGCCGGCATCTCGCGCGTCGTCTACGACATCACCGGCAAGCCGCCCGCCACCATCGAGTGGGAGTGAGACGACGAGAGAGGGAAGAGAAGCGAGAAGTGAGAGGCCAGACATGAACCGAAAGCGGAATGACCAGGTTTCTCTCACTCCTCACTGCTCTACCCTCACTTCTCTCGACAGGCGCTGGATGCGCCGCGCACTGCGCCTCGCACGGCGCGCCGAAGCGGCGGGCGAAGTGCCGATCGGCGCCGTGGTAATGCGCGATGGCAAGGTTCTCGGCGCCGCGGCCAATGCCCCGATTGCTTCGACTGATCCCAGTGCCCATGCTGAAATCCTGGCCCTGCGCCGCGCCGCGCGCCGCGTACGCAACTATCGCCTGCCGGGTGCGACGCTGTACGTGACGATCGAGCCCTGCGCGATGTGCGCCGGTGCAATCCTGCAGGCGCGCCTCGCCCGCGTCGTTTATGGTGCGCCCGACCCGCGCGCCGGCGCCGCCGGCAGTCTGTTCGATTTGCTGACTAATCCGCGGCTCAATCACCGTGCCGAAGTCGCCGGCGGAATCGAAGCCGAGGCCGCGGCCGGCCTGCTCCGGTCTTTCTTTCGCCGCCGCCGGTAGGAGTGAGTGGGTCATGTCAACGACCGGACGTGTCTCAATCACGAGCGCGGCTCGCCCGCTTCTGCCGGGCGCTTTTTATCGTATGTGTGTACGAGCCGGTTATTCGGCGGTTGCGACGGCGACGGTACTCGACTTCAGTTCGCCGGCGACTTGTGCGGGCAGGGTGTTCTGCGCGAGTCGCCACGAGAGGATGTTTTCGTAGTTTTTGATGTTGGCGACATAGTGCACGGCGCCGACGCCGTTGGCGTAGCCGTAGCGGGTATGGCTGTAGTAGCGGCGCTCGTTGAGCTGCACCAGGCGCTTTTTGACGTCCGTCCACAGATCGGGATTGCCTCCCTGGCGCTTGGTGAGACGGCGGGCATCCATCAGATGCGCGTAGCCTACGTTGTAGGCTGCGAGCGCCATCCATTGGCGGCTCGGCGGCTGGATGGAGGCGGGCAGGCGCGCCTTCAGTTGCGCCAGGTAACGGGCCGCACCGATGATGCTGAGCTTCGGGTTGTCGCGATCATGGATGCCAAGCGATTCCGCCGTGGGAATGGTGAGCATCATGAGGCCGCGCACGCCCGTCGGCGAGACGGCCCGGGGATTCCAGTGCGACTCCTGATAGCCGATTGCCGCCAGCAGTTGCCAGGAAAAGCCGGTGGCCCTGGCGGCGCGCTGGAAACTCGCGGCATAGTCCGGGAGCCGGCCGCCGACGTCATCGAGAAATTGCCGGGTGGCCACGCGATTGTAGGGCGTTTTGTCGCGGTAATAGCGTTGCATGAGGTCGGCCACGAAATGGTCGGCCTTGGCACGGGCGAAAAACGCGACGGCGGCCTGGTACAGGCTCGGGTCACCGTCGCGGTGCACGGCCCAGGCGAGCGGTCGCGGCGGGCCGAGCGTGAAGGCCGCGCGGAGATCCGGGTAGATCCGGCGATCGAGATCGAACTGGTTTTCGTTCACTATCGTGTAGTCGACTTTGCCCCGGGCGACGGCAATCAGCAGCTCGTCGCTGCCGCGGTCGGTGGCCGCCTTCCACTGAATGCCCCGGTGGCTTCGGGACAGGCGGCGCATGAGCGGCGCGAAACCGGGTGCGACCGTGAGCTTGAAAGCCGGATCGGCCAGGTCCGCGATCCTGTTCGGCACGGCCTCGCCCGCGCGGTAGACGAGCAGATTCGACACTCTCTGATAGGGCGGCGTGAAACGCAGGGCGGCAGAGGATTGGGCTGAGGCCGTGAAGCCGGGCGCGGCGATGTCCGCGCGGCCGTCGGCGACGGCCTCCAGCGCGCGGTGGCCGTTGGCGACTTGCAGTATCTTCAATTGCACGCCGAGTTCGTCGGCGAAGCGCCGGGCCAGGTCGTAGGCCGGGCCGGCCGCTCCCTGCGCACCGTGGTAATAGGTTGTGGGGCTGTTCGGCGTGGCCACCACCAACTCGCCGGCGTGCTGGATGCGCGCCAGAACGGAGGGGCTTTGCGCGTAGCTCGCAAACAGCGCCGCGGCGACGACGACCGCCGCTCCCTGCAGCAGCCGGCCCGCGATACGCCCGGCACGGGGGGCGTGCCCGTGCCGCCTTGCCTGAAGATGGAGGTTCAAACTGGTCCCCGAACGGTGGCCATTTGGAGCAGATTATAACTGTTGGTGGGAAATGATGCAGAAAGTCTCTGCCCGCGGCGCTCGGCCCGGGGCCGCCGTTGACCCCATGGGCGATAATGGGGCCGCTGCCCGGCGGCGCATCCGCATCGTGCCGCCGTGCGTTTCTGAGCCATCTTCGCGGGGAGGACGGCCGCTTGTGACTGAAGTATTTGCCGCGGTCTTGCCGTCTGGGTTCGAGGCGCTCTTTCCGGCGGAATCATGCGCCACGGCCTGATCAAGAATCTTTCCACGGTCGGCGGCTTTACGCTCGTCTCCCGGCTGCTGGGCTTCGCCCGCGACGTGATCTTCGCCACCCAGTTCGGCGCCGGCTTCGGCATGGACGCCTTCATCGTTGCCTTCAAGATCCCGAACTTCGGCCGGCGCATGTTCGCCGAGGGCGCCTTCTCGCAAGCCTTCATTCCCGTGCTCTCCGAGTGGCGCGCGACGCGGGACGCGATGGCCGAACGCGAACTCGTCGCGCGTACCGAAGGCACGCTCGCCGCCGCGCTCGCCCTGATCTGCATCGTCGGCGTGCTGGCCGCGCCGGTCTTCATCTGGATTTTCGCTCCCGGCTTCCATGTCAATCCGGCGAAGTTCTGGCTCGCGACGGGCATGTTGCGTCTGACCTTCCCGTACCTGTTCTTCCTGTCGCTGGTCGCGCTCGCCGCCGGCGTGCTCAACGCGCACGGCCGCTTCGGCCCGCCCGCCTTCGCGCCGGTATTGCTGAACACCGCCTTCATCGTCGCCGCCCTCGCGATCGCGCCGACGCTCGCCCATCCCGTCTACGCACTCGCCGGCGCCGTCCTGGTCGCAGGCGCCCTGCAGTTGGCGCTGCAACTGCCCTTCCTCGCCCGGATCGGCATGCTCGTGCGCCCGCGGCTGGGCCTTGCGCACGCGGGCGTCAAGCGCATCTTCCGCCTCATGCTGCCGGTGATGTTCGGCGCCTCGGTGACGCAACTTAATTTGCTGGTGGACACGCTGATCGCCTCCTTTCTCGCCGCCGGCAGCGTGAGCTGGCTCTATTACTCGGATCGGCTGATGGAGTTTCCGCTCGGCGTGTTCGCGATTGCGCTCGGCACGGTGATCCTGCCCGGCCTCTCGGCGCATCACGCCCGCGGCGATCAGGCGCGCTACTCGGCGATGCTCGATCGGGCGCTGCGCCTGACTTTCGTCGCCATGCCGGCCGCCGCGCTGGGGCTCATTGCGCTCGCCGGGCCGATCGTGGCGACGCTGTTCGGCTACGGCCGCTTCGACGCTCACGACATCGTCATGGCGCGCGCGAGCCTCATGGCCTACGGCGTCGGGCTTACCGGCTTCGCGGCGGTCAGGGTTTTGCTCCCGGCCTGGTATGCGCGCCAGCAGACGCGTACGCCGGTCAGAATCGGCATCGTCTCGGTCGCCGTGAACCTCGCGTTGAACGCGGTCATGGTCGCCCCCTGGGTGCTGCTCGGGGGGCCGGCGCCGCACGCCGGCATCGCGCTCTCAACCTCGCTCGCGGCCGTCGTGAATGCGGGCCTCTTGTGGTGGGGTCTGCACCGGCGCGGGTTTCACCGCCCGCGGCCCGGCTGGGGATTGTTCCTCCTCCGCATTGCCGTGGCCTCGATCGCGATGGGGGTCGCGGTCTGGCTTGCCGCCGGATCGCTTTCCGACTGGCTGGGGTGGTCACTTTGGAGCCGGATCGCCCATCTTGTCGCCATTCTCGTCGGCGGCGCTCTGGTGTATGTGATCATGCTCGCGCTTTGCGGCCTGCGCCCACAGCATTTGCGCCTCGTTGACATTGACGATGCGTGCCAGCATTCGGCGCGGTAACAAAAAGCCACAAAATTTAATGCGGCGTTGCGCCGTTCGTGCAAACGCCTCTATCATGTGTCGGGCGTTTACCTCTTTGATTTACTCATGAATACACATTCCAGCGCCGTTAGGAGTGCGCAGTCGTTGAAGGATTTGGGCATAAACGAAGCGGAGGAGCGGACTTATCGGTGGTTGCTGAGGCATGGCCCTGCGAGGGTTTCCGAGGTCTCCGAGGCGCTGACATTTACTTCAAGCAAAGTCCAGCGCTTGCTTGATTCAATTGAAGGCAAGGGATTGGTCACGTGTTCGCCGGAACATCCGCGCCGTTATATTCCGGCCTCACCGGATATTGCGCTAGGTGGATTGCTCTTGCAACGGCAGCAAGACCTCCAGAAGCTGGAGCTTACGATACGAGAGTTGCAGAAGAAAGCAACATCCAAGCGAGGCAACGGCCAAAAGGAGTTGGTTGAGCTGATAACCAGCCGCGAAGCCAAGCGTCAGGTTTACCAACAGATACCGTTGATGGCGACAGACGAGGTGGTTGCGCTGGTCCGTGCGCCTATGATGATTTCGCAACTGGACGCCGACCCAGAAGAAGATAACCGCGCGCAGCGAGAATCAATAAATCGAGGGGTGCGCTACAGAAGCATCGTGGATAAGGACTTTCTGGAATTGCCCGGAGCGATGAACGCGACTAATGCGGATATAAAGGCGGGCGAACAGGTCAGAATAGTTTCGCGCCTTCCGCTTAAGATGGTTATCGCGGACAAACGCATTGCGCTTATCCCTCTGGATTTGGAGCAGTCCGATAGTCCGGCACTTTTGGTGCGATCCCCAGCCCTACTGTACGCCCTCTACGGTTTTTTCCAAATGATATGGGAGCGAGCGGTTCCGATCCCCTATGCGGGTGTATTTCAACCGGACGGCTTTGCTTCGTTATCGGAAAGGACGCAGAATCTGATATCCCTCATGGCGATTGGATCGAACGATAAATCCATAGCGGCCCATATGGGTGTTTCTCTACGCACACTGCAGCGCTACGTTGCTGATCTGATGCGGCTCACGCAGACGCGGACTCGATTTCAGCTTGGATGGTTCGCCGCCCTGCGGTACCCGGCCTTGGGCTCTGCGGCGAATGAAAACCAAGGCTTGGCTCCAACTGACAAAAGAACGGACCGAGATTCTGTTTGAAGACAAGCACGGCTTGTGTCGCAATAACGACATGACATAAATCCGCCTAGAAGACTTGTTGACATTTTCGCGACATTCTGAAACAATGCCGAAACACAGTCTTACACGGGCAAAGGGCTCGATGACCTTACTGGATCCATGCTTTTTTGCGATCAGCGTACGTGCTCTATCAGGAGGAGTAAATCCATGAAGCTTGCGAAACTGGCACCGTTGCTGTTCGTGCGGGGCTTGATTGTGCCGATGTTCGTGCTTGGCTTGGCCTTTTCCACGTCATCTTCTGCCCTGACTTCGAAGGCATCTTCCATGCCGGAACGGAGCGCAGCCCAGTCAACAAACCCCACACAGGCACGGGCCACGGGCCTTGCGGAGTACACTCCCCGGGTGGCGATGAAGGCTCAGACGAATCAGGCGCTTCTCGAACGGCGCGCAACCAAGCTCGGGCCGCACGCGGGTGATTCCGAAATCGAGCTTACTTTCGGGCTGAAACTCAGAGGCGTTCGCAAGCTGGAAAATTTCTTGATCAATGTTCAAGATTCTCACAATCCAGATTACCGGCATTTTTTGACGCCCGAAGAATTTACTGCGCGGTACGGACCGACTGAAGCGCAAGTCTCCCGAGTGGTGGATTTTCTACGTCGTTATGGGATCACGGTGACAGGCGTCTCCCCCAACCGGATTTTGATTCATACCGAAGCCACAACGACGACTTATGAGCACGCGCTCGAAATACGTGTCAGCGACTATACTCTGAAGGGCCGTGCTTTTTTCAGCACTGCCGACAACCCGAGAATTCCAAAGTCCATCTCGGGCATCATTCAGAACATAATTGGGCTGAACAACGCCGTCCAGATGCACCCCATGTCGCATCTCGGCGCCTTGCCTGGGCGTAGCGACAAAGCGGCACAGACCGCAGCGTACGGCATTAGCGAGAATGCACCGCCCCCGGCAACTTCGGCCTACTACAATCCCTTGCAGATTGCGACCGCCTATGAGTGGCCTGCCATCACTAAAGCGAGCAACGGAGCAGGCGTAACAACGGCGATTATAACCGCCAGCAGTTCGAATCTCTCGGGCGAGGATTATCAGGGGTTTTGGTCGGCTCTGGGCCTGCCTTCTCATACTGTCGAGCTTGTCCCCGTGGATGGAGACAAAGGGAATACAGATGGTACCGTTGAAACTCTGCTGGACATAGAGTACAGCGGCGCCATGGGCCCCGGTGAGAATTTGAAGGTTTACGTCGCTTCCGATCCGTCGTTCGCCACCTTTACGGACGCCTACAATCAACTGGTGGAGGATAATAGCGCTCAGGTGATGACGACGAGTTGGGGTGCGCCAGAAATCTATGGGGGTGCCGAGACGGATAACGAAATTTTCGAGGAAGCTGCTGCGCTCGGTATATCCATGTTTGCCGCAGCGGGGGATAGCGGATCGAGCGACGGTACGCCGCAAGGCAACATGGCAGATTTCCCATCCTCGAGTCCTTACATAACGGCTGCCAATGGGACGGTTTTGAACGCCACGGCCGGCGGCGCTTATATCTCGGAAAAGGCTTGGTCGGACACGGGCGGCGCCATCAGTTCCATTTTCGACGAGCCCAGTTGGCAGCGGGGCCCGGGGGTGCCGCAAAACGGCTGGCGCAACAATTCCGATATGGCGATGAACGCCGGCGAGGCGCGGCCATATCTTCTGTTATACGAAGGGCAATGGCATACTGTGTGGGGCACGAGTGCGGTTGCACCGGAGTTAGCCGGATTGTTCGCCATCGGTGTCTCGCAGAATGGCGGCTTGTCACTTGGGCAGTCTAACAAGCTCATCTATGATGATATCAATGCGCGCAATTACAAAAGCGATTTTCGGGATGTCACCACGGGTTGTAACGGGGCTTATTGTGCGGGTACGGATTGGGACCACCCCACGGGCTGGGGTAGTCCCCGGGCGACGCATCTGCTCTCTCATTTGGGTGTTCAAGGGCCACACGGCACGCTTGTGGGTTCGGTAACCGCCGCCACCAGCGGTGGGCCAATCAAATCGGCCGAGGTGGTTTCTGCTCCCGCGAAGAGAGCCGTTACGACCGACGATGAAGGGAAATACCAACTGCCGTTGTCTGCCGGCACCCACACGGTAACCGCCAGCGCCTTTGGCTATCTGCCTCAGACGAAGTCTATAGTGATCCACAAAGACGAAAAAACGGAACAGGATTTTCAACTCGAGAAGGCACCCGTCGCCACGGTGACCGGAAATGTGAGCGACGGTTCCGGGCACGGCTGGCCGCTTTACGCGGACGTGCGTATATTCGCTACCGGGTACGGGCAGGTGGCCGAAACGTGGACGGACCCCAAGACCGGAAACTACCAAGTCCGCCTTCCGAAGGGAATTGAGTACAAGTTCGTCGTGGATGCATATGTGAACGGCTACGATTCCGGCAGCGCCAGTTTCACTCTTGATCATGACATTACGCAACGTTTTTCGTTGAAGGTCGGCGCGAGTTGCCAGGCGCCAGGTTATGCGCTTCCTTTCGGCGAGAACTTCAACGGTTCGAGTTTCCCCCCGAAGGGTTGGAGCGTGACCGAGAGCAAATACGTGCGCGGCGCGCCCGTCATTTGGAAAACGAACGTGGATTGGCAGGATCAGAATTTCACCGGGAGCAGCGGCCTTGCTGCCGACGTCGACAGTAATGGAGCGGGAGCGCTCTACGGATATGAGGGACCGTTCGATACCAGTTTGGTGTCGCCTGAAATAGAAGTATCGAGTCTATCGACCGATGCGAAACTCAAATTCAAGCTCAATTTTCAGCCTGCCGAGCGCAACAAGCTAGACGCCTTCGACGTTGATGTGCGCTCCGACGGCGGTGACTGGATCAATGCCGATCACATTGTGACGAGTCAAGGCGGCTATTATGCGCCCCCGGGCGTGACTCGCACCGTTGAACTCGGTCCTTACATCGCCTCAGGTGCCAAAACCATTCAGATACGGTGGCGCTACTACGATCTTCGTGCACGGGAGAACGGATGGTACGCCCAGATTGACGATGTCAGTATCGGGAATTGCGCTCCAGTGGCAAAGAGTCTTGTGGAAGGATCGGTAACCGACGCCAATACCCATGACGGCCTGCTTGGAGCGACTGTCTCCAGTGGCGAGGGGGCCTCCGCTCAAACCTTTGACAATCTTCGTGACGCGAACTTGCCGAAGGGCTACTATTTCTTGTTTGTCAATCCAGGAAAGCATTCCATTATGGCGGCTCGGTCGCCTTACGAAACTGCAGGCTCGGATCTTGATGTAAATAACGGCAGTGTGCGCACGATGGATTTTTCCTTGAAGGCGGGAGAATTGTCCTCCGATACCGGTAGCATCCACCTTGACGTGCCGGTTGGCGGGAAAGTGACGAAGACCTTCGTGCTCCGCGACATTGGAAGCGCGGCGCTGCATTGGGCAATTCGCACGTTCAACTTCGGTGAGGGCCAATCGCAAGAAATCGAATCATACTTGGAATCCTTTCCTCCGGACCCGCCCTCGTCGCCTGACGTGCGGGCCGCTTGCGGTGGTGCTATCGCGCGGGGTGGAAAGGTCCGGGCATTCTGCACGTCGGCAAACGCGGGCGCACACAACATGGTCCGCCCGGCGGCCACCGGGACCGGGCCCGGCTCGCTCGTTGCAAGCTTCTCGTCTCCCGTGGGAACCTACGGTCTGGGAGTGGATCGCGATAACAAGGATCTGTGGATCAGCAGCTCGTCTTATCTCGTGTCCGGCGGCGATGACAAGCTCCATCGCTTCCTGTTCAATGGCACCGACACCGGAGACGCGATTGACGTTTCGACGTTTCAGGGGCTTTTTATGGCGGATATGGCTTACGACGACCGAACCAGCACGTTATGGGAATTGAACGTCGCTGACGGAGGCGCACATTCCTGCATTTTCGAACTCAACACCAGGACGCGTCAGTGGACGGGCCGCAAGATCTGCCCGCCTTTTCCGCAAGCGCAACTCGGCTTGGCCTACGACCCGGTGAGCAACACATGGTATGCGGGAAGCCTCAACAGCTTTACAATCTATCACTTCGATAGTGAGGGACATCCGCTGGATTCCATGTACGTTGGACTACCGGTGATCGGGCTCGCGTACAATTCCGCAACGGGTCATCTGTTCGTGCTTAACTCCAATGGTTCGCCGATTGGACTGAAGCAGGTTACGGTACTCGACGCTAAGAACGGCTATGCTCGTGTCGGGTCGTTCGACGTCGAAGGTCTCCCGGAGGGGAACGCGGCGGCCGGCTTCGACTACGACTGCCAGGGCCGTCTGTGGGTGAGCGACACCCTGGATCACAAGGTTTTTGAGGTCAATTCCGGCGAGACTGGCTGGTGTGCGCACAAGAACATTCCGTGGTTGACAATTGCACCGCCAAGCGGAACACTTTCCGAAGGCGAGGATGCCACGGTGACGCTGACTGTCGATGGCGTTGGCGAGAAAGCTTTTACAACCTCTCGTGGTCAGTTGTTACTGGCGAACAATACGCCGTACGGGTCAAAGGCTGTCCCGGTGACCGTGAGCTGGACGCCGCAGTCGGTTGACCTCGTGGTCAGCGGAGAGGCAAACGTGGATTCCGTGAATAAAGGCGGAAACCTCGTTTACACGCTGACGGTGACGAACAAGCGTTTGGAGGATCACGGCGATGCGAGCGGTGTGGTGTTGAGTTATGTGTTGCCCGCGGGGGTGAGTTTTGTACCGGATACGGGCGGCTCGTGCAAGCAGTCGGGTGGTACGGTCAGCTGTGCGTTGGGTGAGTTGGATACGGGGTCAAGCAAAACGATCACGATTGCGGTAAAGGCCGAGCAGGCGGGCAAGCTTGAGAGCAAGTTTGTGGCGACGGCGGCGGAGCCTCAATCGCCTAAGGGGGACAACGAGGAGACGATTGGCACGACGGTGACCGGGGTGGCTGACGTGAGCGCGAGCGCGACGGCTGGAGGGATTGCGGTGAACGCCGAGGGGCCGATTGGCATCGTGGTGCGCAATGCGGGGCCGGATGTGGCGACCGGCGTTGCGCTTCATGTGAGCGCGGATTCAGGGATCGGGCTTGAGGGTGCGAGTATCAGTGAGGGGAGCTGCAGCGCGGAGGATGGGGACATCAGCTGTCAAATCGGTGATCTAGCCTCTGGAGCCGAAGTCAAGCTGACGGTAACGGCGGCGGGGCTGAAGAAGGGCTCGGCTTCGGTGCGTGCTCAGGTACTAACCAGTGCGCAGGATCCGGATCAGACCAACAACGTTGCGGCTGCTGAGGTGGGTGTGAAAGGCGGTTCCAATTCCGGAGGCGGCGGTGCGTTCGGCTGGCTCGCCCTCGCAGCGCTGCTCGCGCTCGGTGGAATTCGAATCAACCACAGGAGAAACACACGGGCCAGCGCTCAAGGCGCGGACCGTGCCATGATTGGGAGAGTTTTGGCCCTCGCAGCGGTGTTGGCTGGCGTGGGAATGCTTGGTACGGAGCTTGCGCCTTCTGCTTCTGCTCATGAGGGCTCGTTCGCAAAACGCTTAATAACAGCTAAAAAGTTCAAGCGGACACAGCCGCTGCGGGACATGCGTTGGACCCTGCCTCCCATCATGCAGCGTATCCTTGCAAACCACAGGCACCTCAGTAAGGCGGAGGTGAACCGGCTGCGGAACAAACTGACCGAGGCGGGTTTCTTCAGTAAAAACAGTTGGATTGGCGCCACGCAGCCCATCGAATCGCCGCCTGCATCGGGGATTCTATTGAGCGCGCGGGATACGGTTGTTCAACGCCGGGTTGTTCCAAGTAAAAACCTCTCTACGGAGTTTACCGGTCCCATTCTTAACTTCGATGGTTTGGGACATACGACCGGATATGATGTTGCGGAGAGCCTGTCCCCAGATCCCGTTTTGGCGGTAGGTGAAAAATATGTAATGGACATGGTAAATGCCGCGTTCGCCATATTCGACAAATCAGATGGGGAAATGGTGCTCGGGCCGGTAAAAATCAATGCTCTCTGGTCCGGTTTTGGAGGGTACTGTGAGGACGACACCTCCTATCCGCTGAATATTGGCGGACCGGTGGTGATCTACGATCAGCTGGCCCACCGCTGGATCATTGATCGAGTAGCCACGGATGCAGATCCCCACAAGGCCAAGATGTATGCCTGCCTCGCCGTCTCGCAGACGGACGATCCCACAGGTGCTTGGTATCTTTATTCCTTTCAGGTGGCCAACGAGCGGACCGATAAGCCTTTTATCATGTATCCCAAAATTGGGTTATGGCGTAATTCTTACCTTGCGAGTTGGAAACTACGCAAGGATGGAGGGCTTCTGCCGAATGGGAGCATTGTCGGAGCCTTCGATCGTACGGCGCTTCTCAACGGCGATCCCGATGCGAAAATGGTCGAATTCGCCATCCCGGTTCCCAACAAGGGTTGGGCCTACAATGCCTATTTGTTGCCGGCAAGCCTCGATGGGATGACGCCGCCGCCGGTGAACGAGCCTGGTTATTTCATGAACTATTCGAGCCCCAATGTACTGGGCGAGGGCTCGCCGTATGCGCTTCTTTTGTGGCGCTTGTCCGTGGATTGGTCCACTCCGTCGGCAGCAACGCTCGCCGGGCCCGCGACTATTGACGTCGCCCCGTTTACCGACTACATATGCGCCAACATCCGACAGTGCATTCCGCAACCGCAGTTCAAACTGCCGGCGCATTCCAATCGGCTCATGTATCGGCTTGCTTACCGGAACTTCGGCGACCACGAGGCAATGGTGGTCAACCAGACAGTTGGTGTCAATGACAGCGGCAACCCGCCCACTGGGATCCGATGGTACGAACTCGATACCTCGGCGCCCGGCGCCGAAGACTGGTCCGTTGGTCAGCAGGGAACCTTTGCGCCTGATGACGGCAAGAGCCGGTGGACCGGCTCGATCGCAATGGATCGCAACGGGGACATAGCACTCGGCTACAGCGTTTCCGGCCCCGAAACGAATCCTTCGATCGGATATACGGGACGGCATGCCTCGGACCCCGCAGGGAAAATGACCGAGCCGGAGACGATATTACAAGCTGGAGGTGGCTATGAAGCCCGATACTCCAAGGGTTGGGGTGAGTATACTTCCATGGCGGTGGACCCGTTCGGAGACTGCAATTTCTGGTATTCGAACGAGTATTACACCAGTTCCGGTACGCCTTACTGGTCGACGCGGATTGGAGCCTTCAAGTTCTCGAGTTGTACCCCCGAGCCGATCGGCACCCTCAGCGGGACGGTGACGGCAGCAGCGAGCGGAACGGCGCTCGCCGATGCGATTGTCACGTTGACCGGCGGTATCGTTACCAAGACCGATGCAAAGGGCCACTACAGTATCGAGCTTGCTGTCGACCAATACACCGCTACTGCTAGCGATTTTTCCTATCTGCCCAGTTCGTCCTCGATCACGATCAGCGGCGGGAAAACGACCACGCAAAATTTCCAGTTGGTATTGGCGCCTAACGTTACTTTGTCCGGGCGCGTGACCGACGGTTCCGGTCACGGCTACGGGCTCTATGCCGGCATAGCCATTTCGAGCCCAGGATATGGGCAGGTCGCCCAAGCTTGGACCGACCCGATGACAGGGGATTACAGCGTGAAGCTGCCGCAGGGCTTCCGCTATACGCTGAAGACAAGCGCGTGGTTTTCCGGTTACGAGCCGCAAAGCGCCTCGCTCACCCTGAACGGCGACGGCAAGAAGGATTTCGCGCTTTCGATCGGATCGGCCTGCGAGGCCCCGGGTTATTCTTTTGCCTTTGCCGAGAATTTCAACGGCGAGGCCTTCCCTCCGGACGGCTGGAAGGTGACAAACGACGTAGCCGATTCCCCCGTCGTCTGGAAAACGGACAGTGCTTGGGAAGATGATAACTGGACGGGCGGAAGCGGTTTGGCTGCAACCGCTGACAGCAATGCCGCGAGTAGCCTTTATAGCTACACCGGCCCTTTCGATACCAGCTTGGTGACACCGCAGATTGCGGTTTCTAGCTTGCCGGTAAAGCCGAGGTTGTCCTTCAAGGTGAATTATTTCCATTATGGTGGAGCGGATGCGCTCGATGTGGATATCAGCGTGGATGGCGGAGCTTGGGAGACGATTGACCACATTGTTACCCAACAGGGCGGATATGCCCAGCTTCCGGGCGTGACCGTTTCGATCCCCCTGAAGGATCACATTCCCGCGGGTGCAAAAAATGTTCGATTCCGCTGGCGCTATTATGACCGTTATTCCGGCGACGACTGGTATGTTGAGGTGGACGATACCACCATCGGTACTTGTGCACCTTTACCCGGCGGGCTGCTTCAAGGGCAGATGAGAGATGCCAATACCGGCATGGGACTTTTGAGTGCAACCGTGGAGGATGATCAAGACAATCAGGCCCGGACCTTCGAGAATCCACAGGATGCAAGCTTGCCGACCGGTTACTACTTCTTGTTCTCGCCGTCGGGCGATCACAAGTTTACCGCAACTCGGCCGCCTTATCAGACCAAAACCCTGACCGCGAGTATAGGCAAAGACCAAACGCAACGGCAGAATTTCACGCTTGACGCGGGCGAGATGGCGGTTAATCCGGATGAGTTGAGCCTGCAGCTCAAAGTGGGCGAAAAGACCACGAAAACCTTGCGCATCGACGACGTCGGAATGGTTTCCGCGCATTGGTTGTTGCGCATGCTCGACGGCGGGTCTCCCAAGCAATTGCAGCCTTCGGGGCCGTTCGCGCAGGTGCCACTATCGCTTCCGGAGTGGGCGGATGCGCCTGCGGACTTGGCGGCAGGCGCCTTGCCAAGGCCTCCGAGCCAGACGGTGTTCAGTGCCGCCGCCTCGCCCGGAACAGCCGGTGCGGTCATTTCATCATTCGTCCCGCGGGTTCCGACTTGGTCGTTGGGAGTCGATCGCGACCGCAATGATCTGTGGCTCGGGAGCCCAAATTATGGCGGAATCGGGGGCGACGACAAGGATCATCGAACCTCGTTCGATGGTACCGACACCGGCGAAGCGATAGATACTTCGAGTTTCCAGGGCGTGTACATGGCAGACATGGCCTATGATGGCAACACCGGAATGTTCTGGCAGATCAGTGCCGAGGGCAGCCATGGGAAAACTTGCATCTATGAACTTGATCCGCGCTTTTTGCGCTGGACAGGAAGGAAAATATGCCCGTCGTTCGTGGGCGTGGCGAGCACGCCGCGGGCACTGGCTTATGACCCAACTACCAATACCTGGTACTCCGGTTTCGCGGTCATCTCGCATTTTGACGCTACCGGAAAAATCCTCGACTCGATATACTTGGACCTGCCGGTTTTCGGACTGGCGTACAACGCTCACACCGGTCACCTGTTTGCGCTGATCCAGAACGGTCCGAAGGTGCCCGTCAATCCCGTTCTGGTTCTTGATGCCAAACACGGCTATGCGCGCATAGGGTCTTTCAACATAAAAGGTCTTGCTCTCGGGCAGGAGGGGCCGGGTTTGGGCTACGATTGCGACGGACATTTATGGGTAAGTGCCGGGCCAGAGGATAAAGTCTTCGAAGTGGCTTCCGGTGAGAGCGGCTGGTGTGGCTACAAGCACATCCCATGGTTGACGGCTTCGCCCGCAAGCGGAACGCTTTCGGCGGGAGCCGGTGCCACAGTCATGCTGACTTTTGACGGAACAGGACAGGAAGAGTTTACGGCCTCCAAGGGACGACTGCTCGTTTTTGGTGCCGACACTCCCTATAAACCGCAGACGATCCCGGTAACCGTTACGTGGACCCCGCAGTCCATAGATCTCGTTGTGGCTGGGAGGGCAAGTCCCGAGCCAATCGATAAGAACAACGTCCTCGTTTACACGCTGACGGTGACGAACAAGCGTTTGGAGGATCACGGCGATGCGAGCGGTGTGGTGTTGAGTTATGTGTTGCCCGCGGGGGTGAGTTTTGTACCGGATACGGGCGGCTCGTGCAAGCAGTCGGGTGGTACGGTCAGCTGTGCGTTGGGTGAGTTGGATACGGGGTCAAGCAAAACGATCACGATTGCGGTAAAGGCCGAGCAGGCGGGCAAGCTTGAGAGCAAGTTTGTGGCGACGGCGGCGGAGCCTCAATCGCCTAAGGGGGACAACGAGGAGACGATTGGCACGACGGTGACCGGGGTGGCTGACGTGAGCGCGAGCGCGACGGCTGGAGGGATTGCGGTGAACGCCGAGGGGCCGATTGGCATCGTGGTGCGCAATGCGGGGCCGGATGTGGCGACCGGCGTTGCGCTTCATGTGAGCGCGGATTCAGGGATCGGGCTTGAGGGTGCGAGTATCAGTGAGGGGAGCTGCAGCGCGGAGGATGGGGACATCAGCTGTCAAATCGGTGATCTAGCCTCTGGAGCCGAAGTCAAGCTGACGGTAACGGCGGCGGGGCTGAAGAAGGGCTCGGCTTCGGTGCGTGCTCAGGTACTAACCAGTGCGCAGGATCCGGATCAGACCAACAACGTTGCGGCTGCTGAGGTGGGTGTGAAAGGCGGTTCCAATTCCGGAGGCGGCGGTGCGTTCGGCTGGCTCGCCCTCGCAGCGCTGCTCGCGCTCGGTTCCGGGGCTGCAACACGCCGGGGCTTGGGTAAATAGGAGATAGATCGGAGCCCGGTTGAGACAAGGTTTGACTCTCGATGATGTGGCGGGGCGGTTGGCATCTGCGTTTTTCGCCCCGCCTTTTCTCACAAAACCGTGAGTTGGACGTTCGGCTCCGGCTGCCACAACCAGCGCCAAGCGTAGTTCAGCGCTACAATCTACAACTTTGCAGGTAATGTTTCTGTTGCGGGGACGGGTCCCCACCGGCACAGTACATGGCGGCGCCGTCGTCACGATCGGCAAGTTCGACGGGCTGCATCGCGGTCATCGCGCCTTGCTCGCAAGGGCAGCCAGGGAAGCCCGGCTGCGTTCGTTGCCCGCCGTCATGTTGAGCTTCGAGCCTCTGCCCGAGGAGTTTTTTGTCGGTAATCGCGCGCGGCTCAACGGCTTTGCGACCAAGTGGCGATTGGCGGCGGCCACCGGTGCCGTGAACGCACTCGCGATCCTGCGTTTCGATGGTGCGCTGGCCGCGCAATCGGCGGCCGATTTCGTGCGCGAAACGCTGGTTGCGGGCCTGAACGCCAGGGTCGTGATCGTCGGCGAGCGCTTCCGCTTCGGTCACGATCGCGGTGGCGACGTGGCCCTGCTCGAAGAGATGGGGCATCGTCATGGTTTCGAGACGCTGGCGATTGCGCCGGTGAACGATGCGGGGGGGCGGATCTCGAGTTCACGAGTGCACGCGGCGCTCGCCGGCAACCGGCTGGACGAGGCGGGCGAACTGCTCGGGCGGCCGTACCGGCTGTACGGCCGGGTTCGCGCCGGCGACAGGCTCGGCGCGCGGCTTGGGTTTCCGACCGCGAACCTCGCGCTCGGGCACCGGCCGCCGCCGCTCGCCGGCGTGTACGTGGTGCGTGCCACGGGGCTTCCGGGCGGCGTGCGCTACGGCGTGGCGAATGTCGGCACGCGCCCGGCGGTGGGCGGCAAGCGGCGGTTGCTGGAGATTCATTTCCCCGGCTTCGAGGGGGATTTGTACGGTCGCCTGCTGGCGGTGGATTTTCTCCACTGGTTGCGGGCGGAGGCCGGTTTTGCCACGCTGGATGTGCTTTCGGCCGCCATCGGTGACGATATCGCGGCGGGGGGGCGCTGGCTCGAGGCGCGCGGCCTTGACTGGAAATGCGATGAGGCGGATGATGGGCCATGAGTGACGATTACAGGAATACGCTGAATCTGCCGCGCACGGAGATGCCGATGCGCGCGGGGCTTGCGCAACGCGAGCCGGCGTGGCTGGCCGAATGGCGGGAGGGGAAGTTGTACGAGCGCGTGCGCGAAGCCGCGCGCGGGCGCCCGAAATTCGTCTTTGCCGACGGTCCGCCCTATGCCAATGGCGACATCCACATCGGCCACGCCGTCAACAAGATCCTGAAGGACATCGTCGTGCGCTCGCGCACGCTTGCGGGCTTCGATGCGCCTTTCGTTCCCCTGTGGGATTGCCACGGCCTGCCGATTGAATTGGCGGTGGAGAAGAGGCTCGGCAAAAAGGGGCGGGACATGGATCGGCGCGCGTTCCGCGACGCCTGCCGCGACTATGCCCGTGAGCAGATGGCGCGCCAGCGCGCGGGGTTCATCCGGCTCGGCGTGCTCGCCGATTGGGAGCATTCGCGCCTGACGCTGGAGCGCGATTACGAGGCGCGCGAACTTGCGGCCTTGGCGAAGATGGTTCGTGCGGGCTATCTCGTCCGGCGCGAGATGCCGGTGTACTGGTGCCTGAGCTGTCGCTCCGCACTGGCCGAGGCCGAAGTCGAATACGAAGATCACAGCTCGCCCTCGGTGGACGTGCGTTTTCGCGCCGTGGAGCCGGCGGCGCTGACGGCAAGGTTCGGCGTGCAAACCGGCTTGCCGGTCTCGGTGCCGATCTGGACCACCACGCCGTGGACGCTGCCGGCGAATCAGGCCGTCGCCGTGCA
>CAZKOE010000026.1:0-19628 GCA_964554305.1 uncultured Gammaproteobacteria bacterium
CACGAACTCGTTCTCGACGATGTTGTAGGGATCGCCGTCGAGCATGATCTTCAGGCCCGCCTTGAATTCATTGGTGCTGTACGTCGCCATCTCCGCCCTTAAAATACTGCCGTGAACAGGATGCATATGATAAAGGGTCGCGCGCCAGAAATCGAAAATGGCGGCGGAACCAACGACTGGCGACACGAACTCGCGAACGCGATTCGCGAGCCCGCCGAGCTCGCCGCGGCACTCGACCTGCCCACCGACGGACTGCCCGGAATGAAAGCGGCGACAGGCGACTTCAGCCTGCTGGTCCCGCGCGGTTTCGTGGCCCGGATGCGCCGCGGCGACCCCGACGATCCGCTTCTGCGCCAGGTGCTCCCCGACGCGGCGGAGCGCGCGCTGCAACCGCCCGGCTACTCGGTCGATGCGCTGGGCGAGGCCGAAGCCGCGCTCGCTCCCGGGTTGCTGCAAAAGTACCGCGGCCGCGCCCTGCTCGTGACGAGCGGCGCCTGCGCCGTGCACTGCCGTTACTGCTTCCGGCGCCACTACCCCTACGTGGCGGAAAACCCTCGCCGCGACGACTGGAACCCGGCGATCGCCGCGATCGCGGCGGACTCTTCCATCACGGAGATCATTCTTTCCGGCGGCGACCCGCTGATGCTCGGCGACGATGCACTCGCAAGGCTCGCCGAACGGCTCGGCGCCATCCCGCATTTGCGCCGCCTGCGCATCCACAGCCGTCTGCCGGTAGTACTCCCGTCACGCGTGACCGACATGCTGCTCGCCTGGATCGCCGCCTCGGCTCTCCCGGTCACGCTGGTATTGCACGTCAACCACCCGAACGAAATCGGCCCCGAACTCATTGCCGCCTGTACACGGTTGCGCCCACATCTGCGCTTTCTACTCAACCAATCGGTCCTGCTCGCCGGCGTGAACGCCGACGCCGACACCCTGGTCGAACTCAGCGAAGCCCTGGACGGTGCAGGCGTCCTGCCCTACTATCTCCACCTGCCGGACCGCGTCGCCGGCACCGCGCATTTCGCCGTGGACGAGGCAACCGGCATACGTCTCGTCGAGGCACTGCGCGCGCGGCTCCCCGGCTACCTGGTTCCCCGACTCGCACGCGAGGAGCCCGGTGCCGCCTCCAAACTCGTGATAAGCTGATCGCCGCTGGCATCGCGCGAAGCCGACAAGTCTGTCGTCGCCGCCAGGAAAGTCATCCTTGAACCCGACACTCGACATCATTCCCATTCACGTCATCGCCGACAGCGCGAACAAGGCGGAAATGCTCAACGGCACGCTGCGGGCGCGGGGGCTCGCGGTCAAGCCCCAATGGCTCGCCGACACCGAAGATTGGCAGGGCTCGCCTGCGGAACTGGTTTACTACTTTGCCGATACCGGCACCCCCACGCTCGAACAGGCCGTGGCCCATGCCAGCCGGGAAGACACGATGCTCATCGTCATCGCCCAGCAGAACGATCCACAAGCGACTGCCCGGGCGCTCGCCGCCGGTGCCGCCGATCGAGTGCGCCTGGAAGATGGCGCGCTGCTCGTCGAGATCAGCCTGCGCGAACGAAGAAGGCGTCAACGCATCGAACGATGGCGCGAACTCGAACGCTCCGGCGAGCATGCCCGACGGCTCCTGGAAACCCGGTTCAGGGGCTCGCACGATCCGATCGCAATGCTCTCCGACGGCATCATCACCGAGGTCAATGCCGCTTGCGCCGCCTGCTTCGGCTTCGCAGATCCGGAAGCGCTCACCGGATTGCCGTTCATGGATTTGTTTACGCCCGCGAGCCAGTCCCGGCTCAAGCACGACATCCGCGCGCTGCTCAGGGATCGACAATCCCGCGTCGTGGAAAATCTGGAGCTGCGCGGCCACGACGGCAGCGAGCGCAAGGTGGACGTGACGTTGGATGCGGCGCCCGGAGGCGACGAACAAGGCATTCTGGTTCGCATTGCCGGGGCGACGAGCGCGAACGACGAAAGCGCGCAATACCTGCAAGCCCTGGAGTCGGAAAACCAGCGCTTGAAAAGCGAACTGGCCGGCGCCCGCCAAACGGAAGCGGGCACCCGCCTGCTGCTTCCGGGCGTCTTTGCGCCCATCGCCACCGAGCAGATCGGCCTGCCCCGCGCCGACTCCCTCCGCGCCCTGGTGTTCATCCGCCCCGCGGACCCGCAAGCCGTGTTCGCATCCTTCGGGCTGCTGGGAAGGGCGGAAATCGGCATCGACATCGCCGCCATCGCCGCGCCGCTTTTCGAGGACCACGACTTCGCGACCCGCATCGGCGATACGGACATCCTCGCCCTTGTCACCCGCCCGGACGAAGCGGAAGTGGAACGCTGGACGAACTCGCTCCTGCACTCGCTCGGACAGGGCATTTTCGAAGGTGGCGGGCGCTCCACGCATCTCGACTTCGTGGCCGGTTACGCACCGGTGAATCGCGTGCGCCGGCTGGACGTGCTGATTCGCCAAGCGCGGGAGGCCGCCGACGGCGCTTCCCCGGGCACGGTTTCACGGGGCAACGACGGTACGGCCACCGTGGCAATCGACGACGACAGCTGGGAAACGCTCATCCGCGAGGCCCTGGAATCGCAACGCTACACGGCGGCGCTGCTCCCCATCGAGGACCTCGCAAGCGGCACGCGCTTCTGGGCGGCGCTGCCGCGGTTGCTCGACAGCAGCGGGCACGAAATCGCCGCCGAACTCTTCCAGCCACCGGCCTGCCGGCTGGGGCTCCTGCCGATACTCGAACGCCGTCTCGTCGGCCACGCGCTGCGGGCACTGATCGCGAAAAGCGGCGATGGAGCGGCCACCCGCATCATCGTTCCGATGCACGCGACTACGCTGGTCGATGCACATTTTTTCGATTTCCTGGAGGATCTGTTCGGCCATGCCGGCAGGCCTCTACCGCCCAAAAGCCTGGTACTGGAACTGGATATCGGCCAAATTTACAACCGGATACGCGAGACCGAACATTTCGCCGAGCGCGCGCTGGCACGGGATTGCGCGTTCGGCCTGCGCGGATACACGCCAGGTACCGTCAACAAATCCGCGGAAATGCTGCCGATCGAGATTTTGCGCATGGTACCGACCGTTACCGAACGCCTGGCCGACGAAGACGACGAAACCACCGCGGCCACCGTCAGGGCCGCGGCCGCGCGCCTGAAAGAACGGGGCATTCGACTGATCGCCGGCGGCGTCGCCGATACCAACACGATGGCCAAGCTTTACAATCTGGGCATCGGCACCGTGGAAGGCCCGGCAATCGGGGAGCCCGAACTCTTCCGCGCCGACCGAGCCGGCTGAATAACATTGACGGCAGAAAAGCCGGAAACGTAAAATTTACCCTCGCCTGCGCGCACTGCTGTCCGGGGAAAATCAACCTTGTTTTCGGAAACGCAATAACAGGGCCCGATTTCACCGTAGGCCAGCAAATTAAACTCGAATTTAAAACCACCGTTGCTCCCGCGAAGAGCCTCCCCCCGCAAAGGCGTGGGGCGGGAGCCCAGTATGGGAATGCCTCCCGCTCTGCGAGCGGGATGCATCATGAACGGGATGACTCGCGACAAGAGTCACTCGCCCTTCGGGCCATGCGCGATGCGCCTGTTGTCTCCGGTTCCCGCCTGCGCGGGTATGACGAAGTGGGAACTTTCCCCGGAGAGTTGTGCGCCCCCGCGGGACGGTAATCGCGGCATTATTGTGAATGAGGCACTGGCAGGATACGGGCTACGTTTTGAAACCCGCGCGGCAACTTCAAACCACGCTTGCCACGCCCGCGCGCATAGTCGCCGAGCTCGCGCCCGCCCATGTTCTTGTACCTTTGCCCGGCCTCGACGCGCAAATCGTCCCCCGGGGTCACGACGGCCGCCGCAATCACCCGTTCACCGGCCGTCCAGGCCTTGGGCGGCAAGCCGATCAGGCGCACGCCCTTGCCACGTGCCAGCCGCGGGATTTCCGCCGGGGAAAGGACCAAGAGGTAACCCGCCGAGGTCGCAAGCACGACGCGCACACCTTTCGCTTCGGGCACGGGCAATATCGCCAGCGTTTCTACACCGCCGGAAACCGTCATCAATTGCTTGCCCGCGCGGTTTCGGGTTGCGAGGTTCGCCGTCTCCGCGATGAAGCCATGACCGCTTGTCGCGACCAGCAAAACGGCGGGGTTGTCCTCGATCCCGGCGAGGCCGGTGAAGCGGCCGCCACGGGGGGGATCGGTGCGCCCGCTCAAAGGCTCTCCGTAGCCCCGCGCCGATGGCAGCGAATGCGCGGGCTGGTTGTAGATACGCCCGGTGGAATCAAGAAACGCAACATTGCAATTCGTGCGCGTGCGTGCGGCGGCAAGAAAGGCATCGCCGGTACGGAAAGCGAGCCCGGCAGGATCCAGCTCGTGCCCCCGTGCGGCGCGTACCCAACCGCTCCGGGACAGTACGACCGTGACCGGCTCGGCCGGCAGCAGCCGGGTT
Organism: uncultured Gammaproteobacteria bacterium; assembly: GCA_964554305.1. Lineage (GTDB taxonomy): Bacteria > Pseudomonadota > Gammaproteobacteria > JAKDMP01 > JAKDMP01 > JAKDMP01. Next base: position 4,450 of record CAZKOE010000026.1, read on the forward strand.
TCGTCCAGTGCCTGCGCAACCGGTACGCTCGAAATCAGACGCGAACGGCGTGCATCACCGTAGGTTTCGGCATCTGCCTTCAACTCCTTGCGCATTAACGTCTTGAGCCGCGCGGCGGAACCGAGCAACTTCTGCAAGGCCTCGCGCTCGGTGGCGAGCGATTCCTGTTCGCCGCGAATCTTCTGCTCTTCGAGTTTCGCAAGATGGCGCAGCTTCAGCTCCAGAATGGCCTCCGCCTGCGCGTCGCTCAATTCGAAGCGTTCCATCAAAACCGGTTTCGGTTTGTCGTGCCCGCGTATGATGGCGATCACTTCGTCAATGTTCAGGAAGGCGAGGAGCAACCCGTCGAGAATGTGCAGCCTTTTCTCGACCCGTTCGAGCCGGAATTCGAGCCGGCGCGTAATCGTCCGCTTGCGGAACTCCAGCCACTCGAGGAGCAGACCGCGTAGATCGAATACCCTCGGCCGGCCATCGAGCCCGATCAGGTTGAGATTGATGCGGTAGCTCTTTTCGAGATCGGTGGTCGCGAACAGATGCGCCATGAGCGCCTCGGCGTCCACGCGACTGGAGCGCGGCACAATGACGAGGCGGGTCGGATTTTCATGATCGGACTCGTCGCGCAAGTCCTCGACCATGGGGAGCTTCTTCGCCCGCATTTGCGTGGCGATCTGCTCGAGCACCTTGTCGCCCGATACTTGGTAGGGCAGCGCGTCGATCACGATGTTGCCGTCCTTCTCGCGCTCGAAACGCGCACGCAGCCTTACGCTGCCGCCGCCCGTCTCGTAAACCTGGCAGATGTCTTCGGGCGGCGTGATGAGCAATGCAGCAGTCGGGAAATCCGGCCCCCGGATGATCTCGCACAACTCGGCGACCGTGGCTCGAGCGTGATCCAGCAGGTGAATGCAGGCGTCGGCGACTTCGCGCAGATTGTGCGGCGGAACGTCGGTCGCCATGCCGACAGCGATCCCGCTCGCGCCGTTCAAGAGGACGTTCGGGAGTCGCGCCGGCAGCAGCGCAGGTTCCTCCAACGTGCCGTCGAAATTCGGCAACCACTCCACCGTGCCCTGGCCGAGTTCCGCGAGCAGCGTCTCGGCATACTTCGTGAGCTTCGCCTCGGTGTAACGCATGGCGGCAAAGGACTTGGGATCATCCGCCGAGCCCCAGTTGCCCTGCCCTTCGATCAGCGGATAACGATACGAAAAAGGCTGCGCCATGAGAACCATTGCCTCATAGCAGGCGGCGTCGCCGTGCGGATGATATTTGCCGAGCACGTCACCCACCGTGCGCGCCGATTTCTTGGGCTTCGCGCCGGCGGCAAGTCCCAGCTCCGACATCGCGTAAACGATGCGCCGCTGCACCGGTTTCAGGCCGTCGCCGATGTGTGGCAGCGCCCGGTCGAGAATCACCGACATGGCGTAATCGAGATACGCCTTTTCGGTAAAGGACTTCAGCGGCCGGCGCTCCGATACTTCAAACAAGTCGCCGGTTTGCGGGGCACTCTCTTCACGCATCCTTTTTCCTCGTGAACTCATACCTCGGCAAGGTTGCCTTTCTCTTCCAGCCAGGATTTGCGATCGGACGCGCGCTTTTTCGCGAGCAGCATGTCCACGAGCCCGTCGGTACCATCGTCCGGTTCGACGGTAAGCTGCAGCAGGCGGCGGGTGTCGGGCGCAATGGTGGTTTCGCGAAGTTGCGCGGGGCTCATTTCCCCGAGACCCTTGAAACGAGTCACGGCGAGTTTGCCCTTGATCTCGCCGGTCTCGATGCGCGCCAGGACGGCTTGCCGTTCCGCATCGTCGAGCGCATAGAACACCTGCTTGCCGACGTCAATGCGATACAGCGGCGGCATGCAGACGAAAACATGCCCCCGCGCGACCAGGGGGCGAAAATGACGCAGAAACAGGGCGCACAACAGCGTTGCAATGTGCAGGCCGTCGGAATCCGCATCGGCGAGAATGCAGACCTTGTGATAACGCAGCCCGGAAAGATCGCCCGATCCGGGCTCGACGCCGAGCGCAACCGCGATGTCGTGAATTTCCCGCGAACCGAGCACCTGGCCGGCATCCACTTCCCAGGTATTCAGAATCTTGCCGCGCAGGGGAAGAATCGCCTGGAATTCGCGCTCGCGCGCCTGCTTGGCGGAACCGCCGGCAGAATCGCCTTCCACCAGAAAAAGTTCCGAGCGCTCCGGTTCGTCGCTGGTGCAATCGGCCAGTTTTCCGGGCAGCGCCGGGCCGTTCGCGACCTTCTTGCGCTCTACCCGCTTGGCGACCTTGAGGCGGCGGCGGGCACTCTCGATAGCCAACGCCGCGATACGCTCGCCCGCCTCCGTGTGCTGGTGCAACCACAGCGCGAGCGCGTCCTTCACCGTACCGGTAACAAAACTCGCGGACTCGCGCGAACTCAGGCGCTCCTTGGTCTGGCCGCTGAATTGCGGATCGCGCAGCTTCACCGACAGCACGTAGGCGAGCGAATCGCAGATGTCCTCGGGCGCAAGCCTGACGCCGCGGGGCAAGAGGCTGCGGAATTCACAGAACTCGCGCACCGCGTTGGTGACGCCCGAGCGCAGGCCGTTGACGTGCGTGCCGCCCTGCGGAGTCGGGATCAGGTTGGCGTAACTTTCGGCGATCGGCACCGCCCCGTCTGCCGCCCAGGCCAGCGCCCATTCCGCCGATTCGTGCTCTCCCTCGAAACAGCCGGTGAACGGCGCCGCGGGCAGAATCTCCACGCCCGCCACGGCCTCGGCGAGATAATCCGCGAGTCCGCCGGCAAAACGCCAGACCTCTTCCTTGCCGCCGGCCTCCTCGCGCAATACGACTTCGAGTCCGGGGCACAATACCGCCTTCGCACGCAGCGCATGGCGCAGTTTCGCCAGGCCGAACTTCGGCGAGTCGAAGTACTTCGCATCCGGCCAGAAGCGGATGCGCGTGCCGGTATTCTGTCTGCCGACGCGCCCGACCGCCTCCAGCTCTCCCGTCTTTTCGCCGCCCCGGAAAGACATGTTGTACTCGGCACCGCCCCGGCGCACCCACACCTCGAGGTTTTTCGAAAGCGCATTGACGACCGACACGCCCACGCCGTGCAGGCCGCCGGCGTAGCGGTAGTGTTTGTCGGAGAACTTCGCGCCGGCGTGAAGCCGGGTCAGGATCAGCTCGACGCCGGGAATTCCCTCCTCGGGATGAATGTCCACCGGCATGCCGCGGCCGTCGTCCTCGACCTCGATCGAATCGTCGCGATGAACGGTCACGATGATGCGCTTGCAGTGCCCCGCCAGCGCCTCGTCCACGCTGTTGTCCACGACCTCGAGCGCCAAGTGATTCGGACGCGCGGTCTCGGTGTACATGCCGGGGCGGCGGCGCACCGGCTCGAGCCCGGCAAGCACTTCGAGATCGGCGGCTTCGTAACGGGCACTCATCGTTCGGGGGAATTCAATGCGTTCATGTTCACGCAAACAAGCGCGGCAATTTTATCAGGCCGACCGTCGCGCCCGGAACACCGTCTGCTTCGACTCTCGATGGTCCCCGCGGCTCGTTCGCGCGACCTTCGGGCCACACCCGGACAGGTATCGGCGCAGGTGTCCGCCCGATCGACGGTGGTTTCTCGCGCGCACCGTGCGGCACGCACCACCGGCTCCGGGCTCATTCCCGACTCCGCAAAACGGCCTGACGCTATACTTGAATTCCGGCGGGCGAAACGACAGCCTGTCCGGCAACATGCCGCAGCGGCATTGACGCGGCGCGCACGGACGACTACCATGCCTGTCTGAACCGCTACGACCCGACCCTGTTTCGGACTGGAATACGCACGAGATGACCGACGAGGCAACCCCGTCAAAGACAGAGCGCAAGGAAGACTTCGAGGCCGCGCTCGCCACGCTGGAAGCCACGGTGCGCGCACTGGAGGAAGGCGAACTGCCGCTGGAAGAAAGCCTGAAGCGCTTCGAGGAAGGAATGCGGCTGCTCAAACGCTGCGAGGCCGCCCTCAAGCGGGCGGAACAGCGGGTGGAAATTCTCTTAACGGAGGAAGAAGGTGGCAAGCCCGAGCCTTTCGATCCGGAGCGCTGAGACCGGCGGCGACTTTCACGCCCGCATGCCGGACTATCGCGCGCGCGTGGAGACGGCGCTCGCGCGCTGGTTGCCGGAAGAAACGACAACGCCCGCACGCCTGCACGCCGCCATGCGCTATGCGGCGCTGGCGCCGGGCAAGCGCATTCGCCCGCTTCTCGTTTATGCCGCCGGCGAAACCCTGGGCGTCCCGGTAGAACGGCTGGACGGGCCGGCCTGCGCGGTCGAACTGATCCACGCCTACTCGCTGGTGCACGACGATCTCCCGGCAATGGACGACGACGATCTGAGGCGTGGCCGCCCCACCTGTCACCGCGCCTACGACGACGCCACCGCCATCCTCGTCGGCGATGCGCTGCAGACGCTCGCCTTCGAAGTGCTCGCCCGCGACCGAGCAATGATCGCCGACCCGGCCCGGCGCCTGCGGATGATCGCGGTGCTCGCCCAAGCCAGCGGCTCCCTGGGCATGGCGGGCGGGCAAATGGTGGACATCGAGGCCCTGGGAACGCATCTCGAACGCGACGCCCTCGACGCCATGCACGCGATGAAGACCGGCGCGCTCATCCGCGCCTCGGTTCTTCTCGGGGCACACAGCATGAAGGAGCCGTCCACGCCGACGCTCGCCGCCCTGGAGCGCTTCGGCACCAGCGTGGGGCTGGCCTTCCAGATTCAGGACGACATCCTCGACACCAGCGGCGATTCCGCCCGGCTCGGAAAACAGGCCGGTGCGGACGCGGCGCACGGAAAGCCCACCTATACGGCCCTGCTGGGCGTCGAGGCGGCCCACCGGGCGCTCGCCGCCGTGTACTCCGAGGCGCTGGGGGCGCTGGAACCGCTTGGCGAACAGGCTTCTTCACTCGTTACCCTCGCGCGTCTGATCGTCGAGCGCGATCATTAGACAAGCGGGAGAGCCGCTGCGGCAATACCCTGTCCTCGACGCGCCGATTATGGCAAAATATGCGGCGCCGATTCACTGATTTCCGGGAACCGTCATGGCCTTCGTCGTCACCGAAAGCTGCATCAAGTGCAAATACACCGACTGCGTGGAAGTCTGCCCCGTGGATTGCTTTCACGAGGGCCCGAACATGCTGGTGATAGACCCCGACGAGTGCATCGATTGCACACTGTGCGAAACCGAGTGCCCGGTTGATGCGATCTACTCCGAGGACGACGTTCCGGAAAGCCAGCAGCAGTTCATCGAGTTGAATGCGGAACTGGCAAAGGACTGGCCGGTGCTCTCGGAGAAAATCGATGCACCGGCCGACGCCGACGATTGGGCGGACACGAAGGACAAGCTCCAGTACCTCGAGCGCTGAATATACCCTGCGGGAACGACTGTCGTCCCGACCGCGATCGGCCGGAGGGCGTAACGCATCCAACAGTCGCCAATCGCGGCACAAACCGCCGCCTGTCCGCGAATAATCTCTCCAGCCCGATTCGGGAAAAGTCTCGGGCGGTATCAGCCGCGAGGGTGATGCGCGGCATGTAACGCCTTCAACCGTTCGCGTGCCACGTAGGTATAAATCTGCGTCGTGGTCACGTCGCGATGGCCGAGAAGCATCTGCACGGCGCGCAAGTCCGCACCGTGATCGAGCAAGTGCGTGGCAAAGGCATGGCGCAACCGATGGGGCGAGATGCCGCCGGCGATTCCGGCCTCGCGCGCATGACGCCGGATGAGGCTCCAGAATGCCTGACGCGTGAGATGCGCACCGCGCGTTCCCGGAAACACGGTATCCAGACGCCGGCCATGCAGCAGGCGGGGCCGCGCGCGATCAAGATAGCGCTCAAGCCAGTCGCACGCTTCCTCGCCGATCGGCACGATGCGCTCGCTGCCGCCCTTGCCAACGACCCGCACCGCACCCTGGCGCAGATTGAGCTGATCGAGCCGCAGCGTCACCAGCTCGCTAACCCTGAGCCCAGTCGCGTAGAGCAGCTCGAGCATGGCACGGTCACGCAGACCGCGTTCGCTCGCAGTATCGGGCGCGGCCAGCAGGGCTTCGACATCGCTTTCGGAAAGCCCGTGAGGCAGACTCCGCGGCAGGCGCGGCGCCTCCAGTTCGGCGGCAGGATTGTCCCGGATTTCGCCGCGCAGGGCGAGGTACCGGTAAAAGGCCCGAATCGCGGCAAGCCGCCGCGCCGTGGTCCGGGCACTCGCCCCCGCGGCCGTCTCCGCGCTGAGAAAACCCCACAAATCTTCGACGCGCGCGGCAAGAAGCCCCGTTCCCCGCCCCTTCAACCAGGCGGCAAGCCGCGCAAGATCCGAGGCGTAGGCACGGCGGGTATTTTCCGCCAGGCCGCGTTCAAGCCACAGGCCGGTCGAAAACCGTTCGATTGACGCGGAATCCGCGTCTTCGGGGTTTCCCGTTCTCGCATTCCGGCCGGCGGTCGCCACGTCAGGCGCGGCGGCTACTCGCCGGCGCCGTTCTTGCCACTGGCCTTGACATACTTGATCCAGCCGAGCGCATCCTGCCGCTCCGAGCCGTAATTGGCCGCCCGGTGAAAGGCATCGAGCGCCGTGCGCGTGTCATGGGAACGAAATGCAGCCTGGCCGAGCAGCATCCAGGCCCGACCCGGGTGTTCCAATCCGCCTTTCCGGAGCGCATTACGGGCGGCCTCCGCTGCCTTGCCGTAATTGAGTTTGCTCATGTAGATCGACGCCTGCTGCAGATAAATCTCGCCGCTCGGCGACAGCGCGGCTTCCTTGCCGAGAGCGTCGAGCGCCTTGTCCCAGGCCTTGGCCCGCATCCAGGTGCTGGCGAGAAGCCCGTAATTCTTCTGCGTTTTGGGCACGATCCCCTTGTCCATGACTTCCGCCAGCAGCGTCCCGGCCTTGTAGGGGGCCTTCTGCTCGATGTAGAGGCTGATGAGTTGCATGTAATCGCCCTTGCCCTCGAGCATGCCACGCTTGTTCATCAGGGCATAGACCGCGGTCGCGCTGCGATCGTCGTGCAACATGAGAAAGGTGTTGGCGTAGTAATTCCAGAAGGTCTTGTCATCGGGCCATCTCGCAACGAGCATCTTGGCAATGGCATTGGCCTTCCGGTAATTCTCCAGCTTGTACACGACGATGAAGTAATTTCCGTACCAGTCCCTGGGCACGGGTTTGCGTTTTCCCCCCTTCTCGGTCGGTGCGCTCCTGCGCTTCTGGATGGCCTCCTCAAGGTATTGGGCGGCCTGCCGGTACTGCTTCTCCATGGAATAAGCCAGCCCGATGTGGTAATAAAACACGGGACTCGGCGTTTCCTTGTTGGCCTCGGCCTGGGCCAGTATCTGTTTGTAAAGGCTAATCGCCTTGCCGTATTGTTTCTGGCTGAGATAAACGGTTGCAAGTTGCTGGATAGCCGACCGCTGCGCCCTGGATTGCAAGGCATCCAGGGCCACGATCCGCTGCAAGTAGGGCTCGGCCGCATTCAGGTCATTTTGAAGCAGGTACCCTTGCGCAATCAGTTGGTTGGTAAGCGCCTCCGCATACTTGCTTTCGTTCTTCGCCCGTGGCATGAGCGCCTTCGCGCGCGCGATGGCTTGCGCATACTTTTTATGTCCCAGAAGTTTCTGGACTTGCTGCACCTGCTTGTAGGTCGCCTGGCTCAACACGTAATGGCTGGAATCCGAATCGGCGGCCTGCGCCGCCGGCGGGGAAAATGCCAGCATGGCCGCTATCAGGGCAGCGACCGGAAGAACCCGGAAACCACGGTTTAAAAGCGTGAACCTCATCCGCGCCGCACTCCCTCATAAATACTCATGCATCCGCCCTCATCTCTGCAGATTGAACTCGAGCGTCTGACAGGCACGGGCAGCGATCGGTTTGCCGTTTTCCTTCTTCGGGAAGAATTTCCACTGGCGGATCGCCTGCAGGGCACTTTGGCTGAACAAACGCCGCGCTTGCGGCGAGCTGGCGTGCACGACGTGGGGGCTGCGCACGGACCCATCCGGCTCTACCATAAAACAAGTCTTGATCTCCCCCGTCGCGCCCTCGATGGCGGCGCGCGGCGGATAGGTCGGGCGGAAACGCACCTGCGGCGTAAGGGGTGCATAGCCGCCCGCCGTCGTCGTGGGTGCGCGGGCGTTGGGATTGATATACACGCCCGTACCACCGGAGAGCGAACTGGCATCAAACTGGATGTTCACGGGCAGATGCTGCGTTTGCACATCGGATTGGGTCTGGGTCTGGACCTGCTCGGGCGGCGGGGGGTGCTTGGGCTGCTTCGGCGGCGGCGGTGCCACCCGCTGCTTCGTCTGCACTTCCGGTTCGCGCTGCACATGAACGAAGCTCACCAGATTGACCTGATGCGCACCGTTCGAGGCTTCGTAGTTGCCCGAGATCAGCCAATGCAGAAAAAGGAACAAGGCAAGCGCGATGATCGCCCCGCCGACCAAGGCAACGATAAAGCGAACGTCCTGAAAGCCACTGCGCATCGTTCAACCTCCCTCCGCCGTGCCGACTTCCTTGGCGGCGATGGCAATGTTCTCGGCCCCCCCGCGCTTCGCCCGCCCCATGACCTTGACCACGAGCCCCGTCGGCGCACGCTTGTCCGTCATGATGATGACGCTGCCGTTCGGCGCCTGGGCCAGCGAGGACTTCACGAGGCTCTGCACCTGATCGAGGCCGATCCTGTTCTTGTTCATCCAGATCTGGCCGCTCGCCGTCACGGCAATCAGGGTGCTGGCATTGAGCTGGCCGGCCGTCATGGCGCTGGGTTGGGAGACCTCCGCCCCGGGCAGGCGCACGAACGAGGAGGTCACGATGAAGAAAATCAGCAGAATGAAGACCATGTCCAGCATCGGCGTGATGTTGATCTCCGCCTCGTCCTGCCCTCTGGCGTGTCGTCTGGCCATCGCTTATGCCCCGCGCGGGAAAGCCGCCCGGACCTCCTGATTGTTTTGACGATAAAAATTCATGCCGGTTCCTCTACCGTCGGCTAGCTCTCGGTCGTCGCGATGGAGACGTTCTCCGCCCCGCCTTGGCGGGCCTGGTCTATCGCCTGCACTAGAATGCCCGCATCGGAACCCGGGCTCGCCGCCACGACCACCTGCGCGCCCGGTTGCGTGGCGAGGTCCTTCGCGACTTCGGCGCGTACCGAAAACAGCTGCAGTTGTCGCCCATCCATGGTAATCGTGTTGTCGCGATTAATCTGGATGAGAACGACCTTCGATTCCTTCACCACTTTTTGCTGCGAGCGCGTCGGGCGGCTGACGTGCAGCCCCGTCACGTTGGCAAACGAGCTGGTCACGATGAAAAAGATGAGGAGGATGAAGACCATGTCCAGCATCGGCGTGATGTTGATCTCCGCCTCGTCCGCCGCACCTCCATAACGTCGTCTTGCCATGCCTCGCAGTCCTCAGAAATGCCGGAGTTCGTCTTCGATCGCTTCGCCGTTGTCCTGGATACGCTTGTCGAGCGCATACACGAAGTACAGCGAAAACACCGAAACCGCCATCGCCGACATGGTCGGAAGGATCGCGGCCGAAACGCCATGCGCCATCGCCTGGGCGTTGGTCGAGCCGAGCGAGGCCAGCGCCTGGAAGACCTGTACCATGCCGGTGACGGTACCGAGCAGACCCAGGAGCGGGATCGCCGCGATCAGGGCCTTGATCGTGGGCATCCCGCGATGTACTTCCATGCTCAACTCGGAGATGGATTTCTCGCGGACCCGATGAGCGTACCAGGACGTCCGGTCGTATCGGCGGTTCCATTCCTCGATCCGCTGGTCGCGCCGGCCGGGATAGATGAAGAACAGGTACCACCAGCGCTCGATAATCATCATCCACATCACGACCGTCACGGCGAAGATCGGCCACAACACCCAGCCGCCCGCCTCGAAGAACGATCTGAGATCGATGTAGAACTGGGTGATCATCGACGTTTACGCCCGCTCCGGCGACGCCCTGCCCCGGCCCGGTGACTTGCCTCCGCGATCGCCACCGGGCGGCGGCGACCCGCGCGTTTCCTTCTCCGCCCGGGCGGCCAGGATGCCCGCACTCTGCTCCTCGAGGATGTGCACGAGCTTGCGGCTCCTGGCATTGATCCAGCTGTAGAGGATCGTGAGCGGAATCGCCGTCACCAGACCTTCCACCGTCGTGTCCAGCGCGACGGAAATGCCGTGGGCCATGAACTGCGGATTACCGGTGCCAAACAGGGTGATGGCTGTAAAGGTCTGCACCATGCCGACCACGGTACCGAGCAGCCCGAGGAGAGGGCCGACCGCCGCAATCAGCTTGATGAAGTTCTGGCGCGCCTCAAGCGGCGGCACCTCCTTCATGATCGCCTGGTCGAGGCGCAGGGTCAGAGTTTCCACATCGTCCCTCCGGTTCTGGTCATAAACCGAGAGTACCCGGCCAAGGGGATTGTTCGTGCTCGGTGTCCCGGACTTGAGCTGGCGCTTCATCTTGTTGCCCACCACGCCGAGATAAATGCCTCGCTCCAGGCAAACTAGCAGCGCGAGCAGGAACAGCGCCAGGATAACGAAGCCGATGTAGCCGCCATTGCCGATGTATTGCTGGTAGAAACTCGGCTTGCGGATGAACAGGGCGAGCAGGCCCCCGCGCTCGGGATCGACGGCAAACGTTACCAGATTATCTCCCCGGGCGTTGTAGAGCCGGCCGGCACTCGCGGTAAACCGCCCCGCCGGCTGGTGCGGAATCACGGTCAATTCGCCCGAAGAGGGTTGGTACTGCAGATATTTCGACGCCAGAATCGTGTTGAAAGCGCCGACCCGAACCACCGGTTTGTGAACGGTGTTGCCATTCGGCAGCGTCACGTCGGAGGGGAATCTGACCACCCGTCCCTGGGCGGTCATCTGCAGCAGCATGTCATACCACAGCCGCTCCAGGTCCCGAATCGAGGGCAGCGCCTTGCTTGCCGCCAGCTTGGCGGCAAACTCTCCGCGTCGTGGATATTGGGCCGAAATGATGGAGTTGGTCAGAGCCCCCTTGAACTGGCCGGCGGTCTGGCGCACGATGCCGAAGACCTGATCCAGATTGCCCTCGCGGGCCTTCATCGTCGTGCTTAACGCATCAAGTTTCTTTTCGTTCGCGGAGAACTGCGACTGCAGCGCCTGCGAATGAGCCTTCGCCTCGGCAAGCTCCTTTTGCGCCTGAGTGACGAGGGCCTTCTGACGATCACGGGCCTGAATGAAGGTTTGCAGCCGTTGCCGGTCCTGGGCGGTCTGGTGGCGAAGATCGGCCTGAACCTGATTCAGCAGTTGCTGCAGACTCTGCGCCTTGCCCGAATTGTCCTGGGCTTTCGCCCCCGTCATGGACAGGGCAAGCAAGGCACCGGCCAGTAAAACTCCTGTTGCTAGTTGCTTCATCGTGTGGGCTCCGAATTATGAGTGCGACTGCGATGCCGGTGCAGTTTGCGGCGTGGGCGCGGCTTGCGTATTCGCCGCGGGTGAGGTTTGCATGGCGGGCGCGACGCGCAGCGGCGGCAGCGACGTGTTTTCCAGCGGCTGCTGCGGCGCAAGAACCGGGAGCGTTATCAGGTCCGGTGACGAATGCTTGCGCGCGATGGCCAGCCCATTGGCCACGTTCCGGCGATAACCGTCGTTGACGATCCATTGGTCTTTGGCCTTGTTCCAGCAGGCAGTTCGGGACTCGTTGAGCGTCTGGTAGCAGAGCGAAATGCGCCCGACACGCAGGAACTGCACGGTCCGCTGCTTGCCGTCGATCGTGACCGGGCCGCGGTAGGCACCCAGCGTCCGGCCGTAGTCTAGTTCGTTCTGATAGGCGGCCATGATCTGGCGATATTTTTCCGAGATGGTCACGTCGGAATTGGTCATCAGGGCCTGGAGTTTCTGCGCCGATTGCAAACGCTCGTCGCGATGAAACGGCATGTCCAGGCGAATGAAATCCTTCAGGCCGGCTATCATCCGGTTCATCAGCGGAACGATGCCGTGCTCGACCTCGCCGACATGGCCGACTTGCTCATTGAGCGAAGCGATCCTCGCTTTCTGGTCGTTGACCAGTCCCTGCAGATTGGCGTTGTAATCCTGCAGTTGATCGGTCTGCTGCTTCGCGGCCAGGTACTCGTTGAGCAGTTTCTGCGTCTGCGCGGAGAGGCGGTCGATCTTCGCCTGCGTCGCGGCCGCGTGCTTCACGATCCGATTCTGTGTGTCGACGGAGCGATCAAGTGTTTGCTCCTGGGCCCGGGCCGTCTGCAGCGCCGCCGCTACCAGCCCCAGCGCCACCAATCCCGTCATTACCAATCTAGGCATACTCTTAACCCTGCGGTGAACATCAAAATGACCGGAGCCGAAATCACGGGTCCGGACTCAGGCAATGAACTTTAGCAGGAATAAAAAAAAAATAAAAGCCCTTGTCTGCCGCCTTTCTCCAAGGCTGGGCGGACGGCCCCGGGGGAGGGCTCGATCCTGTTCCACATGGCTTTTGCACCCTCTCAAGCCGCCTGCAGCAAGGTTCCGCACGGATCGATCACCTCTCGGGACTCACGACGAGCCCGGGAAAAGCGGCCCGGCGGACCCGATGCACGGGGCATCCCACTGCCTCCATCCGCGCGACAGCTACCGGCTTCTCACCGCCATCCGAGGCGGCCCGAAAGGCGCCGGACCCGCAAAATCGGTACGGTCGGGTGTTTTTTTGCCCGCAGGTCCGCGCTAGAGCACGTAATCTATTGCCGCGCGGGCCGCCGTCACCTGGGCGGCATTACACTGTTCTGGCGTGGCCCGCGGACTGTCGGGGTAAACCTCGGTAGTCGTCCGGTAACGGGCCGCCGTGATGCCCGCGCACAGACCCCACGCCACGAGCGGGTACTCGATCACGCCCGGCGCCACCACGGGCGAGCCGATGATCTCGCCGTTGGTATCGGCCGGCGCGATGTGGGTGACCTGCGCCACCGCCGCGATGATAGCCTGCTGGAATTCGGGTTCCGGGCGCTCGCGATCGCCGCACAAGTAGAAGCCGTCGGGAATATCGCCCGGCTCGAAGGGTTCGCCATCGCGCGCGGCGAGTGCCGGGCGAAACTCGGACTCGTCGGTGTCGGTGGTCTCGTGCAAATCGATATGCATCAGTACGCGGTCGCGAAACGGGGCCACGAAGCGCATCAGCGCCGCCGACTCCGGCGCCGGGCTTCCGGCGCGGAAATTGCGGTTCGGGTCCAGCGCGTAGGGATCCCAGCGATGAATGCGTTCATAGCCCCAGGGGCTGACGCAGGGCACGATCACCACGTTCGCGCGGCCCGCGTAGTCCGCCGCATGTTCCGCGGCGAAACGCAGTGCGCCGTGCACCCCGCTGGTTTCGTAGCCGTGCACCCCGCCCGTCACCAGCACGATGGGCAAATCATCCCGCCACCCGCGAGTCCTGCACGCAAAAAGCCGATAGTTGTCCGGCGCATAGTCGAGCTCGCCGTACTGCTCGACGTCAAAACCCGGGCGCAGCCGTTCGACCACGCATAGCACGTCGTCCGCATAACTGCGCTGCTTGCGTTGACGCGAACGCCACTCGGCTTTTTCTGCATCCCCCCAGGGCTGGCCGGGTGTACCGATCGGGTAGGGTGTCGTCGTCATGCTGCCCGCCTTGTTGCTGTGCCGCAAACCGGGGCGTCACTCTAACACTCCGGCGTTACTGCGCACGCGGAATAACCATGAGTTACGCCACATCGGAGTTTGGTTCTCATGCGCGCAGACCCTGCCTGGAGCAACCTCGACACGGGAAGGCTTGTAAGATGGCAGGATGAATACGCAAATTTCTTCACGAATTGCCAACCTGCGCGATGCCATGCGCGCGGAGCATGTCGCCGCCTGCCTGGTCCCCAGCGCCGACCCCCACCTGTCCGAATACCTGCCTGATCACTGGCAGGCGCGCGCCTGGCTGTCAGGTTTCGACGGCTCCGCCGGCACCTTGGTCGTAACCGCCGACTTTGCCGGCCTGTGGACCGACTCGCGCTATTTCGAGCAGGCCGAACGCCAGCTTGCCGGCACCGGCATCACGCTGATGCGCCTGCGGGTAGCGCACAGTCCCGAGTACATCGAGTGGCTGCATGAAAACCTTCACGATGCCGACACCCTGGCGGCCACCGGCGACAGCCTGTCGCTCGCCTTTGAACGACGCCTCCGCGATGCGCTGGCCGGTTCGGGCGCGAACCTGCGTCTCGACCTGGACCTGCCGGGACAAGTGTGGAACGATCGCCCTCCTCTGCCTCGAACCCCGGTGCGCGAGCACGCGCTCGAATATGCCATCACCTCGCGCACGGACAAGCTGGCGCGGGTGCGCGAGGCCATGGCCCGGCTCAATGCCGGTCATCACTTGGTCAGTTCGCTGGACGACATTGCCTGGATCACCAATCTGCGCGGCGGCGACGTCGACTACAACCCGGTGTTCCTGTCGCATCTCTTGATCGAAGCCGATCGCTGTACGCTGTTCGTGGACGTTGCCAAGGTGGATGACGACTTGCGCAACAGACTCGCCACCGACGGTATCGCACTCGCCGGCTACCACGATGTCACCGAGCGCCTGTCCGCGCTGCCGGCCGGCGCCCGACTGCTTTACGATCCCGAGCACGTGGTCGCCGCCGTCACCGACACCCTGCCCGATGCGGTGACGCCCATCGAACGCCCCAATCCTTCCACGGCCATGAAGGCGGTCAAATCCGACGCCGAACTGGACCACATCCGCCGGACCATGCGCGAAGACGGCGCCGCACTCGTGCACGGTTTTCGCCAAATCGAACAGCGCCTGGCCGATGGCGAAACCGTCACCGAACTCGACGTTGCCGACATCCTGCTCGCATCGCGCGCCGCGCGCCCCGGCTTCGTCAGCGAAAGCTTCGGGACCATCGCCGGCTACAGGGCCAATGCCGCCCTGCCCCACTACAGGGCCACACCCGAGCGGCATTCGATCCTGGCAGCCGACGGGCTGCTGCTGGTGGACTCCGGCGGGCAATACCTCGGCGGCACCACCGACATCACGCGGGTATGGGCTTTCGGCGGAACCACCGGGGAGCAGCGCCGCGACTGTACCGCCGTGCTCAAGGGCATGATCGCCCTCAGCCGGGCCCATTTTCCCGAGGGCGCGAGCGGGCAGCAGATCGACGCCTTGGCGCATGCGCCGTTGTGGGAGGTGGGCGCCGACTACGGTCACGGTACCGGGCACGGCGTCGGC
>CAZKOE010000027.1:0-19588 GCA_964554305.1 uncultured Gammaproteobacteria bacterium
GCCATCCAGACAGGCAAGCACGGCGTCCTCCGCGAGCAACGCAAGGCCGTGGGCGGCGCGCGGCAGATCGAGCGCGCGCGCCGCTTCCATGCCCGGCGGCACGGCCGCAGCCGCGGCCTCGAGGCCGGTCAGGCGCTCCGCAAACCAGGAAGCCGCAGCCATCAGTTCGGGCGGACCCAGTACCTCATAGCGCGCGGCAGCGATATGTTTGTCGACAACGCGCAGATAAAAGCGGACGAAGGCACCCGAAGCCGCACTTCCCGCCGTGCCGGAAACGGTAAATCCCGGCATCCGCCGTGAAAACGCGCGGCGGTTGCGCGGATGATCGAGATGGTCGCGGGCGAGGGCGGAGAGGTCTCCTCCGAGCGTCATCAACCGCCCGAACCCGCCTTGCCGGCGTCCTTGCCGAGCGCGTCGGCGGGTACCTGGAAGTGCACGATCTCGGTCTGCTCAAAGCCCTGCCCGGATTTCGAAGGCTTGAAATGGCGCGCCGCGATCACCGCCCGCGCGGCCCGATCGTAGACGCCCGCAGGCACGGAGCGAAGCACATGGATGTTGTGCGCGCGCCCGTCGGCCCCGACGGTAAAGGCCACTTGTGCGAAACCCGGCACTTTGCGCTCCGCCGCCTTGTCGGCGGGTTTGCCCCTCTTCTTCTGCGCATCGGTTCCGGGGACCCGTGCAATCAACTTGACGTTGCGGATCACCGTGAGTCCCACGGTTCGCGCGGGATCGTGACCGATGTAGTGATGCACGATCCAGCCGCCGCCGAAAAGCAGCACGGCCACGGCAATCAATCCCGAGGCCAGAAAGCGCAGTGGAGTCGCGAACTTTCCCATATCCACGATTGGCGGGCCGTTTCCCGCAATGGGGCTAATTTAACAGACGCCGGCAACGCGGGAAAGGTCCCGGCCACCGCCGCATCGGGTAGAATTGGGACCATTCCACCGGTCTCAACAAGGAAATTCGCCATGCGTTTCGCGCGCCTCTCCGTTCTGATACTTGTCGCCAGCATGGCCATTCCCGCCTGGGCCGCACCCGCGCCGACACCGGGCACGACGAGTGCCGCCGCGTCCTCCACCGCGCCCAACCCCTACCGCGGCTTCATCATGGCCCAGACCTGCGCCTTCTGCCACGGCGTCAAGGATTACACCGTCCCCTACCCGACCCGCCACGTGCCGCTGATCGCCGGACAGCACGCGGCCTACATCGAGGCGGCCTTGAAGGATTACGCCGATGGCGATCGCGACTTCCCCACCATGAAAGCCCAGGCCCAGTCCCTCACTCAGCAGCAGATTCGCGACATCGCCGCCTACATCGCGGGGCTCGCGCCCGTTCCCCCGCCAACCAACAGCAACGGGAAAGCCCCGCCCTTCGCCGCCACCTGCGCGGCCTGCCACGGCGCGCGCGGGGTGAGCACCAACCCGAACTATCCCTCGCTCGCCGGCCAGTACGAGGATTACATCATCCTCGCGCTCAAGGAGTACAAAACGGGCAAGCGCAAGAACGCAATCATGAACGCCGAAGCCTCCGGGCTCACCCTCGCGCAAATGAAAAAGCTCGCCCACTACTTTGGCCAGCAGAAAGTGACGCCGCTCGGCATGTTGCCGCTCAACGGCCCCGCCAAGGTCCGCGGCAAGAAAAAGTAGCGGCGAGCCGCCGGCCGGGAAAAGTTGAATTTCCGCTCTTCCGTCATTCCGACTACGCGCAAGCGCGATCCGGGATTCAGTGCGGTGAAGCATTTCGGCCGCAGTCCGGGATATCTATTCAAACTGGACCCCCGCTTTCGCGCACAGCTATCCGGGAAAAATCAACGTGGTTTGCAGAAATGCAGTAACAGAGCCTTTTTTCACCATAAGCTCGCCGATGAGACTCGAAATTGAAACCCCCGTCGCTCCCGCGAAGAGCCTGCCCCCGCGAAGGCGTGGGGCGGGAGCCCAGTCAAGAAGAGGCATCCCGCCCTGCGGGCGGGATGCGTTAATTTGTACTGGGTTCCGGATCGCGCTCGCGCGCGTCCGGAATGACGAGTTTCAGCTTTCCCCGGACAACAGTGCGCCTTCGCGGGCATGACGAAGTGAGACTTCCCCGAACAGCAGTACGCTTTCGCGGGAACGACGAAAGGCCGATTATTCTTTCGGTGTTCTGCATTGCCGTTGCGACGGCCGCACTTGCGGGCTGTGCGAATCCTTCAAATAAGGCGCAACCGAACGCGCGGGCACCCGCCTTCGATGGCGCGCTTGCCTACCGTTACGCCCTCGCGGCCACCGCCTTCGGCCCGCGCCCGCCGGGGAGCGCGGCGCACACGAAACTCCTGGCCTGGCTCGAAGGGGAACTCGCCGGCAGCGATTGGCAGGCGCAGACATTCACGGCGCAAACACCCGACGGCCCGATTCCGATGATCAACCTCATCGCACGCTTTCCCGGCACAGCGCCCGGCGTGATCGTGATCGGCGGCCATTACGACACGCTCTCACATCGTCCCCACTTCATCGGCGCGAACGATGGCGGCTCCTCGACCGGCATCCTGCTCGCCCTGGCCAAACACTTCGCCGAGCATGAACCGCAAGGGCCGAGCGTGTGGATCGTCTGGTTCGACGGCGAGGAGGCCATCCGCTCATGGAGCGACGACGATCACACCTACGGCAGTCGCAAACTCGCGCAACGCTGGGCAAACGACGGCACTCTGAAGCGCATCCGCGCCGTACTCGTCCTCGACATGATCGGCGATCGCAATCTCGCCATTGCGCGCACCACCACATCCACGCCATGGCTCATGGATCTGGTGTGCGCACAAGCCCGATCCATCGGCGCCGGCGCCTCGTTCTGCCACTACGACCAGGCCATCGAAGACGACGACAGGCCCTTCCGGGCCAGGGGCGTTCCCGCCACCGACCTCATAGACTTCCGCTACGGCCCGTTCAACGAATACTGGCACACAGACCAGGACACAGCGGACAAACTTTCCCCCGAGAGCTTCCGCATCGTTGGCAGCGTCGTCCTCGCCACCCTCCGCGCCCTCGCCAAAAAATACTGAACAGTGGATCCTGCCCGCCGCGCTCGAGCAACACCGGTTTCACAAACGCCGAACCGCAGCCGCGACGATCACTCCTGTCGGAGTCGGTCAAGCAAACTCAGTGCGGGCCCATCTGCTTCAACAGCACCTCGACGGCGGTCTTGAGCCGGGCGTCCTTGCCCTGGTAGCTTTCGCCGAGCGGCTCGGCGACGGGCACGTTCACCGGGCGCGGGTGCAGCTCCATCGGTTTGCCGTCCTCGGTGGTCACGGTGATGAAGGGCAGGCGCACCGTAGCACCATCAATCAGCTTGACGTCCGAAGTGTAGATAATCCAGCCCGCCGTCGGCTCGCCCACGACCTTGCCCAGCCCGAGTTCCTCGTAGCCTTCGGTGAAATCTTCGCCATCGGACAGGGTGACGCGGTTGACGATCAGATCCGTCGGGCGCTCCAGTGCGCGCTGGCCGAGCACCGGGCGCGCGCTCACCGTCTTCATGCCCCGAAAGGTCATGTGAAGGTAGGGCTTGCGGGTCAGGGCATCGAGCGCGTAGGCGTTGACGAAACCGCCGTAGTTGTTGCGCACGTCAATCACCACGCCTTCCTTCGTCCCGTTGATCGCGTTGATCGCCCGATACAACTTGTGCAGCGAATGCAGGGACATGTCCGGCAGATCCACGTAGCCGAGGCGCCCGCCGGAAAGCTTTGCCACCTTGTCGCGATTGTGCTGCGTCCACATCTGGTAAACCAGATGTGTCATGTCGCGCAGGGAAACGGGCTTGACTTTCACGTCGCGGCTGTGACCGCCATGCGCATTGTCGGCGACGGTCAGCGTCGTTTCCTTCCCAATGCGATGCTGCAGCAGGGAATAGAGATTGGTGTCCGCCGCGAGTTTGACGCCGTCCACGGCGAGCAGATAATCGCCGGCCGGGATTTTTCCCGTCACGGCGGCTGGACCGAGGGGAATCACCCGGTCGATCCTGAATTCGCCTTTTTGTTCATAGGTTGCCGGATCGAAATCGAGGCCGATGCGGCCGATGACGAAGCTGGGCCGCTTGCCGCCGCGCACGCCGGAATGCGAGGAGTCGAGCTCACCCACCATCTGATTCAGAATGCCGTGCAGCGTCGCCGGCGTCGCGGCACCCGCAACGAGCGGCGCGTATTCCTTGTGCACGGCGTCCCAGTTGACGCCGTTCATCTTCGGGTTGTGATAATTCTTGTCGAGCCAGGTCCAGACCTGATGGAACACCACCTCTTTCTCGTGCGCGAAATCGATGGTCATCGCCGCGCTCACGGCCAGTTGCCTGGCGTGCCCGCCCTTGGCCGGCACCGAGTAAATCTTGCCGTCGTCGAGATACCACACCGTCTTGCCGTCGGGCGAGAACTGCGCCGAAGCCTTGGCGCCGGGCGTGGACGTGATCTGGTGAGCCACCGGCGGCTTCAATGCGAGCGGATCGAGCGACCAGGTGTAAAGGTTGTCGTGACCGGCAACGCTGGCATCGAAAAGCAAGGTCTTTCCGTCCGGACTCACCGTGACGGACTGCACGCTGAGGCCCGTCGGCAGCAATCGCAGCCGGCGCTGGATATCCGCGAAATCGATCGTGACCCGCGCCGGCTTCTCGTTCGCCCTCTCACCGGACTTCCCGCCCGATTGAGATTGCCCGGCCGGTTTCGACTCGAACAGATCGAGGAATTTCTGGCGCCGGAACTGCGGCGTTTGCGCGACGAGGTTCACGCGCGCGATGTGCCCTGTCTTGGTCCGCATACCGGTACTGAAGAACAGCGACTTGCCGTCCGGGCTCCAGTGCAGCGATCCCGCAAAGGTGTTGCCGAGAAAACTCACCGGGCGCGGCTTGCCGCCGGCGACGGGCACCACCTCGGCGTTGCGGTACATCCGCTTGCCCCAGGCCATGAAGGCAATCCAACGCCCGTCGGGCGACCAGGCGAAGGAATGACGCGCGTTGAGCGGATGATGCAGCGCGAGTTCGCCGGAAGTCAACTCGCGGGCCTTTCCGCTCGCGACATTCACGACTTCCAGTTTCTTCCCGCCGCGAATGAAGGCGATGGATGCTCCGTCGGGCGAAAACTCCGGCTGCTGGTCGTTCTTCTTGCCGTCGGTCAGGCGCCGCTCCTTGCCGGTCGCAAAGTCGTAAAGGAAGATGTGATTGACGCCGTCGCGCGCCGACACATAGGCGATGCTCTTGCTGTCGGGCGCCCAGGCGAGGCCGAACTCGGCCGCCGGCGTGTGCGTGATCTGCTGCGCCGGGCCCTTGTCCCTGGCGCCCGTGGCAAACACTTCGCCGTGGACGATGAAGGCGAGCTTCTTGCCGTCGGGCGAAAGCGCGAGTTCGGAGAAATCCTTGCGAAAGGTCTTGTGCTCGACGCCGGGCCCGGCGACGGCGCCGCCGAGCGTGACGGGAACCTGCCGCACCTTGCCGGTCGCGGTGTCGTAGGTCCAGACGCCGAAGTTACGCTGGAAGGCAATGAGCTTGCCGTTGGCGGAAATCCGCGGCCACAGGCAACGCCCGTCGGTGAAGTGCGTCACGGCATGCTCCTTGCCGTCGAGCGCCACCCGCCAGAGGTTGTCCGTGCCACCGCGGTCGCTCATGTAGTAAACCGACTGGCCGTCGGCCGCCCACATCGGCCACAGCGCGCGGGCATTGTCCGGCGTGAGCCGGCGATAACGATGCGAACCGTCGTTTTTCAAAAGCCAGATTGCGCCCTCGTCGATATGCGCATGGCCATGACGCCACCATTGCGTCGAACCCCAGCCGAGGCCCACGAGCGCAATGAACTTGTTGTCCGGCGACGGAGCGCCCGCCTCCTCGTTGCGGTAAAGCTCGAGCGAAACCGGCATCGGCGTCCCGCCGCTCACGCGTACGCGATAAATGGCGCTCATGCCGCCAATGTTGTCGCGCGCGCTGTCGAAGTACAGCCACTTGCCGTCGGCGGAAAAGGCGCTCGGCCGGTCGGGGGCATCGGACCAGGTCAAACGCGTCAACGCACCGCTCTTGCGATCGAGCAGGTAGATGTCGCCGTTGCCGGTCTTGTCGGATTCGAAGGCGAGGTATCTGCCGTCGGGCGAGAACAGCGGCCGCGAATCGGTCGCCGAATCGGCTATCACGATCCGCGCCGTACCGCCCTTCGCCGGCACCTCCCAGATGGCACCATTGGTCGCGAAGGCGATTTCGCTCCCGTCGGGCGACACCGCGGGCTGCCTCAAGACGGGCTGAGGTGCGGCTTCCGCCCGTGCCACGGCAAACGAACAGAGCAGCGAGAAAGCGAAAACGGCGGCGAGAAATTTCTTCATGGCTGGGACACCGAACGAAAAACAATCGCAGTGTATACGAAATTCGGAGTTTACGGGCCAACCGGAAACGCTCTCCTGCGCCCTTTCATGCGTTACGATGATCCCGGAGCGAAGGTGACGATGCGAAGAAGCCACGCTGCCCTGACCACTGCCGCAATTGTGTCGGTCCTGCTCGCGCTTGCCGCCTGTTCCGGGAAGGGCCGCGGACCGCATTCGCTCGCCACCATCAAGGCGCGCGGCACGCTCGTCGTGCTGACCCTCAACTCGCCAACCACCTGGTACGTCGACAGTACCGGTCGACCCGCCGGCCCCGAATACCGGATGGTCATCGCCTTCGCCAAATTCCTCGGCGTACAGCCGAAATTCGTATTCCGGGACTCGGTTGCCCAACTCCTTCACGCGCTCGCCCTCGGCGACGGCGACATGGTTGCCGCAGGCATCACGCGTACCGATGCCCGCGCGCAACACTTCGGCTTCGGCCCGTCTTACCAGAAGGTGACGCAGCAGGTCGTGTGTCGGCGCGGCGGCCCGCTCCCGACATCACCCACCGATCTGAACAGCCTGCGTTTCGCCGTGGTGGCCGGCAGCAGTTACGCCGAGCGCCTGCGCACGCTCAAGAAAAAATACCCCGATCTGCACTGGAGAACCGCGCGCAACGGGGTGGACACGCAGTTGCTCCTGCGCCGGGTCTGGGAAGATGAACTCGATTGCACCATCGCGGATTCGAATATCGTCGCCATCAATCGTCGCTACTTCCCCAACCTGATCGTGGCCTTCGATCTCGGCAAAGCCCAGCAACTTGCCTGGGTCACGCCGCAGGGAGCGCACGACCTCCGGGCGGCAATGCGGCACTGGTTCGACAAGTACCGGGCAAGCGGCGCGCTCGCCGCACTGATGAAGCATTACTACGCTCATGCCAAGGTTTTCGACTACGTGAACATGCGCGCCTTCGCGCGCAAGATCAAAAGCAGTTGGCCCACCTACAAGCCGCTGTTCGAAAAAGCCGGAGCCGAATACGGGATACCGCCACTTATCCTGGCTGCGCAGGCCTGGCAGGAATCGCGCTGGAATCCGCACGCGGAAAGCCCGACCGGCGTGCGCGGCATCATGATGCTGACGTCGAGCACGGCCCGCGCAATGGGTGTCGCCAACCGCATGAACCCGGCGGCGAGCATCCGCGGCGGAGCAAAATACCTGGCTCACGTGGAAAGTCGACTGGGCGGCGACATCCGACGGTCCGACCGCATCTGGTTCGCACTCGCCGCCTACAACATCGGGCTTTTCCATTTGCGCGACGCGATCGGGCTCACCCGAAAACTGGGCAAGGACCCCTCAAAATGGAGCGATGTTGCACAAGTACTTCCACTCCTGAGTGAAAAACGCTATTACAAGCACCTACATTACGGCTACGCACGCGGGCTCGAAGCCGTGCGCTACGTCCGGCGCGTGCGCAGTTTCGCCAACATTCTTCAGACCCGGACCGGGGGCACACGCGAGGCGAATCGGGAATAGACGCCACCGGACACAAAAGGTCGGCGGGACGCCGACTCTTCACGCCGCCGTGAGCGGAAAGCGCCGGCTTTGCAACGCACCACACAACGAATCCCGCCGCGCCACGTCAGCGGCGAGAGACGTAGGGGTTGCCGCTGATGTAAAAGCGCAGCAAGCGCCGGGCCCAGGAGCCGGCATAGTCCACGCCGATGCGGCGGCGGCGAGCGATCCGAAATGCCCGTTCCGCGCGCGGCGGGCGAATGTACAAGTCATCGCTCAAGAGATCGTGGCCATCGAAACTCCTGTCTATGCCCATGGCGCGGCACAACCTCGCGGGACCATCGGTTCGCCCCTCGATGCCCGCCACCGGTTCGAGCGCGCGCAGGAGCACCGCCGGGGCCTCGCCTTCGTGCCCAGCGACGACATTCATGCAATGATGCATACCGTAGACGAAGTACACGTAGGCATGGCCCGGCGGGCCGAACATGGCCCGCGTGCGGGGAGTGAGGCCGTGAGAGGAATGCGCGGCGCGGTCGCGCTCGCCGAGATAGGCCTCGACTTCGACGATGCGCCCGGCACGCAGGCGCCCGCCCGTCACGTGTACGAGTTCCATGCCGAGCAACGCACGCGCCACCTCGATCGCGCCTCGCGCGTAAAAATGCCGCGGCAGACATCTCATCCGGAGCTTCCTCTGTTGTCCTTGCCGTCATTGTAGGGTGGCGCCGCGTACCGAGCGAGCGAATCGCGCCACCTCATCTGCCGGCACCAAGGAGGAGAGAGCACACCCGGCCCGGTCGGGGAAATTTCGTCCGAACGGGGCACGGAGGGTCTGTGATAGTATTCGTGGCTTGCTTGACAAGCACCATCATTCAAGGTGAGGCGTTATGCGACTTTCGAGTTTCGTTTTCGTGGGCGCGCTGTGCGCCTGTCCGGCCCTCGCGCTGGCGGCTGACATGCCCGCGAACCCCACGGCTCCCCCACCCGGCACTTCAGCCGAGGTCGAGGCGCTGCATCTCAACTGGCTGGACAAAAGCGTGAGTCCGGCGCAAAATTTCTTCAAGTACGCGAACGGCGGCTGGCAAAAGCAGAACCCGATCCCGCCGGCCTATTCGCGCTGGGGCGTCTTCAACATCCTGGACCGGAGGAACCAGAAGATCGTGCGGAAAATCATCGAAAATGCCGCTGCCGCCCATGCCAAGCCCGGCACGATCACGCAGAAAGTGGGTGACTTCTACACCAGCGGTATGGACACGGCGGCAATTGACAAGACCGGCGTGACCCCCCTGGAGCCGGAGTTCAAAAGGATCGCCGCGATCGAGAACGAAAAAGACCTGCAGGCGGAAGTCGCGCGCCTGCAACTGATGGGGGTCAACGCGATGTTCGGCTTCGGCTCGATGCAGGATTTCAAGAACTCCAGCCGGCAGATCGGCGCCGCCTTCCAAGGCGGGCTCGGCCTGCCCGATCGCGATTATTACCTGAAGACGGCCGCGGCCTGCCAGGCAAAACCGAAACGGTCGCCCGCAAACGCGTCGAGTACGAAGACGGCCGAAAAGGCGCAAGCCGGCAAGGCGCGCGACGGCGATTGCCTGGCCCAGGCCCGGAAATTCCAGAAGGTGCGAGATGCCTACGTCAAGCATGTCGCCGCCATGTTCGTGCTGCTCGGGGATTCCAAGAGCCGGGCGGCAACAGAAGCCCGGACCGTCATGCAAATCGAAACCGGCCTTGCCGAAGCCTCGATGCCGAAGGCCGCGATGCGCGATCCGCACGCGATTTACCACATGAAGACGCTCACCCAACTCGACGAGGCCACACCCAATTTTTCCTGGCAGCAATACTTCAGCAATCTCGGCCTCCCGCAGCTCAAAAGCGCGAACCTCGCCACGCCCGAATTCTTCAAGGCGTTGAACGGCGATCTCAAGAGCGTCTCGATCGCGGACTGGAAGACTTACCTTCGCTGGCACCTGATCGACGCCTTCGCACTCTATCTCTCCAAACCCTTCGTGAACGAGAATTTCAAGATGCAGCGGGCGCTGACCGGAGCAAAGGAACTGCGCCCGCGCTGGCAACGCGTGGTGAGCGCCGAAAACGGGGCGCTCGGCTTTGCGGTGGGCAAGCTCTACGTGAAAAAGGAATTCCCGCCCTCTTCCAAAAAGGCGGTGGAAAAAATCCTTCACAATATCCGCGACGCACTCGAAAACGACCTGAAAACGCTTGCGTGGATGTCGCCCGCGACGCGCAAGAAGGCGTTGAAAAAACTCAGCCTCATGGGTGAGCGCATCGGTTATCCGAACAAGTGGCGGAGCTATGCCAAGCTGCATATCGTCAAGGGACCGTACGTCGCCAACATCATCGCGGCAAATCGCTTCCTGAACCGGCGCGATCTGAACAAGATCGGCAAGCCCGTGGACAAGAGCGAGTGGTACATGACGCCGCAAACGGTGAACGCCTACTACGACCCGTCGAACAACAACATCAACTTCCCGGCCGGCATCCTGCAGCCGCCGTTCTTCGACCCGAACGCGCCGGCCGCCGTCAACTACGGTTCGCTCGGCTTCGTCATGGGCCACGAGATGACCCACGGTTTCGACGACCAGGGCGCGCAATTCGACGGCCGTGGCAATCTCAAGAACTGGTGGACGCCGCAAGACCTGAAACGGTTCCACGCCGCCACCGCGTGCATCTCCGACCACTTCTCGGAGTACACGGTGGACAATGGCCTGCACGTGCAAGGCAAGCTCGTGACCGGCGAGGCGACGGCCGATCTCGGCGGGCTCACGCTCGCCTGGCGTGCCTTCCACGCCTCGAAAGCCTACCAGCACGCGAAGACGATCGACGGCTTCACGCCCGACCAGCAGTTCTTCCTCGGCGCAGCGCACGTGTGGGCCTCGAACATCCGCCCGGCCGAGGCCCGGCGCCGGATCACGGTGGATCCCCACCCGCCGGCCAGGTACCGCGTGAACGGAACACTCGCCAACATGCCGCAATTCCAGAAGGCATTCGATATTCCCGACGACAGTCCGATGGTCAACAAGCATCGTTGCGTTATCTGGTAACGGCGACGCGACAAACTTCGATGCAAACGGCGGGCTTCGGCCCGCCGTTTTTTTACGCCCGCGCCCCACGCCGGTAGAATGCCCCGAATGCACAGCTCGATCCGCTCCCGCCGGTGGTGGCCCTGGTTCGCCCTGCTTGCCCTGCTGGCACTGGTCGCGGTGGCCTACTCGCCCGGGCTTTCGGGGCCGTTTCTGCTCGATGACTGGAGCGCGCTGCCCAAGCTCGGCGCCTACGGCCCGGTGGATAATCCGGTCACCTTCGTGAGCTATGTCACTTCCGGAATCGCCGGGCCGAGCGGGCGGCCGATCGCGCTCGCGAGCTTTCTCATCGACGCGCACAACTGGCCCGCCAACCCCTGGCCATTCAAACTCACCAACCTGTTGCTGCACCTTTTATGCGGCGTTCTTCTGGCACTGCTGTTGCGCCAGTTGTCGCAAGCGGCCGGCCTCGAGCGGCGTCGCACCGTCTGGGTGGGCATTCTCGGCGCGGGCCTGTGGCTCGCGCATCCGCTGTTCGTTTCCACCACGCTCTACATCGTGCAACGCATGGCGATACTCGCTGCGCTGTTCGTGTTCGCCGGGCTCGATTTTTATGTCTGGGGCCGCGTGCGGCTCGCCGGCGGACACCGGAGAAGCGGCTACGCCCTCATGATGCTGGGCCTCGTCGGCGGCACCTTCCTCGGGTTTTTCTCCAAGGAAAACGCGGCGCTGCTGCCTTTGCTCGCTCTGGTGCTGGAGTTTACCGTCCTGCGCAGGCTCGACAAAACCCCGGAGCTTGTTGGTCCTTCCCCCCGCGCGGGAAAAGGGCCGGTAACTTCGATTCACGGCGGCAGGAAACGCCGGCTTCCCCGGCCTGGTCTCACCCTCACCCCGACCCGCCCCCGCCAAGGGAGAGGGAGAAGAAAAACCTGTCCCTCCCTGCCTTTCCGCGCGATTTTCCTCTGGCTGCCTTCGATCGCAATCTGCGCCTATCTCCTGTGGGAATGCCGCCACCTGACCGCCAATCTGCCTTATCGCGGTTTCACCATTCTGGAACGGGTGCTGACCGAAGCGCGCGTCGTCGTGCACTACCTCTATCTCCTCGTCATTCCCCACGGCGGCACGCACGGCCTGTTCACGACGGTCACGGTTTCGCATGGCCCGCTCCAGCCCTGGACGACGCTCCCCGCGATCCTCATCGTCCTCGCACTCGTCGCCTTCGCCCTTGCCGTACGCCGGCGCCTGCCGGTACTCACCGCGGCCATCCTGTTTTACTTTGCCGGGCAATTGCTCGAATCCACCACTATCCCGCTGGAACTTTATTACGAGCATCGTAATTACCTGCCCGCCGCACTCCTCTTCTGGCCGCTGGCCTGGTGGATTCTCCGCGGGCCGGGCGGGCGTGTACTGCGTGCGGCCGTTGCGGGGGGCGCACTCGCCCTGCTCCTCGCGCTTACCGCCTGGCGTGCCGATCTGTGGGGCAACGGCAGGCAACTCGCACTGACCTGGATGCGTCTCAATCCGGGGTCCGCGCGTGCCGTGGTGTGGGGCTCGGAAGGACTCACTGCCGCCGGGCGTCCGGATCTCGCTCTCAAACGGCTTCGACTCGCCGTACGACGCCAACCCGCGGACATCAGCGTCGCGCTCAGTGCACTCGATCTGGCCTGCGAATCGCGGCGGGCCCGGCCCGGCGATCTCGCCGCGGCGGTTTACGCGGCGGGGCACGGGCACGCGGGTTCGACGCTGATTTACAAGGCCATACCGCAACTCGCGAAACGGATCGAAACCACGGCCTGCCCGCCGCTCGACGACGCCGCGCTGATGAGAATCCCGAACGCGGCAATCGCCAATCCGCACTTCCGGCCCTACCCTGCCCTGAAGCAGGAGTTCCTCGTGCTGCGCGGCCGCCTGCTCCTGCGGATGGATCGCGACAAGGTCGCCTACGCGGCGTTTGCAAAAGCCCTGCCGCTGGACGTCAAGCCCGACACCGCGCTTGTCGTCGCCGCCTATATGTATGCCGCCAATGCGCCGCGTTACGGCTTGAAGTTGCTCGACGAATACCGGAGCCTGCCCAAGCCCGAACCGCGGGGCTGGAAGATGGGGCGTCTGCACCGCTGGTGGTTGAACCGCATCGGCTGGTACCGCAAATCCTTCAAGCGGGTTCGAACCGCCCTGCTGAAGGAAGAGACACCGGCCGGCAAGAAGAACCCGCGGCCGCGGTAAACGGGCCGGATTCAGCGGCGCCGGTTTCAGGCGGTACAGGCGGGATGCGCGGTTTCAGGCAAATCCAGCGCAACCCTTTGCGTACAATGCGCCCATGCAAGCCCTCCCGCTCCGCCGCCGGGGTTTGGTCTGGGCCGGTCTCGCGCTCGTGCTCGTGGTGGCGGCACTCGTGTACTGGCCGGGAACGCACGGCGGTTTTCTCCTCGACGATTATCCCAACATCGTCGAAAACCCGGCGATGCAATCGGTCGCGCTGACGGCGCCGGATTTTCTGCGCGCGGCGACAAGCACCCACACCGGGCCGCTGGATCGCCCCATCGCGATGATGAGTTTTGCGCTGAACGCGCATTTCACGGGCCTCGATTCGCGCGCCATGAAACTTACCAACCTGGCGATTCATCTCGCGAACGGCGTCCTCGTATTCCTGCTGCTTCGTCTGCTGCTTCGGGAATACGCCAGGCTGAAGGACACGGAATCCTCCTCCCGCGTCCCGGCCCTCGCGTGGACCGCGCTCGCGGCGGCGGCGGCCTGGCTCCTCGCGCCGATCAACCTGACCTCGGTGCTCTACACGGTGCAGCGCATGACCTCCCTCGCCGCACTGTTCACGCTCGCAGCACTCATCCTTTTCACGCTTGCCCGCCGCTGGCTGTTCGAGCGCCGGCGACGAAGCGCGGCGATCGTGCTGCTCCTCGCGGCCGCGCTGGTCCTCGTTCCGCTCGCGACGCTGACGAAGGAATCGGGCGCACTCACGCTCGTCTACGCTCTGGTCATCGAATGGGTGTTCTTCCGGTTTCGTAATGCGCGAATCGGACCCCGGGAAGAGCGGGCAATTCCGGCGCGCGCAGTGGATGAAAGCCGGAGACCGGTGGCGTGGGTCAGCGTGGGATATTTTGCCCTGTTCCTGCTGGTGCCGATGATACTCGGGTTGATCTGGATCGTTCCGGGTGCGCTGTCCCCCGGGGCCTGGATGACCCGCGACTTCACGCTCGGCGAGCGGCTGCTGACCGAAGGGCGCGTGCTCTGGCATTACATCTACTGGACGCTGGTACCAAACGTCCAGGCCATGTCGCTTTATCACGACGCCTTCCCGGTCTCGCGCGGCCTCTTCTCGCCCTGGTGGAGCCTGCCGGCCTGGGGCGGAATCGCGGCCCTGCTCGCGGCGGGCGCCGCCGGCGCGCGGCACTGGCCGCTTGTCGGCTTCGGGCTGTTGTGGTTTCTCGCCGGGCAACTGCTCACGGCGAGCTTCATCCCGCTCGAACTGGTCTTCGAGCACCGCGAATATCTCCCCTCGCTCGGGCTGTTCGTCGCCGTGTTGACGCCGCTCCTGCTTGCTCCCCCGCGCCGGCGCTTGCGCACGGCCCGGATCGCCGCAGCCTGCGCGCTCGTTCTACTCTATGCCGGCGGCCTCAGCCTGCGCTCGCTCGACTGGTCGAACCCGCTGGTGCATGCGGCAATCGCGGCGCGAACCCATCCCGACTCGCCACGCGCAACCTACAGTTACGGGCGCGTACTTCTCGCCCTCAGCAGCCGGGATCCCAGGCTCGTCCCCAAGGCGAGGCAGGCCCTGGAAACGGCGCGCAAGGTGCCGGGGCAGGGGCTCCTGCCCGTATCGGCGCTCATTCTCCTTGCGCATGAAACTCACGCGCCCATGCAGCGCGCCTGGTTCCGGGCCATGGCGGCCAAGCTTCGCGCGCGCGCGCCGGATGCCCAGGACATTGCCGCCCTGAATGCGCTGGTGCGCTGCGCGATTCGCGAACAGGACGCCTGCAACTTTCCGCCCGGCGCCATGGCGGCGGTGTTCGCGGCGGCGCTCCGCAATTCCGGATCCAATGCCTATCTCATGGCGATTTACGGCAATTATCTGCTCAATGCCCTCGAGCGGCCCAAGTCGGCGGCGACCATTTTCAGGGCTCTCGTACGCCGCCACCCCGCCGATGCCGGTTACCATTTCAGCCTCGGCGTATGCCTTGCCGCCAGCGGCGACGGCGGCGGGGCGCGCGCGGAACTTGCTAAACTCCGCCGACTCAATCGTTACGGAATCCACGACCCCGACGTGCAAAAACTTGACCAGCTCATCCACCGCCTGTACCCCGCCACGCCATGAGCCGAAGTAAAAACCGGGGCAACCGTTCCAGGCGCCGCAAGAAGACGTCAACCGGCGAACGCCCGGTCGCGCGTCCACGGCGTCCCCGCCCGTCGCAACCGCGACCGGCCCCGGTCCGCGGGCGATCGCGACTCCAGGACCTGGTTCATTCGCCCGAAAATCCGTTCTGGCGCTGGTTCTTCATCGCCCTCGTCCTGATCGCGACCTGGCTCGTGTACATGAACGGGCTTGCCGGCGGCTGGCTCCTCGACGATTACGGCAACATCGTCAACAACACCGGCCTGGTCATGCACGGCTTTTCCTGGGCGCAGCTGTGGCATGCCATGTGGTCGTTCAACGCGGGTCCGCTCGGGCGCCCCTTGTCACTCATGACCTTTGCGCTGGAGCGCTACTTCGGCGGCCTGCATCCCGGCACCTTCAAGACCGTCAACCTCGCGATGCACCTCGCCGCCGTCGTACTGCTCTACGGTTTCACCCGCGCGCTGCTCTATGCCTGGCGGCACCGCCTCTCGCCCGACACCGCGACGATCCGCATCGAATGGGTCGCCCTGGCGATCGCGGCGGCCTGGGCCTTGCATCCGATCAACCTCGAGCCGGTGCTCTACGCCGTTCAGCGCGAAACGATCTTCGCGGCCATCTTCACACTCGCCGGATTGTGGCTGTACGTCTACCTGCGCGAGCGCTTTTCCGTCACCACCTGGCCGGTGCTTCTCCTGCTTGCCGTGGAGCTGATCGTGTTCACGCTGATCGGCGCCTTCGCCAAGGAAACCGGCGTGCTGCTCCCGCTGTTCACCCTGGTGATCGAGGCCATCGTTTTCCGCTTCCGCGACCCGGGGGAAGAAGACGCGCACGTCTCCCCCTGGCTGTACGTCGTGCCATTCCTGTTTCCGCTCGGAAAGGTGCTCTACGGGGCCCTCGCGGGCTATGACTCACGCGGCGTTACCGTGGGGTTGATCGTGGCCACCCTGGCGATCGGGATCGCCGCTTTTTACGTTCTGGAGCACGGCAAGGCCAACACACGGCACAAGCTCCTGCTGTTTTACGGCCTTCTACTCTTCGTGCAGGCCGTCATCGGGCTTTACCACACCATGCCGAGCGTGATCAGTGGCAGCGGCTTCGTCACCCGCGAATTCAACCTCCCCGAGCGCGTGCTTACCGAGGGGCGCATCGTGCTTTCCTACATCGGAATGACCCTGGTACCGTGGCTGCCGGCGATGGCCCTGCATCACGACTACTACACGCTGTCCACCAGCATCATTTCGCCGCCGATGACGCTCGTCGCCTTCATCATTCTCGGCGCGCTGCTCGTCCTCGCCTGGTGGCTGCGCCGGCGCAACCCGCTGGTTGCGCTCGGCATCTTCTGGTTTTTCGCCTCGCAGGTGCTCGAATCCACCGTCTTTCCGCTCGAACTGGCCTACGAACACCGCGTCTACCTCGGCGACTGGGGCATTATTCTCGCCGTGGCCGCGTTCACCGTGCTGTTCGTCAAACCCAACCGGATCATCGCGCATCTCCACGCCCGTCGAGGCTCGGCCGGCGAAGCCGCACGCAGACCCGTCACGGCGAGTGGCGTCGTTGCCGTGCTCGCGCTTGCCACCGTCATCCTGCTCGGCAGCCTCACGGCCGTTCGCGCCTGGCACTGGCGCAGCAACCTCGCACTCGCCAAGACCGAATCGCGCCATCACCCGAACTCCCCGCGCGGCACCTATCTGCTTGCGCGCATCGAAACCAACAAGGCGCTCTCCGGGGAACGGCAATTTGCGCGCCCCGCCTTCGAGGCTGCACAGAAGGCTGCCAAGGTAAAGAACGCGGGTCTCGACCCCTGGGTGGCAATGGTGCTTCTCGCCGCGCAGACCGGCCGCCCGGTACAGGATGCCTGGTTCGACGGCATGGTCAAGGCGGTGGGCGAACGCCCCTTCACCGTCTCCGACGTTAACGCACTGGAAGCGCTGGTAAGCTGCTACACGAAGAAGCAATGCCGGATCAAACGGAGTCAGATCGAGCGCCTGTTCCGGGCCATCGACAAGAGTCCGCGGATTACCAAGCTCGGCATGAACTATGCCAACGTGCTCGTGACCGAAGCGAACTTCATCGGCTACAAGACCGCGGCCCAGCGGGCGCGCAGTGCGCCGAAACTCAAGAAGGCGGCGGATGTCGAGCGCGGCGTCGCGCAGTTCCAGATCAACGTTTTCAACGTCGCACTGCAGGATCACAACATCGCGCTGGCGCAAGAGATGCTCGCGCGTGTGGAGAAACTGAACAAACTCGGTGCCCTCGACATCAGGGTGGAGAGCATGCGGCGCAGCCTGTCACGGGCGAAGGCCGCACAGTCCCGGTGAGCCAAGTGGATTCCCCCTTCACCCGCCGCATCGGCGAACGGCGCGTAGAAAAACATTGCTGTCCGACCCTTCCGCCCGTCATTAGAAAGCTTGGGCGCGAAAGCGAGCCTGCTCGCGATTGCCAGCCCAAGCGCGGCGCCGGGCAAGCCGGCAAGGTGCCGGCGCTTCCAGAAGAGGATATCAGACGACGATATTGACGAGCCGGCCGGGTACGACGACGATACGTTTGATTTCACGCCCTTCGAGATAACGGGCAACACTCGCCTCGGTACGGGCCGCATACTCGATTTCCTCACGCGATGCCCCGCTTGCAAGCGCAACGTGGCCGCGCAGCTTGCCGTTCACCTGGACCACCCACTCGACGCTCGCGCGCGCAAGCGCCGCCTCGTCCACCGCGGGCCAGTCGGCATCCATCACCAGCCCCTGCCCGCCAAGCGCTTCCCATAACCTCTGTGCGATGTGCGGGACGACGGGTGCCAGCATTCGCACCAGTGCCGCCAGGGCCTCGCCGACCAATGCGCGATCCGCCCCGGAACCGAGCGCGAATCGGGACAACTCGTTCGCGAGCTCCATGTTGGCGGCGACCGCCGTGTTGAAGGCGTAACGACGCCCGTAATCGTCCGTCACCTTCGCGATGGTTTCGTTCAGTTTGCGCCGGAGGGCGCCCGCGGAATCCTTCTCCGCCTTCCCCGCCCCGGCCGCGCCAGCAGGAGGGTGAAGAGGCGCGGCGACATACGCATGTACCAGACGCCACAGGCGGCGCAGGAACCGCGCCGCACCCTCGACGCCCGCCTCCGACCATTCGAGCGATTGTTCGGGCGGCGCCGCGAACATTGCGAACAGACGCAGCGTGTCGGCGCCATAACGCGCGACGAGCGCCTCGGGATCGACGCCGTTGTTTTTCGACTTCGACATCTTCTCGGTGCCGCCGATCGCGACCGGTTTGCCGTCGGCACGGAGCCGCGCGGCCACGGCCGCGCCCCGGGCGTCGCGCTCGACCTCGACTTCCGTGCGGTTGTACCAGTGACGGCGCATCCCCTCGTCGCGATAAAAAGTCTCGGCGACGACCATGCCCTGGGTCAGCAGGCGCGTGAACGGCTCATCGCCGGGAACGAGCCCGGCATCGCGCATGCAGCGGTAGAAAAAACGCGCGTAGAGCAGGTGCAGCACGGCGTGCTCGACGCCGCCGATGTACTGATCCACCGGCAGCCAGTAACGCGCGCGCCCGTCCGTCATCGCCTGCGCATCGGGCGAGCAGTAGCGCACGAAGTACCAGGACGATTCGAAAAAGGTATCGAAGGTATCGGTCTCACGTTCGGCCGCGCCGCCGCAACGCGGGCACGTCGTGTGCCGCCACCCGACATCGTTGGCGAGCGGCGAACCGCTGGCATCGAAACGCGGGTTGGCGGGCAGGCGCACCGGCAGGTCCTCATCGGGCACCGGCACCGCGCCGCAACCGGGACAATGAACGATCGGAATAGGGCAACCCCAGTAGCGCTGGCGCGACACCCCCCAGTCGCGCAGGCGATAGCGTACGCGCTGTTCGCCAATGCCCTTCGCGGCAAGCAGTTCGGCCACGCGCGCGAACGCCGCATGGCAATCGAGACCGTCCAGATCGTAGCCCGAATTCGTCATCCGGACCGTTTCGTCCTTGGCTTC
The DNA here is from genome assembly GCA_964554305.1 of uncultured Gammaproteobacteria bacterium. GTDB lineage: Bacteria > Pseudomonadota > Gammaproteobacteria > JAKDMP01 > JAKDMP01 > JAKDMP01. The sequence goes on from CAZKOE010000027.1 coordinate 19,163, forward strand.
GTACCAGGCTTTGTATTCGCTCGTATCGTATGCATCGCCGGCAACGCTTTCGATGACCTGGCGGATGGGAAGCCCGTGCGCCTGCGCAAATTCGAAATCGCGCCGGTCATGGCCCGGCACCTCCATCACGGCGCCGGTGCCGTAACTCATGAGCACGTAGTTCGCGACCCAGATTGGAATCCGCTCGCCGGTCAGGGGATGCACAGCCTCGAACGGCAACGGCAGGCCGCGCTTTTCCTGCGTTTCGAGGACGGCCTCGCTGACCCCGCCCTGCCGGCACGCCTCGACAAAGGCGGCAAGTTCCGGGGCATTCTCCGCCGCCTGCAACGCGAGCGGATGCTCGGCGGCCACGGCGATTTAGGTTACGCCAATGTGCGTGTCGGGGCTAGTCGTGAAAACCGGCAACGACTCGGCCTCGCCCGCCAC
>CAZKOE010000028.1:0-19361 GCA_964554305.1 uncultured Gammaproteobacteria bacterium
CATTGTTGCCAATCAGTGCGGGATCGGATCCACTGGAATTGGGTGGAAGGATCTGCAGCACCAGGAAGTAATGGTGTCTGGAATCAGCGGCCGTATAAAACCCGATATTGTCCTCTCCCCCCGGCAGCTTCACCAGTTGCGTGGTTCCGCTGCTCAAATCGTAAATGCCCAGTTTCCCGTCGCAGGTCGTGGGTGCGGCCATCATGTTGGTTTTCGAATCGATAGCCACGCCTTTGGGGGCGCCCGATCCCACGCCCTGGAATACGTTCTCGATGTTTCCGCTTTGAAGGCCGAACTTGACGAAGGTGGGCGCCCCGCAGGAATCGAAAATATCCGTTGCAGCAAGTACTCCGATACCCATCTCCGGGTTTTCGGCAATGCCGTAGTAGTTTCCGAAGCCCATGGAAAGAAGCGGCGCCGACACATCGTGAAGCGGGCTGACGGTATTGGCCGGTATATTCGAAGTGAAGACGCGCTCGCGCTTCTGGAATGGAGCCGTACCCGGCACCGGCCCGAAAAACAGCCCCGTTTCGGTGTCCCGGTTGGCCGCGGCTTCGATGATGACTAATTGAGGAGGCGTCCAGAGGCTGCCGATCGTGCCATCGGAAACGGGATCAATCGTGCGGTACACGGTGGCGCCGGAGCCATAGTCGTAATCGCCGTAGAGTCCCAGATCATTGCCGAAAATGCCCGATGATCCAACCGTGATGAACAGATGGTTGGTGGCAGAAGTTATCACTTGGGTAATGGCGTTGGTTGTCTGATCGAAAACCTCGAGTGAGGTCAATATCTCACCGGATGCCGTTTGTTGTCCGGAGGTGATGAAGCCGTCGGAACCGTGACCATTGATGCCCCAGCCATTATTCGCATAGCCGCCATCGCTGGCCAGGACCCCGTCCATGGTAACGCTGCTGACATCGCTGGCTTCGCCTACGACTGTACCACCCGAGACTGGCAGCACGCGGAGGTTCTCGTAGAGCGTCGGCGCCAGTACGCGAGCCAGAAGGCGGCCCTTCAAGGTGATCGTTCCGGAAGCGCCCGACAGCAGTTTGGAATAGATCGAACCGGTATCGAGTCCGCCGGGAATATCCCTCTCACTGCCATTCGGATTGTTGAAGGTGCTGTAGCTGTTGCCCACGTTTTTTCCCGGGAAGCTGATTTCGAGGATCGCTCCTGTCGCACCCGGTACATTGGAGACGTCCCAGGAAACATCGAGATCGCCTCCATAGGGAATCTCGAGCAGGTGCGCCGGTGCGGAGCCATTTTCGCTGAGCAGCGGCGCCGGCGGGCGCAGGCTTGATGCCTCCGGCTGCACCCGGGTGAACGCGAAATCGCTGTAGCGTCCGCTGTCCGTGCGGATACCGATTCCGTAGATGCCACCGCCATTCAAAGCGCTCACAGGCACCTCTACCGTGCCCTCGCCGCCGCCGATCGGCGTTGAATAGGCGACATGGTAAAACCTTCCGGTGAACGGCGTTACCCGTCCCGGCTTGGAGACTTCCAGGGTGGCGCTGGTTATCCCGGTGTTGCGCAAGTCATAGTGCACGGCAATCGTGGCCCCGCGTACCACCGACTGCACGACAGGCGCCAGAATTTTGGCACTCTTCTCCGCGCTGGGCCCGAAAGTGAGTGCAAATTCGGCCGTAAGCGGCTGTGCCGAAGTGCCCGGCGGCGTGGCGGTGTAGGAAAAAAGGAAACTGCGCGGGCCGCTGGATACAAATGGCACTCCGGCCGCGGCAAATATTTCCCGCGGCAGCACCCGCGCCCAGGCCGTACCCGAATCGGCCAGAATGCCGCCGGCAGCGCTTCCGGCGGCTGCCGGCCGAGTCGTCAGACGATATACATGGGTGCCCAACAGAGGCTTGACCCGCAGACTGTACCGCGTTCCGGCGGGCAGTCCCTCCCAATTGGGTGCGATGGTAATCCAGGCCCTGGCATTGGCTCCCGACACGTCTATGGCATTGGGGTCGGTGTCGGTTACAAAATGCGCATCGGCATTGGCGACCCCTCTGCGTTGTTCGATCGCGACGCTCGTCACCTGGGGCGAAACCGGGCTTCCGGCTTGTGCGAGCAACGCTTCCACGGCATGCGCCAGGTTCACTTGCGGGCCGACGTGGTTGTTCACATCCGATTGGGGCACCTTTGGCACCGGCATGCCGGTCTGCTCCAGAAAGCTGCGCACGGCCTCCGGGCCCGCAAAGGGCTGGCCCGCAAGGCGCGCGACCTGCTTCAACACCGCCACTGAAGCCGCCACTTCGGGCGCGGAAGCCGAGGTGCCGCCGTTGAGTATGACGGTTACATCATTTGCCGCGCCGCCGGCGGTATGCTCAAAAGCCACGACGTTATCGGAAGGCGCAGAGACATTTATCCGGGAGCCGAAGCCACTGGAAAAATCGGTGGCTCCTGTCCAGCGCGTCTCCGCAAAGGCATGCTGGGCCTTGAGGCCGGCGTTCGCCGAGTCCTGCGGCGGTGCCGCGAAGATATCGTCCAGGGTTGTGCCACCCACGGCGATCGAGCCGGTGTCCGGGTCGCGCGAGGGCACGGTGGACAAATAGATATCGTTGAGGTCGGTGGGATGACCGTGCGCGAGATTGGTCGGCGCCGAACCGCCCGAAGGCGAAACGGCTGCATTGGTGGCCAAGCGCAGCCCATCGTTCGAGGAAATGGTCATCACGATGTGTTGATTGCTGACGATCGACGCGATGATGGAGGCGCTCAGGGGATCGTCCTCGAGGTAGCGGCTGGGGAAACCGTACTGATCCTCACCGAAGCCGAGGCTCGCGGTAATCACATCAGGTTGCGGCGATTGAAGCGCCGCAGCCAGGAGCGCCGCATCTATATCGGCGATGGTGGGCGCGTCGCTTGCCGGCACCACCAATCGGTAATCGGCGCCCGGTGCGATGCCCAGCAGATCGGTCGGCCCGCGCCCGGTCTCGCCCGGGCGTTGCCGGTCATGCGGCAGAGGCGCCATCATCGAGAAGTCGAGCCCGATTTCCACCAGTAATGGATCGACGCCGCAAACCTCGCCGCGCCCGTCCAGGTTGCCGTCGGCATCTGCCGTCCAGGTCGGAATCAGCGGCATCGAAGGCATGTTCAAATAGCGCTGCCCGCCCTGAACGATCGTGGTAGGACCGTAATTCAGGGTGGACGCGTAGCAGGGATCGTTCGGATTCGACGCGGCACTCGCATCGTCCAGATCGCCGAGCGATACGTTCGTAATGATCTCACCTTGGCCTGGAAGCTGCCCAAACCGCCGTCGGATCTCGTCATAGGCTGCCGCCGCATTCAGGCCCGGCGGATTGAGCAGGCTTTGAAGACTCGATTGCAATCCGTAATTGTCCGGCAAGTAACTCCCTGAGCCCGCCGTGCCCATTGCCGGCGTTGGTTGGGTCATGGTGCCCGAACCAAGCCTGTGCCCGATCGGCATGGGATGTGTGTGCATCGTCGTAACGAAAAAGGCCGGCGATGCATAGGCCACCTGGCCCGAACGACGCAGCGCTGCCACTGCCTTCTCCACCGTCGCTCCCGTCAAGTGCAACTCGTAGGCGTTGCCGATATCGAGCGCACGACGCCCGCCGGCCATGCTTGCGCGTGCGGACATCGCACGCAATTGACTTTTGCCGATACTGGCGAACAAACGGGTGCTCCGATCCACTCCCAGCTTCGCAAGCAGTACATTCAGGGAGGCGCTCGTCGTATACTTCGGTGCCTGCGCAGCGGAAATCGTCCCGGTCAAGCTTCGCGCTCGACGCAACGCCCGCAGCTTGTTCGCGGAAACATTGACTGCATCCCTGCTGCCGCTTGTATCGTCGCGATACACGACCAGCACCTCCCCGCGCGCGTAAGGATGCGCGGCCGGATGCGACAGCTCGAACCGTACCTCGGCCTTGCCGGGAACGCCTCCGGGGTTTTGCCCGCGGCCGACGAGCCCCATGATCACCCGGGTTTCCACCTTGCTGAAATCGGCGTTGAAAACCTTGGCAACGCCGTTGTCGTAAACGATCGCACTTTGACCGTGCGGCAATGCAAGCGTATAAAGAACGTTCGGCTGCTGCGCCGCCGATCGCAAAAAGCCCACTTGCGGACTCGGGGCCGCTTGCGCGGAAAACAGTAAGAAGGCTGCGGCAACTGCAACCGCAACAGGCATCCAGCGACGACAAGAAGTTGAATTCACGGCGTAAGCACTCCTTTTGGTGTTGACGGAAATCCGGCGAACCGGACATAGCTGCTTTCCTCCACTCCAAGCCACTGTAGCCGCGAGAAGACGGAAAATCAAGGCTTTTGTTTGAGCAGTTTTAGCCATGACGTTTTTTCGTCACAAGCTGGCCTGACGTAAAGCGGTGTTTGCAATACGGCGCTTTTCAATTCATGCGCCCAAAATAAGCCGCAGTCTTTTTGAACGGATCAGCGGCCATTCAGGTATTGATTGATCGCCCAGCCCAATTGGAACCGCGTTCGGGCATCGAATATTTTCTTGAGCTTGGCGATTTCCCGCGTCAGCGTGCTTTCCGAGATCTTCAGTTCACTCACGATCTTCTTGTCGTTGGCGCCTGCCGCCATGAGTTTCAACAGACCGGAAAAATCCTTGAACTCGTCGGCTGCCACTGTGCCGATTTCCATCTCGTCGGGGGACGGAAAGGCTATCGGCGCTGCCTGCCTCCACAAGTCCTCGAACACGCCATAAAGCAGATTGAGCAAGGCCGAGGATCGGATCAGAAGCGAGGCGCTGTTCGATTGCTCGAGATTCAAGGGAATCAGGGCAGCGCTCTGGTCAACGAGTACCAGCTTGATGGGCAAGCTCGGTACCAAGCGAGTCTCATCGCCCGCTTCGATATCCGCCTGAACAAAATGGATGGCGTTGGGCAGCGCAAGAAGCCCCGAATCAACGATGGTGCGAAAACGCACGCCCTTTGCCTGTACCTTGCGCTGCCAGCTTTGTTCGTGTTCATGCGGCAATCCGAACTCGGTGACGAGCATGGGCGGGCGCGACAACGCAAGGACTTCCCCGCGAGCCGATTGGAGCAGTTGACGATGGACGAGGCGCACCGCTTCGTGACTCGTCACAAGCTCAACGACCTGGCCGCGTTTGCTTTGATTGAACTTCTCGGCCTCTTCCTGAAGAATCTGAATGACGTGATCCGCGTACTGCAACTCTTCCTGGCGCTTGAGCGAAAGCGCTTTCAGCGCGACTCCGGGAGAAGCCGGGAAATAGCGTTGCGGCCGCTCCGGCGAGTGTGTCGTCAAACCCTGAACGTCAATGGTTTCGATCAAGCGCTGGACCTTCGCGGGCGACAGCTTCAATCCTCGCGCGATCTCCGCCAGAGTCGCCCCGGGGTGTGCAAGCAACCACCGGTAAACGCGCTCCTCCGCCTCGCTGATGCCCAGAATTCCCAACGAATGCAAGCCAACGGCCTCTTTCTGTTGTACGTTCATCGCAAAACCATGTAAGACTTTTTGACGAATCGTGGTATTTTAGCGGGATATCAAGAATGATGAGTCGAAGCCGAGGCAAAGCCCGCCATTGTTCAAACCCGGCTTCTCTCGCGCATTCCCGGACCGGAAAACGAAAGGCGGGAGTGACCGAGCCGCTGGTCACCCCCGCCATACCGCCCTTTTACATGCGGTATTAACCTGCCGGTTAGCTGCGCCGGCGCCGCTTCATCAACGAACCAGACAAAGCAAGGCCCATCAGCGCAGCGAGTGCCAGCCAGCCGAAACTGCCTCCGCCGCTGCCGCCATTCGATGGCGGCGAGCTTGGCGCCTTCACCGCCACCTTGGCCTGAATGCTGTTGTTGTCGCCCGCAGGGTCGACGCTCGCGGTGCTTGCCTGCGCATTCACACGCCCCGAGCCGACGGCAGCCCCGAAAACGGTGAGATCGACGCTGACCGTATCGCCGGCAGCCACCTGACCGATATCGCAGGAAAGGTTTGTGCCGGAAACATTGCAAGTTCCCTGCGAGGCGGTGGCGGAACGCAAGGACACGATGCCGCTCGAAGCTTTGGCGACGAGCTTGACTCCCGCCGCCGGATCGGGGCCATCGTTTTTCACCTTGAAATGCAGTACGCCCGAGTCGCTCTCCGTGACGGGGGTGGATCCGGGCGCGCTCAACTGTACGTCGGCAGTGCCCAGAACCTGACTCGTCAAGCTGATCGTGTTGTCATCCGGATTGCTTTCCGGCTCCCTTGCGCTCACCGAAAACGTGCTGGTGAGCCTGCCGGCCGCAACGGCCTTGACCTCGAGAATCTCGGCCTTGCTCGTCCCCAGCGCAATGGTCCCGAAGTCACAGGTAACGATGCCGCTGGACTGGGTACAGGCGGCATCTCCGCTGGCGGCTTCATAGGTGACGCCAGCCGGCAGCTTGTAACTCAACACGACTTCACTCGCCGGCCCGTGATTGTCGGCCCGCTGATCGGCAACGGTCAGGGTATAGGAAAGGCTGTCGCCCTTGTGAGCCGAGTCGGCGTTGGCAGAACCGGTCAGCACGAGATTCACCGGCTGCGGATCCCACGTCACCGTGACCGGAATCGCCTGGCTGGCGTAAGGCGTATTACCGCGTAACCTCAAATACCCCTTCGAGGTCGTGAATTCCTTCTGTCCCGTGCCGTCAAAAATGAGTTGCCCGTTGACGGTGGCGCCGGCCGCTACGGTAGCGCTTTGTGGCGCAGCCGTAAGCCAGGACAACGGGGTCGGTTTGCCGCACTGGTTATATCCCGGTAGTTGCTCACTGCTGGTGCTGCCATTGCTGCCGCTCGAGCCGCCGATTCGATAAAAACCGCAGGCACTCCCTCCTCGATACAGGGCCTGATTCGCGTTCGGCAGAGGGCTCCAGCGGTCTGCGTCCGGATCGAAGGCGTAGCCCGCGTTAGTAAGAATGCTCGTCCCGTCCGCACCGACGGATACACCGCCGGAAATCAACAATTCTCCATTGGCCGCCGCGTATCCCGCAGCCCACAGATTGGCTGGCATGTCGGGGATTGGAGACCATTTGTCGGTAGATGGGTCATAGACGTACCCATCCGTATAGTAGACGGTCTTTGGAGGGAAGCCGCCACCAACGGACAAACCACCGGAACAATAAAGCCTGCCATCGATTCCTCCGCAAGATTCCCAGGCAACCGGGTGTGGATAGGGCGCCGCCTCGGTCCATTTGCCGGTAGTCGGATCGTACACCTGAGTATTGGTGGCACCGCAGGTGGCAGTACAACCGCCGACGACATACCATTTTCCATTCAGGGCGGCATCGGCAGCGCCGGCATAGGGCACGGGGATATTGGCGCCCTTGCTCCAAGTGCCGGTGTCCGGGTTGTAGATTTCCGTGGTTGCCTCCGTTTTTCCGGTCGAATTCCAACCGCCCGTTATGTAAAGTCGCCCATCGAGGAAAGCGGCCTGAGGAGCTTCCCGCGCAATGTCATTGCTTTCGATCGGACTCCAGCTCCCGGTCGCGGGATCGTAAGTACCGACAGTGGACAGAAGTGTGCCATTCTGTGTGCTCGTCACTCCGTCAACCGAATAGACGATGCCGGTCGTGGGATCCCGAGCCACGCCATTATCCAGGACCGCTATCGGATAATCGGCAATCGTCATCCAGGGTGCTCCGTTTATCAGTGGCTGCACAATGTTGCCGGTTACATTCGTGTAACTTGCACTCAGAGCGCTGAACGGCGAGAATTTGCCGTGAATGATCTGCAGAGGCACACCCGATGCGTTCGCCGTTGCCGGTGGCAGCGCATCAATCGAAACAAGGTTGAAGCGCGCCGGAGCCGAGCCGCTATTACTGACTGAGAAAGGTTTGCTCGTTTGATTATTGACCATTACGTGAAACGAGTAACCGTTCGTCGGTTTCGCCGAGAGTTTTCCCGCCTTGAGAACAAAGTTTTGCGTCTTGACGGCATTGTCCGCCAACGTCAATCGAGCCGATGTGCCCTGGTAGTTGCGATCGTAAACGGTCAGTTTGCGCTTTCCGGCCGGAACAAAGAAAAGATATCCCCCGACCGGGAAATTGGGGTCGGAAGCGTTTTTTACCGTATTGACGGTATCCCCAAGATCATCACTGACGGTCGCGAAGACAACGCCACTTCCGATGTTTCCATCGGTGACTTGTCCGAAAATCAGACCGCCTGGAACTGGTTCACAATGTCCCGCGGACACATCGTCTATCTGTGCATAATCATCCTTTGAATGAGCATCCAAGGTAAGATCGTAATAATGCCAACGCAACTGCACATCCCCGGTGACGGGTAGATAGGGCTTCAAGTTTATCTGGACCGTGCAACCAGGCAACGATACGCGTTTACCGCAATCGTCCGCCGTACTGCTCCACCGCAGCACCGTCGTCCAGTGAGTCCCTCCATCTTGTGTTATGTCGAGATCGAATGCATCCTGATGTTCGTGCTGATAATTCGCCTTGTAACTGAGCATGGAATCCGCGGGCAAACCGGTGACCGGAATAGGCGGCGTTACGAGCGAAGTGTCGTAAGAACCGTAAGGTGCCCCGAATCCGATGTGCGGGGTACCGGCATTGGCGGCGTCACCTGTTCCTCCAGTCCAGTTCCCGTTGCCCCATTCGCTGGCCGTTTCCCAGCCAATCGCCGAGTTTCGCCCATTCACAACTGACCATCCGATCGGTGGAAAACTGCCGCCGTTGAAGTCTTCGCTCAACCCCTTGAAGCTGTAACCGGGAGCCGTGCAGGTAGAGGTAATTTTGAGCGGGAAATTGTGCGTGGTGTCTTTCGTCAGCGTCACCGTCGCCGATCCGTATTGATATCCATCGAAGGCCGGAGTGACCGCCAGGGAGTACGTGTGGCCTATCGGCAGTTTGACATGGTAGGCGCCGGTGGTCGGGCTAGACCAGACCTGTGCCACCTGTCCGACGCCGGCAACCGTTACCTTGATCTCCGCGTAAAGTCCATAACCATGCCCCGAATTGTCCTTGACCGCTCCAGACAATTTTGCGGTGGCCGCTGCCGTTAGCACGAAATTACCGGTTGTCGTCGAGCCCTTGTTGATTGCTTCCGTGGCCGTTTGATTATGAAACCCGAAATCGGTCACCTTTACTGAATAACTGCCGACCGGCAAGACGAGCGAATAACGTCCGTTGGAGGTGGTCGTGGCCTTGAAGGTTCTCGGGCTGGTACCAGGACCGGTAGCCGCTACAATCGCCCCTGCAATGGCGGAACCGCTCGCCGCAGCCGTCACGGTGCCGGCGAGCGTGCCCGTGGGACCGGAGACACCGATATCGTTAAGCAAGTTCTTCACATTCGGGCTGCCCCAGCCGGTGGGGTAATCCCAATTCGGCTTGGCCGGATGGCCGTTGCTGCCAGTCGTTACATCACGAAAATCGGTCGCATAATCCGGGCTGCGGGCCACCTGGTAAATCAGCTTGTTGGCCTGACCCAGGCGGGAGCCGTTGAGGGTGTCCGCATCCGCGAACAGGGCCGCAAACTCTGGCGACACGAAACTGGTGCCGACAGCGCCGGCATTCCACGCTCCTTGATAGTAGAACAAGATCGCTTTCCCGCCACCATGCATGGCCATGTCTGCGGTCATGCGATCGCCGGAATTCGGCACCCCGGGGCCGTACTGCCAGTCAGGCTGGCCGAACACATGGCTGTCGCCGCCGCCCGTACCGGTCCAGGCCATTTCGCTGCCATAGTCGCCCTGGTTATCGGTAACCGTGAGGTTGGTACCGTTGGCGTCCAACATATAGGGGCTGGACGCCGGATAATCCGCATTGCTGGTTCCGGAGGGACACCCTACCGGTACCGGTCGCTGATTCACTGCAGCGCCGCCGTCGCCGGCCGCGGCGGACAGCGAAATGCCTTGGGCAACGGCCTGGGCGAAAAGTGCCCCCATGGTACTGATCGCAGCCGGCGCCACTTCGCTGTCACACATGCCGTAACTGATGCTTGCCACGGAGGCAACGTTTTGCGTGACAAGTGCGTTGTAGGTACTGACCAGGCCTGTGAAGAAATTAGGCCCTTCGTAAAAAATGATATCCGCTCCGGGAGCCATGTAGCCGGCGAACTCGATATCGATCGCGGTTTCACTCTCGGCGCCGGTGCCGGGTGTTCCTCCCACCTTGTCGATCGTCACATTGTGATCCGGGACACCCATCGCTTGCCAATAGGTGTGCGCCCCGCTCACATCGTAATTGTCGGAACTGAAGCCGATGATCGCTATCGTCTGGCCGGCGGCGTTGACCGTATTATGCACGTTGGGCCAGTTGTAGGCTTCGGCAAATTGGTTCTGACTCAGAAAGACGCTCGGATTCGGCGGCGGTGGCATCGTCTGCTGCCAGATAGTCTGCTCCGGATGGACTTGAGCCGGGCGCGTCATCGGGTGTAGCCGCGCACCGTGGTTCAGCCCCATGACGCTCATCACCAGTGGTGCAATCGAACGCGGAATCCTGGGGCTGTCCTTCGTACTGTAGAAAGTGCGCCCACTCATCTTATAGTCGTTGATGCGGACGCCGAGAGCGTGTTCATACGTCGTCGTGGCAGCCTCGGTAAAAATCAACTCATGGTTGGCGGAAACCTTAAGCACTTTGATGCCCTGAGACTCAAGGAAAGCCGTAACTCGCGCCACCTGGGCATCGGTCGGTCCGTAAAGTCTGGTGAACTCGCCGGGCATCAGCCAATGATGGTAGACGGGGCTCCCGGGGTATTGCACCTGCTGCAGAAATTGTTTGAGTTTGGGAACATGGCGAAGTCTGAGGCCGAATTCAAGCTTGATTTCCGAGTCGGCCGCATGTGGTCCGACCTCGGTCGCCCGAGAAAGCAACTTCAGGCTGCTTTGCGGCGTCATTGTGACCGTATTCGCCGTTACCCGTTTGTTTGGCAAAGGTATGGTAAGCCCCGCATGATCGCCGGATTTGGCGCCGGTTTGCGCCCGGGCCTGAATCAACGGAAAAGCCGCAACCACGGCAAGAGTCACCGCCAATACGGCCTTCTTTGCAATTCGCTTTTGGCGGTTCATTCCAGCCTCCTTATTTCCACGCAACTTGATCATTCCACTACGCCACAACCTCCACAACGAAACCGCCGCCAGCCCCAGCAGAACGAAGAGGATCGGCAATCCGAAACCGCCTCCACCGCCATTGTTTTTCGGAGGCGGCGACGGCGGGGGATTACTGCCTTCCACGGTGATACTCACCGTCGCCACGTTCGAGTCCTTGCGACCATCGTTGGCCTTGAACGTGAAACTGTCCTTGCCGACGTAATTCGAGTTCGGTGTGTAAATGAAGGCACCGGTCGCAGCATCAAGCTTGACCTCTCCGTGGCCCGGAGGAGCCACCAGGCTGAAGGTGAGCGGGTCGCCATCGGAATCGCTAGCCTGCAAGCTGCCCTTGGCCGAGGTATTTTTATCGGTCTTCAGGCTACTATCCTTGGCCACGGGAGTCTTGCCAACGACGTTGACGGCAACGGTCGCCGCAGCGGAGTTTATGTAGCCATCGTTGACCTCGAAGGTAAAACTGTCGGCACCGACATAACCCTTGTCGGGTGTATAGGTATAAATGCCCTTGCCGGCATTATCGATAACGACTTTGCCGTACGCTGGCGCGGTAACTACACTGAAGGTCAGCGGGTCGCCGTCCGCGTCATTCGCCTTCAGTGCTCCATTTGTCGCCTCGCCTGCGGTAACCGTCAGGTTGCTATCCTGCGCGACGGGCGAATGATTAACCAGGGTAGTGGTACTGGCCGTAAGCGCCGGCGTCGCTTGTACCACACCAGCCTTGCTTTCAATGACTGTACCGGGGTTCCCGCTGGCCTTGAGCACGACGTTCGCCGTTGCCATGCCGGCGTTGCCCTTGATCGGACCGAAGTCGCAGGTGATCATGCCGGATGCCTCGACGCAACTGCCTTGGCTGGCGGTCGCGGAGATGAAACTCGCCGCCGCAGGCACGCCAATTGTTGCCGTTACTGCAGGTGAGATCGCACTCGAACTGTTGGTGGCGATCGTTTCGCTGGTGAAACGGCTGCCCGGGTTGACGCGGCCCGGGACACTGAGTGCGAGACCAAGTTCGGCAGAGCCATAAAAATACACCGTTCCGGCGCCTTGCGCGCCAATGGCCACGCCATCGCCGGTGGGCACAATTACATCACCGAAATTATCGAACTGCTGCCCGTCACTCGGAATTAATTTGCGCGTCTCGCTCCAGACGGAATTATTGCTGCTGAATACGTAAGCGATGCCCTGTCCGAAATTTCCATTAACAGTCTCATTCCACGCGCCTACCAAGGCCGTGGTCGGATTCTCAAACGCCACCGCGTATCCGAAATGGCTGCCCGATTGACCCTTACTGGCGAGAAGCTCATTAGCTTGTGCCCATTGTCCGGAGAATGGCCCGGTCGTGGTTTCCTTGAAGAGATAAACCTTTCCCAGGCCACGGTTACCGTTGACGCCCGCATTGGGCGCTCCGATAAGTGCTTCATCACCCAAAACTGCGATTGATCGCCCGAAATTACCGTTTGCTGTCCCATCGTTTGCAACGAGCTTTTGGCTTTGCGCCCACGTGCCGCTGATTTTATTGAACACATAGACAGCACCCTGACCGCTGCTGCCATTGATCGTGGCGCCCTCCGCTCCAATCAGCGCCGTATTCCCTTCCAGCGCAAGCGCACTACCGAAACGATCATAAGCCCCACCGTCTCCTGCCGAAAGCTTTCCCGTCTGACTCCAGCTACCATTCGACTCCGTGAATACGTAAACCGCGCCCTGCCCCCCATTGCCATTGACAACTTCGTTGTGCGCACCGACAAGCAACGTATTCCCGGATACGGCCAACGACCAGCCAAACTGTTCGCCCGTTGTGCCATTGGCGGCCACGAGTTCCTGCGCTTCGTTCCAGTGCCCGTTTTTCAGGGTAAAAACATAGACGGCGCCCTGCGGATTCCCGTTTACGGTGGCGTTGGTCGCGCTGACGAAGACCATCTTCCCCTCGATGGCGACCGCCCAGCCAAAGAAGCCAAACGATTTGCCATGACTGGCGACGAGTTTCTGTGTTTCTCTCCATACCCCTTTCATTTTCGTGAACACGTAAGCCGCGCCTTGAGCAGTACCGTCAACTGTCGCGCTGTGAGCACCCACGATCAAGGTATTGCCCGATACCGCGATCGCATTCCCGAAAAAATCGCCTGCGGTCTGATCGCCCGCGGCAATCTTCTGCCCTTGCAACCACGTCAAGGTGCTCTCGGAGGTGGAGGATAGGGCTAGCCCCGGGATCCCAAGAATAAGGCATGCCGCAACAATTGCTGCCACTGTGCCAAGCCTGGACATGGATATAACTCGCATCTCGATACCTCTTGTCTGCTCGTCACGAGGGCCAGTTTGTCCCCCAGACGGAGAATCCGGAAATTTGACGCGGAGGAGTATATGCCCTTACCAGAGGTAAATGCAATGATTTTCGTGACGAATTTATATCATGATAAATTTTTATCATGATCCGGAATTGGGCGTCTCGGAGGCCGGTTGGATTCGTCAACATCCGAAATCACGCAGCCACATCGCTGTAGCGGTCGTACCGGCCGGCTGATCTTCTGCTACTTCTTTTCCTTCGGAGGTCGGGCATGCATCGCGGACAACCAGCCCAATTGGAAGCGTGTGCGTGCATTCAACTTTTGCATCAGCTCCAGGATACGTCGGCTGAATGTGCTGCTCGATATGGACAATTCACCGGCAATTTTCTTGTCATTCAGACCAGCTGCAAGTAAAGGAATCAGATCTTTCAACTGGTTCGACAGTTCGGTGCTTTCCTGGCCGCCCTCGACGAAGCCGGCACCGGAGTAGGAGATAGGTACCGAACGCTCCCAAAGCATCTCGAAAAGAGCATAAAACGCATCGAGTATCGCCGATGAACGGACCAGCAGCACGGGACTGTCCGTATCTTCGAGATCCAGCGGAACAATCCCGATTCGACGATCCACTAACGCCATCTTGAAGGGCAAACGCGGGAAGCTTCGTATTTCTTCGCCTGCCTTGATATCCTCCAGCATTCTTTGCGTTACGCCCTCGCGCGCCAGACCATTCTCATCAATAATGCTTCGATAACGTACACCACGGGCTTGTGCCTTTCGTTGAGTTGCGAAGTCCTCTGGCGCCGTTAAGCGGGAAATTCTCATCGGCGGGCGGATAAGAACGATCACCTCCTGTTCGGCGGTAAGGTGCATTTGCTCGAACGCCTGACGTTCCGCCTCACGATTGTTAATCAGTTCGACGGCCTGCTTGTCGCTGCCCCATTTACGCGGCGTTTGCCGCCTGAGCTCAGCTACCGCAGAATGTACTTCATCAAGCTCCTCCCGCCGCCGGCGTATCAATGCCTCGATCGCGATATCCGGCGAAACGGGGTTGTAGCGACGTGGGCGCTCCGGGCTGTGCGTTATCAGTCCTTTCGCCTCGATTGCATCAAGCAGTCGTTGAGTCCTTGCAGAGGATGACAAAAGCCCTCGCGAAATCTCTGTCATTGTCGTTCCAGGGTGCGAAAGCAACCATCGATAAGCAGATTCTTCGCCTTCCCTTATGCCGAGGGCACCCAATCGTCGTGCTTCGGCAACTGTGCCTCGTGAATCAGTCACGATTGCTTCCGCCGGAGAAATTCAGCGTCGAGATCGGCCAAGCGGCGCAGACGCTCGGCGATGCGGGCCTCTATTCCGCGGTCGGTCGGGTGATAGTAACGACGTTTCGGCATGCCTTCCGGGAAATAGTGCTCGCCGGCGGCGTAGGCTTCGGGTTCATCGTGCGCGTAACGGTAATGCGCGCCATGGCCCATCTCCTTCATGAGTTTGGTCGGTGCGTTGCGCAGATGCATCGGCACCGGCGCGGCGCCGAACTCTTTCGCATCCTTGCGCGCGGCACCGAATGCCTTGTACACGGCATTGCTCTTGGGTGCGGCGGCAAGATACACCACGGCCTGGGCCAGCGCGAGTTCGCCTTCGGGACTACCGAGCCGCTCGAAGGTTGCGGCGGCATCGAGCGTTTGCGCAAGCGCGCGCGGGTCGGCAAGGCCGATGTCCTCCGAGGCCATGCGCACGAGACGACGCGCGATATAGCGCGGATCGGCGCCGCCTTCGATCATGCGCGCGAACCAGTACAGGGCGGCATCGGGCGCGGAACCGCGCACGGACTTGTGCAGGGCCGAAATCTGATCATAAAAAGCGTCGCCGCCCTTGTCAAACTGTGCCAGGCGTTCCCCGAGCAACGCACGAAATCCGGCCTCGTCAAGCGCCCGGGTTTCGTGCGCTGCAACGACGGCCTCGAGCAGATTCAATGCGCGCCGGGCATCGCCGCCGGAGGCCGCCGCGATTTCTTGGCGCCAAGTAGTGGGAATCGCGTCGGGCACAAGTCCCAGGCCGCGTTCCGAATCGGTGAGCGCGCGTTCGAGAATGGTCGCCAGGGCCGCCTCATCGAGCGGCGCGAGCCTGACCACGCGGGCACGGGAAAGGAGCGCACCGCGTACCTCGAAGGACGGGTTCTCCGTCGTTGCACCGATCAGGGTCACCGTACCCTGCTCTACGTGCGGCAGGAGCGCGTCCTGCTGGGCCTTGTTGAAACGGTGAATCTCGTCGAGAAAGAGCACGGAATCGCGGCTCTCGGCCCTCAGTTGACGGGCGGTTTCGACTACTTCCTTGACGTCCTTCACGCCGGCCATGACGGCCGACATCGCAAAGAATCGTGCGCCGCGCGCTTCGGCCAGAAGCCGCGCGAGGGTGGTCTTGCCGCAGCCGGGTGGCCCCCACAGGATGAGCGAGGGCAACAATCCGCCGGCGAGCGCACGGGCGAGCACACCATCGGGGCCGACGATCGCCTCCTGCCCCACGACTTCTTCGAGGCTCTGCGGGCGCATCCGTTCGGCGAGCGGCGCTCGCGTCCTTGCCGCCGTTTCGTCGTCAATCATCGGAAGGCTTTATCCGAATAACTCGCAGCGAAAACCGCCACGCCCGAATATGCCGGGTTCCCGCCTTCGCTCACTGCTGTCCTGGGAAGTTGAAAATCGTCGTTCCCGCGAAGAGCCTGCCCCCCGCGAAGGCGTGGGGCGGGAACCTGGTTTGAACACGAATCCCGCCCTGTGGGCGGGATGCATTTCCTGACTGGGTTTCCGTCTCCGCGAGAGCGACGGTGAACACTCCACCGGCTAAAGCCGGGGGATTTACATAGCCCCTATTGAAGATTTTAAATTCGAGTTTCATTTGCTGATCTATGGTGAAAACAGCCCCCGTTACCGCGGTTCCCGAAAACAACGTTGATTTTCCCAGGACAGTAGTGCGCTTTCGCGGGAATGATGATGAATTCACGGGGCGCCCGCGGTCGTGGTGCCGGAGGACTGGTGCACGACGTCGGTGCCGGCGGGCGGCTTGAATTCGAAACGGGCTGGATCAACGGCTTCATTGCGTTTGACGTGACTGAATTCGATGCGAGTGGTCTGGTCGAGCTTGGAATCGAGTTCGAGCGCCCGGATTTGCCCCTTCCTGTCAAGGCCGATACGAATCGCCTTGTAGCTCGTGTCGTCGGCCTTGGGAACGAGCTTCAGCCAAGCGAGCCCATCCGACCGGCCGGCGGCGGTCACAGTGAAACCTTCCTCCACGTGCGCAGTACCGGCAAGCAGGGCCGCCGGTCCCGAGGCCAAAGCCTGCGGCTCGTCGCGCACCGTCGCCTGCTCGAGTGCCGGGTCGTACGTCCAGAGTTTCTCACCGTCGGCGACGATGATCTGTTTATAGGGTTTCTGGTAGTCCCAGCGGAACCGCCCCGGCTTGGCGATTGCCACCGTGCCCGAGGAGTGCTTCACCGTCACGGCGCTCGCGTTCTCGACCGTTTCGGTGAAATGCGCCGTCAACGTCCGGGTTTGCGCAAGCAAGGCGTCGAGCTGCGAGGCTGGAGACGGGGTAACGGCTGTCACCGCCATCGCGGCGGCGGAGAACAGAATTGCCGTCAATGTCATCGGTGCATATTTCATTCAAAACCCTTTTTTGATACCGCGCAAACCGGCATGAATGCAGTTATTGATTATTGGACAAGCGAAGCGGCGGATCATTCCGGCGGCGGCCCGGCAAGCACCTCGCGGCTGCCGTTCGACTGCAGGGGGCCGACGATGCCGACCCGCTCCATCTGCTCGACCAGACGCGCGGCGCGGTTGTAGCCAATGCGCAGCCGCCGCTGCACCGAGGAGATCGAGGCGCGCCGGGTTTCCGTGACAATGCGCACCGCCTCGTCATAGAGTGGATCGTCCTCGTCGCTGGTCCCGCCGGTCGCAAGCCCGTTCGTGCCGCCGCCCTCTTCCACCGGCGCCAGAATTTCGTCGTGATAGGCAGGCTTGCCCGTCTGCCTGAGCCACGCGGCCACGCGGTGCACTTCTCCGTCGTCCACGAAGGCCCCGTGCACGCGGCGCACAAGCGAGGTGCCCGGCGGCAGAAACAGCATGTCGCCGTTGCCAAGGAGCGCCTCCGCGCCCATCTGATCAATGATGGTGCGCGAGTCCACCCGCGCCGACACCTGGAAGGCGACGCGTGCCGGAATATTGGCCTTGATGAGCCCGGTGATCACGTCCACCGACGGGCGCTGGGTGGCGACCACGAGATGAATGCCCGCGGCACGGGCCTTCTGCGCCAGCCGCGCGATCAACTCGTCCACCTTCTTGCCGACGACCATCATGAGATCGGCCAGTTCGTCGATGATGACGACGATCATGGGCATCGGCTCGAGCGGCGGTGCCTCGCCGCCCTCCTCACCCGGCTCGGCGAGCGGATCGGGAATCGTCTCGCCCTTCTCGGCCAGTTCGGCAATTTTGCGATTGTAGCCGGCAAGATTGCGCACACCGGCGGCGGCGAGCCGGCGGTAGCGCCGATCCATCTCGACCACGCACCACTTGAGTGCATTCGACGCCTCGCTCATATCCGTCACCACCGGGGCGAGCAGATGCGGGATATCGTCGTAGACGGAAAGCTCGAGCATCTTCGGATCAATCAAAATCAGGCGCACCGCATCGGGGCTCGCCTTGTAGAGCAGGCTCAGGATCATCGCGTTCAGCGCCACGGATTTACCCGAACCCGTGGTGCCGGCGATCAAGAGGTGCGGCATGCGTCCGAGGTCGGCCACGACCGGCTGGCCGGCGATGTCCTTGCCGAAGGCGAGCGTGAGTTTCGAGTTCGCCCGCTCATAGGCCTCGGAACGCAGGATTTCGCCCAAGGTTACCAACTCCCGGGTTTCGTTCGGCACTTCAAGGCCGATCACGGATTTTCCGGGAATCACCTCCACCACGCGCACGCTGATGACCGAGAGCGCCCGGGCGAGATCTTTTGCGAGATTCGTGATCTGGCTCACCTTGACGCCGGCCGCCGGCTGCAGTTCAAAACGGGTGATGACCGGGCCGGCATGTACGGCGACCACTTCGACTTCCACGCCGAAGTCGCGGAGCTTCAACTCCACCTGCCGCGACATGGCCTCGAGCGTTTCCGCACTGTAGCCCTGCCCCTGCTCGTGCGGCGCGTCCAGGAGTTCCAGCGGCGGCAATTCTCCGGTGGCCGGTTCGGCCTGGAACAACGGTTTTTGCCGCTCGCGTTCGGCGCGCGGACTCGGTTTGACCCTGCCGATCTTCGGTTCGATTTTCGGTCTTGCCCGGATCTCGCGCTGGGAGCGCTCACGCAAAACGGCGACGCCGCGCCGTTCCCGTTCCGCCTTCGCCGCACGGCGCTCGCGCCAATGCCGCAGACGCGCGCCGATCCACTCGCCGGCACGCAGGCAACCGGCGCCGATGCGATCCATCAGCACCATCCAGGACAAACCCGTCGCCAGCGTGATCGTGGCGAGAAGGATTGCGAGCAGAATGAGGGTCGCCCCGGCCTCGCCGATGCCTCTCGCGAGTGGCGTTCCGATCGCGTCGCCGATGACGCCGCCCACGCCGCCCGGGAGCCAGATTCCGGTCGAGGCGACCAGGGCGAGCAAGGCGGCAAGCGCCACCAGTGCAATGACGAGAGCGCCCAAACGCACCAGGCGTACGGGGACGCTTTGTTCGACCATGCCGCGAAAGGCGATCCAGGCTCCGTAGGCGATCAGGAGCGGGAGCGAATAGGCCGCCGCGCCCAATATGAACAAAAGCCCCCCGCTCACCCAGGCGCCGGCCGGACCGATGAGATTGTGCACCGTGCCGGTGCCGCTGCTGACGGGGCTCGGATCCCCGGCATGGTAGCTGGCGAGAGCAATCGCCACGATTACGGCCAGCACGCCGAGCAGCCAGAAGGCAGCCTCCCGCGCCGCGGGACCCAGCCGCGGCAGGATCAACCGGTCCTTGCCCGCTTCGCGCTGTCTGGCCTGAGGCATTGCATGAACGGCGCCCGGCGCCCTGTGGAAACCCCCATGAGTTTAACGCCCCGAA
>CAZKOE010000029.1:0-19054 GCA_964554305.1 uncultured Gammaproteobacteria bacterium
GCCGATTTCGAGGCAACGTTTCGCGCCGATGAGCTTGACCAGGAGCGCCATGAACTGGCCCTGCTCGGGCGAAATCTGCATGCTCGCGTTCGGTAGTTCGCGAGTACGATCGCGCAGGCGGGTGAGCAGCGGACGCTCGCGCAACGTCTGCGTGAGCAGGTAATCGTAAAGCGCATCGGTCACGGCAATCGTGCGGCTGGACATCGACGTTCTCTCCGGTCTTTCGAGGCGATCATTGTACCGGCAAGCGCCGCGGCGCAGCCGCTAGAATGAAGGCATGGAACCCGACAACCGGCCCCGATTCCGCCTGTATTTTGCCGCTCCGCCGATATTGGCGCTGGTTCTGGCGGCACTGTGCGGATCCGCTTTCGCCGCCACCCACCCGCTCCCGCTGTGGCGGGTGAGCGGCAGCCACGGCCACGTCCTGTACCTCGCCGGCTCCATGCACGCACTGACGGCAGAAGATTATCCGCTGCCGGCGAATTTCGCCGACGCTTTCGAGCAGTCAAGCCGGCTGGTGGAAGAACTCGACCTCAACGCGATTTCCCGGCAAATGGTCCTCGCAGCCATTCAGTCCTACGCCAGACTGCCGGCGGGGAAAACCCTCGCCGCGGCCATGGGCACAGCCTGGCCGCAGGCACAATCCCTGGCCGGGGAAGCCGATGTGGACCTCGGCCGCTACCGTGACTACAAGCCTTGGTTCGCGGCCGTTCGTATCACCGCGAAGGGCTTTAATACGGCCGGCTATCGGCCGGGCCTCGGCCTCGATCGCCACTTCGCAAGTCTCGCCGCCGAACGCAAAATACCCGTCGTCGGCCTCGAAACCCTCGACGAACAAATGGGCTTCCTCGACGATATCGAGCCGGCTCTGCAGCGCCGCTTCCTGTTGCAGACACTGGAAGAAATACCGCGTCTGAAAGCCGAACTAGCCACGATGCACCAAGCCTGGCGCAACGGCGACACGGCAACGCTCGCCGCCATCACCCGGCGGGACTTCAAAGGCTATCCCGGCCTGCGCCGCGAATTGCTCGACGCGCGCAACCGGCGCTGGCTGCCGGCCCTCGAGCGCTGTCTCGCCGAGAACCGGGGTTGTTTCGTCGTGGTCGGCATGGAGCACATGATTGGGCCTGCCGGACTCCTCGCCCTGCTCGAAAAGGCCGGCGACCGCATCACCCAACTGCATGCCCCGCTGTCCGCCCCGGCACCCGCAACGGCGCACATCGCGCCCGGCAGCCGGTAAAGATGAAAGGAATTTCCACCGACGCGCTGGCCGGGAAACTCCTGCTCGCCGCGCCCTCGCTGCTCGATCCGAACTTCGCCCGCAGCGTCATCCTCGTTTGCGAGCACAACGATGACGGTACGCTCGGGCTCGTCATCAACCGGCGCCTGCCGATCAAGCTCGGCGAAGTCCTCGCCCGGCTCAACCTGCCGACCGGTTTCGATGCACTCAAGACCCGCCCGCTTTTCTCCGGCGGCCCCGTCGACGGCGCGCGCGGCTTCGTGCTGCACGATGCACCGCAAATCGGCGCGGACTCGCTCGCACTCGGCGCTACGCTCGCGGTGAGCGCCTCCGAGGCCGTGCTCGCGGCCATTGCACGGGGAGAAGGCCCGGGGCGCTTCATGCTCCTGCTCGGCTATTCGGGCTGGGGCGCGGGCCAGCTCGAACGCGAATTTGCCGAAGACGCCTGGTTTGCCGCGCCGGCCACACCCGAGGTAATCTTCGACACGGCCGTGGAAGAACGCTGGCGGCGCGCGGCGGCTTCGATCGGACTCGATCTTTCGCGCCTGAGCCAAGAGTCCGGACATGCCTGAAAAGAGGGGAGCCATGGGCCGGAAACCGGAGGTCGGAACACGCGATCCGGAAACCGGAAAAGTCCATGGAACGGTGATGGGATTCGATTACGGGCACAAGCGGATCGGAGCCGCCGTGGGCGAAACCGTAACCGGCTCCGCCCGGGGCCTGAAAGCGCTGCATGCGACGGCGGACGGCACGCCGCCCTGGTCCGCCATTGCGGCGCTGCTCGACGAATGGCGCCCGGTGCCGGGCTGGGGCGACCCGCAGCCCCGGATCCTGGTGGTCGGCCTGCCCCGGCATCTCGACGGGCGCGACGCACCCCTCGCCGCGTCGGCGCGCGATTTTGCGGGCGAACTCGCGCGGCGCAGTGGACTGTCCGTGGCGCTCTGCGACGAAGCGCTCTCCACCGAAGCCGCCCGCGACCGGCTCGCCGAACGCCGCGCAGCCGGCGCGCGGCGGGCAACCCGCGACGACCTGAATGCCGAGGCCGCCTGCCAGATTCTCCAAACCTGGCTCGCGGAAAACGCATGAACGGAAAACGGCACAGCCTGATCGATCTCGGCTCGCTCGATCGGGCCGCGCTCATCGAACTGCTCGATTCCGCCGGATCGTTCCTCGGCCCGGGTGCAGCCACCGCGCACCGCGACCGGCTCGCCGGCGAGGCAGTCGCCCTGCTCTTCTTCGAGCCCAGCACGCGCACGCGTTTTTCCTTCGAACTCGCCGCCCGCCGGCTGGGGGCCGACGTTCTCACGCTGCACGAAAACAGCTCCTCGCAAACAAAGGGGGAAACACTCGCCGACACGCTGGCGACGCTCGCCGCCATGGGTGCGCGCCATTTCGTCCTGCGTCACGCCGAAAACGGCATCATGGCCACCCTGTCGGCGAACCGTCCGCCCGGCACGACGTTCGTAAGTGCCGGCGAAGGCACTCGGGCGCATCCGACGCAGGGCTTGCTCGATGCCTTCACGATCCGGCGACATCGTCCCGAGATCGAGAGACTCGCGATCGCAATCGTCGGCGATATTGCGCATTCTCGTGTCGCCCGCTCCGCCATTGCAGCGCTCGGAATCCTCGGCGTTGGCGACATCCGCCTCGTCGGCCCGGAGGCGTTTCTTCCGGCGGCGGGAGAATTTCCGGGCGCCGCGGCGACGACCGATCTTGCCGCCGGGCTCGACGGCGCCGATGTCGTCATGGCGCTGCGCATTCAGCGCGAGCGCCTCGGCGCGGGGGAAACACCGGATCCGGAAGGTTACCGCAAGCGTTACGGCCTGACGATCGAGCGGCTCGACCGGCACGCCAAACCGGACGCGCTGCTCATGCATCCGGGGCCGAGTAACTGGGGCGTCGAACTCGCGTCGGAACTTCGGAACTGGCCGCGGAGCCTGATCCACGAACAGGTCCGAAACGGCGTCGCCGTGCGCATGGCCGTGCTCGCGCGGCTTGCCGAAGGAGTGCGAAGCGATGTCTGACGCCGGCAGCATCCTGGTCGAACGCGCGCGGGTCACTCGACACGAGCGTTTCCCCGGGGCACAGCACGTCCTGACGCTCGTCGCGCCCGGCATTGCCGCGCGTGCCCGGCCGGGCAACTTCGTGCACATGGACTGCGGCCCGCAATGGTTGCTGCGCCGGCCGATGTCGCTCATGAGCGCGGCGGTGGACAGCGGCGAGATCGAGATCCTGTTCAAGGAAGTCGGGCACGGCACGCTTGAGCTGGCCGCGCTCGAAGCCGGCGACGAAACCGAGTTGGTCGGCCCGATCGGCAACTATTTCACCAACGTGTCCGACCGACCGCGGCGCCTTCTGATCGGCGGCGGCGTCGGCATTCCGCCGATGATTTTTTACGCCGAAGCACTCGTCGCGGCGGACGAGCCACCGCCCTTCGTGCTCGCGGGCTCCGAAGTGCCCTTCCCTTTCGAACTCCAAAAAGCGACACCCGAGAGCGCCGGCATCTCGCCGGCGGATATCGAAGTGCGGGCGATCGCGCGGCTGCAGGCGCGCGGCATTCCGAACCGGCTGGCGAGCCTCGCCGGGATTCCGGGCAGCTTCCGCGGCTACGTGACCGAGCTGGCCGAACGCATCATCGTTACTTCGGCGGACACGCAACGCGATCAAACGGCGCTCTACGCCTGCGGCCCGACACCCATGCTCGCCGGGGTCGCAACCCTCGCGCAGCGCTACAACCTGCCCTGCCAACTCTCGCTCGAGGAATACATGGCCTGCGGTGTCGGCGGCTGTGCCGGCTGCACGGTCGAGGTTGCAACTGAACGCGGCCCAGCCATGAAGCGAGTCTGCGTGGATGGTCCTGTTTTCGAAGCCGCCGATGTTTTCCCCGCGCAATCCCTTCCAGAGCCCGCCGAGCCCGCCTTCGACTGAGTGCCGCTTCCCGCTGCGGCCCTCATCGAGCTTGGCAGCGAGCCGCCTCCTGTGGTATAGATAGTACCTCGATACAATTATTCAGGAGTCCCGACATGACGTTTTCAGTGAAAATCGGCCCTCTGACGGCTGCCGTCCTCGCGGCCGCCGCACTCGCGGGAAGCGCCGCCACGAGCGCCGTCGCGGCTGCCCCGTCCGCCGCATCATCGCAGGCGGCGGCAAGCCCGCAGGCCGACAATGCCAACTCTGCGACCACCAACGGCGGCGGCATCACCTATTGCCAGGCCGGCAAGACGGCGACGGGAAAATTCGGCGGAACGGTCAAATCGGTCTCAAGCGACCATTATCGGGGCACGCCCGTCTGGGAAGTGGAGCTTCGTGACAGCCGGCGCGGCAACATCGAAGTCAAGATCAGCAAGGCTAGCGGGTCAATCCTGCACGTGGAACAGGATTGACCCGGTCACTGTCGCGGCTGCTCAATCGAACCGTCCTATTGTGCCTGCGCGCAAATGCGGTTTTTCGCTGAAGCGATATGAGACAGTGAATCCATCTCATCCTAAACGACTACATAACCGCGAGTCGGATGCAGCAAAATTGCCGCCACAAGCGGAACCTTCCCCTTGGGACCACAGTTGGCCAGTGTCAGTTTGTTGTGAATGTGCACCTCCAGCGCCGAGGCTTCGCCCCCCTCCATATGCCGCGAAGCGAACGCCTGTACTTTCTTGAAGTTTTCTATACTATCCTTCGTAAGAGCATAGATAAGTCCAATCTCCCGAACTGAACTTGGCTGTGGGCGGCGAAGCCAGCGCATCAGACTCCGGCACGATGTGAAAGCGCAGTTCTGTCTCCATCTTGTAGCTTTTCACTTGGCCTTTGATATTGGCGGTCAAGTGCGTGACCATAACGCCTGTTGGGAGATTGATTGCCACTCGGATGTTTTGCGGGCTAGCTCGTTGCAAAGCTCCTTTGGGCAGAGACTGCAGGTAACGAATACTGGCCGGCGGCGCCATAACGCTGCATCCAGACATCCAGGTCGTCAACAGCAAAAGAGCGCCGATGCTCAGCCCGATTTTCCCTTTCTGTCTGTATAATCCGACAACGGATGGGCGGCCGATCTCTCCGGGTGAGCCAAGAATATTCATGACACCACCCCTAACTGTCTGTCTACATGTGCAATTACTTTCCCATTGTTTTTTTATGACAAAGGCGGCTGTATCCGAAACTTCCTCAAACCCTTCAAAGTACGCCGTTACCGATGAGTTCGCCAAACTGACAACTTCTTTACCAGGCTTTACAAACCATGCCTTAACTTTCTGCGCATCGGCCCATACATAAGCTTCTATGGATTGGTCATAGTTAATCCCGAATCCGTTAGTTATAAATTTATCGCTTGCTCCTATTTCGAAAGTTACTCGCGCTGCAGGCGGAACCTTTTTAGCCGGAGCTCCAGATTCCAATTCAGGTTCAGCACTTGGATCATCCAGCCTTATCGAGTTGGTATTACCATCGTAGCCAATGGATTTCGCAAATTCCGTTCTCTCAAATTCCTCCACGTCACTGTGAATGATAACCAGGCAAGCCTTACCGTAACAAATTTTGACGGTACAGGTCATGAGAATCACCTCGCACTACATTCATCGGGACGTGGAGGGGATCGCGCGCCTCGGCACAAGCAAAAACAAACGATGCAGGGAATCCCGTTTCAAATCCTGCAGTTCTTGTGGCTTTTTCGGCTAAGTTCAGAATACCTCCGCTCGCTGTCCTCCGTCAAGAGCCCCGCAGAACCGGCAGAATCAACCGATTGGTTGTAGTGGTGAATCACTTCAGATTCGTCGGCGGCCCGCAGTGGCTTGCCCCGTCATCGCAGCGGCAACCGCCGCTCCTGCCCGCTGCTCAAAACCGCGCACGCAGCCAGGCACCGAGATCGGCGATTTCCTCGGCGCAGACCTGGTGCGCCATCGGGTAACGGTGCCAATCGACCCGGTAACCGGCGCGGGCGAAGGCGGCCTGGGTTTGTGCGCCGAGCGGAAACGCTACCGTCGGGTCGTAGAGACCGTGGGCGGCGAACACGGCAGGGGAACCGGGCGGCGCGGGCGACGTGCCGCGCAGGCCGGCGGGATGAAAGGTCGAGAGGGCCGCCACACCCGCCAATCCGACCCCGCGTTTGACAAGATACTCCCACACGACGGCACCGCCCTGGGAGAAGCCGGCAATCACGATGCGCGAGCGCGGGATGCCGCGCGTTTCTTCGCGCACGATCAAGTCATCCACCCGTTGCAGCGCTTCCTCGACGCCGGCGACGTCGGGTATATCCGCGAAATCGAGTCGCGCAATGTCGAACCAGGCCCGCATTGGGGCTCCGTTGTTGATCGTCACGGGACGAACCGGGGCATGCGGGAAAACGAAGCGCACCGGCAACTCCGCGGGCCGACCCAACTGCGGCACGACCGGCACGAAGTCGTTGCCATCGGCACCGAGACCGTGGAGCCAGATGACGCTTGCCGTCGCCTCGAGGTCGGGCTCGATTTCGACGCAGCCGGGATCGTTGGCGTTCATCCGTCAATTCTATCCGGCGAGCCGGCAACGGCCTCCGGTCTTGTGCCGGCCCGCGCTCTCTGCAAATCGGGATTGGGTGAGGACGAGGGGGTCGCGGCGTGGACCAGACGAGTAAGCTCGTCGCCGGCTGCCATCCCGCCGAGCCAGGAAAAACTACCCTCGTCGTGCAGCTCGCGCGCCGCACGCAAAACGGCGCCGAAGGCGACGCGGGAAAGCGCACCGCCGACGCTGAGCCGCTTTGCCCCGGCGGCGGCAAGCTCTGCGACGGTGGCGCCGCGTACCATCGGCGCGAGCACGTTGACCGGTTTGCTCACCGCCGACGTCACCCCGCGCACCTGATCCAGCGTCTTGAGGCCCGGCGCGTAGAGCACGTCGGCGCCGGCGGCCTCGAAGGCCTGCAGGCGACGAAGCGTGTCGTCGGGATCGTTCACGCCGTGCAGCAGGTTTTCCGCGCGCGCCGTAAGCGTGAAGGGAAAATCCAGGGCGTGCACCGCTTCGGCCGCCGCCTGAACGCGCTCGACGGCGAGGTTGAAATCGTAGATCGGGCGCGCCGCATCACCCGTGAAATCCTCGATGGAAGCACCCGCCAGGCCCGTTTCCGCAGCGCGTACCAAATTCGCCGCCGCCTCCTCGGGCGCGCCGGCGAAGCAATGTTCGAAATCGGCGCTTACGGGAAGATCGGTGGCCGCAGCCAGCAGGCGGCAGTGGGCGAGCGTGTTTTCGAGGCCCATCTCGCCGTCCGACCGGCCGCTGGCCCAGGCGAAACCGGTGCTCGTGGTTGCCAGCGCCTCGAAACCGAGTGCGGCGAGCATGCGCGCCGAACCGACGTCCCAGGGATTCGGAATCACAAAGGCAGTTTCGCGTTGATGCAAGGTGCGAAACGCTTCGGCTTTCTCTGCGTGTGTCTTCATCGGCTTCTCCTCGATCGCCCATAACACAATCATCTTATCCCGAGCCCCGCGGACCACCGCGCTCCGGGGAAAATCTACGTTGTCTTCGGAAACGCAGCATCAAGGCCTCTTTTCACCAAGAACTCGCCGATAAGATTCAAATGTGGAACCACCGTTGCTCCCGCGCAGAGCCTGCCTCCGCGAAGGCTGTGGGGCGGAAGCCCAGTTAGGAAAGCATCCCGCCCACAGGGCGGGATTACAGGGCGGGATTCGTGTTCAAACTGGGGTCCCGCCTGCGCGGGAACGACGCAGTGGGAACTTCCCCGGACAATAGTGTGAGTCACCGGGCCCGACACCCCGGGCCGGTTAAGATACCGTGCAAACGAACGGGCTGCCGCATGCAACACGTCTTCGACTTCCTCCTGCATTTCGACCGCTATCTCGCGGGTTTCTCCGAAACCTACGGCCTGTGGGTGTATGCACTGCTGTTCGTCATCATCTTCGCCGAGACGGGACTCGTGGTAACGCCGTTTCTCCCCGGCGACACGTTGATTTTCGTCGCCGGCGCACTTGCCGGGGCGGGTCATCTCAACTGGCCCACTACCGTTGTCATCTTCTTTCTCGCGGCGCTTATCGGGAACATCATCAACTACGAAATCGGGCGCGCCATCGGCCCGCGGGTATTCCGCTCACGCTCGCGCTGGCTCAACCGCCGTCATCTCGACCATGCTCACGGCTTTTTCGTGGCCCACGGCGGGAAAACGGTCGTGATCGCGCGCTTCCTGCCGATCATCCGCACCTTCGTACCCTTCGTCGCCGGCGTCGGGCGCATGCCGCGCTGGCAATACCTGCTTTATACCGTCGTGGGCGCCGGACTGTGGGTGGCGATCCTGTTCGCGCTCGGTTATTTCTTCGGCAACATCGCCTTCGTGCGTGATCACCTGATGCTGATCATCCTGGCCGCCATCGTCATCTCGATCATTCCCGCCATTGCAATGGCCTTGCGCAATCACTTCAAGCAGCCCGCATCCGCCTCTTCGCATGACTGAGACCGTCGTCCTGTCCTGGAGCGGCGGCAAGGACGGTTTCATGGCACTCGCCGCCCTGGAGGTCGACCCCGGCGTCGAAATCGTCGCGCTGCTGACCACGCTGACCGATCCCTTCGAGCGAGTGAGCATGCACGGCACGCGGGAAGGCCTCCTGGACGCACAGGCCGCGGCGCTCGGCCTACCGCTCGCCAAGGCCCGCCTGCCGGTAAAGGCCGACAACGACGTATATCGGACGTGCTTTGCCGCCGCACTCGCACCCTACATGGAAAAAAACATCATGGGCGTTGCCTTCGGCGACTTGTTTCTCGCCGACGTGCGCGCCTTTCGCGAGGCGCAGATAGGTGCGCTCGGTCTTGTTGCCCGATTTCCGCTCTGGAATACCCCGAGCAACACCCTTGCCCGAGACTTCATCGCCTCGAACCATCGCGCCGTCGTCGTCTGCGTGGACACGGAACAACTCGCGCCGGAATTTCTTGGCCGCGAATACGATGCCGCTTTTCTGGCCGACCTGCCGGCGGGCGTCGATCCCTGCGGCGAGAACGGAGAATTTCACAGTTTCGTCTACGCGGGACCGCGTTTCACGCGACCCGTCGCGTTCCGCCGCGGGCGCAGGGTCGTTCGCGACGCCCGCTTCCACTTTCTCGATCTCGCGCCGGCCGATGCGTAACTGCCTCGTTCTCGGCTGCGGGCGCAGCGGCACCAGCATGCTTGCGGGAACGCTCGCCGGGGCGGGCTACTATCTCGGCAACGGACTGTACCGCGCACGCGGCGCGAACCCCAAGGGCTTCTTCGAATCGCTCGCGATCAACGCCATCAACGAAGGAATCCTCGCACCGCATGTGCCGCTGCGCTCACGCTGGTGGCCGCTGCGCGTCTGGCGCCGCGTCTTCCCCTCGGAACGCTGGCTGGCCCGCCTGGCGCTCGACACGCCGCTGGACGCCACGCCGAAAATCAAACGGAAAATCGCGCAGCAGATCGCACGCGCGCCCTTCGCCTTCAAGGATCCGCGTTTCTGCTACACCCTGCCCGTCTGGCGACCGTTGCTTCCCGCGGGCACGGTATTCCTGTGCATTTTCCGCGAACCAGGGCGCACGACCGCGAGCCTGCTTGCCGAATGCCGACGCAAATACCCCGACATCCGGCTCGACCGCGAAGAGGCCTTCGGCATCTGGACGGACATGTACAGGCAGATCATCGAGCGCCACCGTCACCAGGGCGCCTGGCTGTTCCTGCACTTCAACCAACTGCTGGACGGTTCGGTCTTCACGGCTCTCGAAAACTTTCTCGGCGCCGAGGTCAACCACGACTTCCCGGACCGGTATCTTCGCCGCTCCGAAGCCCTCGATGCGCCACGAGACGCGTCGAATCTTTACCGCACGCTATGCACGCTCGCCACTTACGCGCCTTGAGCCTGCGCGGGCTTGCAAAACCGCGGGTTCGCCGCGGCCTGGTCCTGCTCGTCGCTGCAATCGGAGTCAGCATCGGCGTACCGGTCTTTCTCGCTGGCGGCGACGTTTTCTCGCGCCTGGGCGGGGTACCGGCCTGGGTCCTCGGCGGTGCGCCGGCGCTGATGCTCACCGCCTGGTGCGCCAACGGGGTGCGGGTTTCGATTCTCGCCCGCGCGAACGGCTACCGGCTCACACCGGGTTACGCCTGGCTCATAGGAGCAGGCGGCGACTTCGGCGCCTCGCTCGGCCCCGGCGGCCTCACCGGCATCGCCGCCTATGCCTATCTGCTTGCCCGCACCGGGCTCGGCTCGGCGGCCGCCACCGCGTTGTATGCCGTCGAAAAACTCCTCGACCAGATCATTTTCGGGGCGGCGCTCGCGGCCAGTGCCATCATCCTCGCCCTTCTCGCCAAGGGCGCCGAGCCTTGGGGACTCTTCGAAATCGCCTTCGGCGTCTGTGTCGGCTTTCTGGTGCTGATCGTCGTCATGCTGTTTCAGTACCGGCGCATGATCCGCGCGATCGCCTTTCTCGCCGCCCGCGTGCACATCAGCGCGCGTCACCGGCGCCGCTTCATTCACTGGGGAATCGCTTTTCGCAACGGCGTCGCCAAAGTGACCGCCATGCCGCGCCGGCACCTCGTGCTACTCGTCCTCGCGGCCGCCGCCTACTGGACCGCGCGTTTCGCCATCCTGCCGCTGGTAGCACTCGGCCTCGGCGCACCGGTGCCCTGGGGCTACCTGATTGCCGTGCAAATCCTCACCATGTTCGCCGGGCAGGTCTCGTTTCTTCCCGGCGGGACGCTGAGCGTCGAAGTCGTCTTCGCGGCCCTGCTCCTGCCGTGGATGGACCGCGCCAGTCTGGGCCTGATGCTGCTCGTCTGGCGCGGCAGCGTGTTTTATTTCACCTTGGTGGGAGGCGGTGCAGCCTTCGTCGCCGCCGTTCTCAAGCGCCGGACACTCGCCTTCGATCAAGGCGGGCCGGCCTAGGGTCACAGACCGCCGCCGGCCCGCGGCGCTCGTGACTACCCCCGCAACACTGCGTTTACGCGAACCTATTTCAGAAGACGAACGTGGTCGAGGACGGGAAAGCGCCTGCGCAGGCGTGTTTGACCCCTGCGATCGAGCGTGGCGCAGGCCACACCCGGGCGCCGCTTGAGCACTGCAAGCGACTCGCCCCAGGGCCCGAGAATAAGGCTTTCACCGTGAGTTTCGCGTCCGTCGGCATGCCGGCCCGCCTGCGCAGCGGCGAGCACGAAGCACTGGTTTTCCACCGCCCGCGCGGACAGAAGCACCCACCAGTGCGCGCGGCCGGTCGCGGCGGTAAAGGCCGAGGGCACGGCGAACAGCGTGCAGCCTTCGTGCAAAGTCAGATGCCGAAACAGTTCGGGAAAGCGCAGATCGTAGCAGACGGCCAGCCCCATGCGGCCGAGCGGCGTATCCACCGCCCCCGGCTTGCGCCCGGCCTTGAGGCTGCGCGATTCACGGTAACTCTCGCGCCGGCCCGGTAGACCAACATCGAACAGATGCAGTTTGTCGTAACGCGCCCGGCGCCGCCCGCCCGCGTCGTACACCATGACGGCCGCGGCGAAGCGCCCGCCGCGTGATTTTATCGGCACCGTACCGCCGACGATCCAGAGCTTGTGCCGCACGGCATTCGCGGCAAGAAAATCCTGGATTGGCCCCGCGCCGTCGTCTTCGGCGGCCCGTCGGCGATCGGCCGCCGTTCCCGGCATGCAGGCGAAGTTCTCGGGTAACACGGCGAGCGCAGCACCGGCCTCGGCGGCGCGGGCAAGTAACCGCCCGGCCCGGCGAAGATTCGCCTCGACCTCGGGCCCGGAGTTCATCTGAATGACGGCGGCGCCTTTCATTGTGCGCCGGCGGTCGCCGGAACCGGCGCGGGCTGGGGTGACTTGGCGCCGACTTTCTTGACGACCGGATTCGTGATCGGACCCCGGATCGTATAAGTCATCCCGAACGCCTTGCTCAATGACCCCCCGAACAGCTTGGTCAACGCGAAAATTACCGCACCCACGCCGAGCCCGCCGACAATGGCGCCGATCACCGGCAGCGAGCCGAAGTAGTCCGGGGCCACCTCCGCCGTCTGGTCCATCGTTCCATCCACCAGGTTCACGGTGCCCTTCAAGTCTATGTCGGCGATTGAGCTTTCGATATGGAGTCCCTTGGTATGCGCGATGCCGTTGTCGATATCGTAATCGCCATAAATCCGGCTGAACGGAAAGCCCTTGCTGGTAAGATTGTGAAAATTGAACGTCAGATAACGCGGGACGTTCACCAGGCTCAGCAGCGACAGCAGCCTTCCGGCGCCGGGACTCACCTGCGAGATGCTCCCGTCGCGCAGGTCCGTGCTCACCTTGCCGAGCAGACCCTGGGCGAACTTTCCGCCCTCGCGCGGCTGGTGCCAGGCGAGCGCCGCACTCAGCGCGCCATGCCCGGTCACGACCGGCCCGATCCCGAGGCCGGCGAGCAGCTCCCCGAGATGAGAGACATTCGCGACAAACTGGAGCGCCCCCTGCTCGCCGCTCGCCGGCGGATTGAGCCAGGCCATCTGGCCCTCGAATTCGAGCGCGCCGCCGCCGACGTGGATGGGCTTGAAAATAATCCCGCTCGGCGCCCGGCGCGCCTCGATCTTGACATCATCGAGCGCCGCGGTGCCCAGTCGAATCTGTTTCGCATTCAACACGAAGGGCGGGATATCCTGCGGCTGGAAATTTCCCGGCGACTCGTTCGCGGTGGCAACTGCGTTCGCGCGGGCCTCGGCCGAGGCGAGCTTCGCCCGCGCCGCCGCGACGCTGGCCGGAGCATTCGCCAGCGCCGGCTTCTGTGGCAGGGCGAAATGGGCACGCGTCAACACGGCGGTAATCGGAGCCGCGTTGGTCGGCCGGTGCGGAACGATTACCGTGCCGCTCAGATCGGGCCCGTCGAGAACGAGTTTCGTCCGATCCGCCCCCAGAGTACCCTTCACGCCCTGGTTCTTGAACTGCTGTCCCAGCGCCTTGATGTCGCCAAAGCGCAGATTCAGCTTCAGGCCCTGGAGGGCATCGAGGTTGAAACTGCCCGCACTCGAATTTTTCTTCTTCTTCGGCAAGACCGAGAGCCAGGGCTTCACATCCAGCTCGCGCCAGCCCCCGAGCACGGAAAAACCGGAAACCGGCTCCGTGCATTCGCCGGCGCCGAGCACGAGCACACCCGACTCAAGCACCGGCTGCTTTCCGGCGGAAGCGAAATCGGCGCAGACCGAACCGACGTCGGAATAATGAGCCTCGATGCCGAGCGTACCTCGCTCCACCCGCACCCGACCGGTAAACGACCGCTTCGCAAGCGCCGACTTCCCGACCGGTACCGGCAGCCGGATTTGCAGCCCCCGGAGGTTGGAGGACAAATTCACGGTGAACGCAAAGGGCGCCGTCGAAAGCGGCACGGCAAGCGTCGCCTCGAGCGGTACTGAACCGCTGGCGTAGGGGCTGAAATCGATGCCCGCGACCTTGGACAGGGTCGCGACCGGAAAACGCCCGGCGAGGTCGAGTTTGAGCGCCTGGCCAGCCGTCGGTCGGCTGCGCGCGAGCCCGATGTGAATCGGGGCGCCGAGCAGGCTTGCCGTCAACTGGCCGCCGGTGGGCCCGCGTTCGTCGTAGGCAAGCCGACCCGTGAGGTTTTCGAGTGGCCAGGGCACCTTGGCATAGGCGATGTCGGCATCGCTGACTTCGAGCCTGCCGTTGAGCTTCAGCTTCTTCGGATGCATGATCGGCACATCCAGATCGAGGGTGGTCCGCGCCTTGCCCGCGACCTTGAATTGCTTGAAGGAGCCCTCCACTTTGTCCCCGACCGGGCTGTGCTCCAGAAAGTCGACGAAGTCGGTCAGGCTCCCGGCAATCGTGGTGTGCACGGCAAGCCGCGGATGGAAAAGATCCGGGATCGCTGCCTGCGCCCCCAGCACGCGCGCCCCCCCGATGTTTCCAGAAATGATGTCGGCATGCATTGCGGCATTCGTGAAATGCACCGTACCGGAGAGGTCGGTAATCGGCGCCCAGTCTTCTCCGGGGCGCATCCCGATGCCATGGACGCCGAAAACGACGGAAAAGTGTCCGCCGCCGTGTTGGAAGGGGAAACTCTCGGCATCGCCCGCGAAGCGCAGGCGCATCGGTCCCGCTTCACCATCCTGCAATTGCTTCATCAGCCAGGCGGTCAGAGGTTTCGGCAGAAGACCGGTGGGAATGTAGAGCGGCCGCGCGGCATTGGAGTCCAGCGGCGCCGCCCAGGCCGCCAGGCGCACGTGAACCTGCCCCTGGCGCGGAATCGTCAACGTTGCCTTGACACTGCCATCGAGACCCTCCGGCCCCGTGACCCAGAGTTCGGGAATCGCAAGGCGGACGGCTTTGCCGGTGAACGCGATGCCGACCGTGCCGCGCAAGCGATCGAGCGGCACGGTATGCGAGAACAAGTGCGGCATGCGCATCGTGAAACCGGGCGCATCGAGCGCCAGGGCGCCCATGCCGTGTTGCATGTGAATGGTCGCCGCAAGATGATTGAAACCGGGAGCGCCGTCGGCCGCATGGACACCCACATCGTCCAGCCGCGCGGCAAGCGCCAGCGTTTCGAGATGACCCGGCGTCAACGCGACATCGAGATTGCGGATCGTCCCGCTCGGCTGCATCTTCTCGACGCGCGCGGCAAAACCGGCGTCCTTGGAGGGAACGAACCGCGCAAGCGCGGGAAGCGCCGCGAGCTTGACCGTGGCGACCTGGACCCGCAGGCGCCCATCGGCCGATCGCGAAAGGGCCACCCGGCCCGGCCGCCAGGTTTGCCGGGGCAGCTTGAGTGCTCCGTCGTTCAGCTCCAGGCGAAAACCGCCCCGATCTCCGGCGGCAAAACTGAAATGCGTCGCGAAATGCGGCAGGCTACCCGCACCGACCGTGAGATCGCTCGCGGCGATCTGCCCGGAAGCGCGCTCGGCCTTGAGTCCGCTGCCCTGCGCCTCGACCCGAAACGCAAGCGTCCCCGTCGGCTGCGGCCAACCGGCGGGCAGGTAGCGATCGAATGGCGCCAGGGGCAGGTGATCCAGCGCGGCGCTGCCCTGCCATTGCCAGGAACGGGGATTCAACTTCGGCGTCTTGACCGTGCCCGTCATGTGCAGCTTGCGCCCGCCCAGCGCTTCTGGAAGACCCGCGGCCAGCGTGATCGCATGCATCTTGCCGCCGCCGATTTCGAAATCGAGCGGCGCGAAGATCCAGGGCTTGTGATGGGGATCGTCGAACTGAAGCCTGAGCGTACCGTTCCGTGCGTCGATGCTCACGCCGAGCATCCCGGCGCCCGGTCCCGCGCCGACGAAGCGGACGCCCGGCACGCGGAAGCCGCCCGTCGGGGTTTGCTCAAGCGTCAAATGCGGCCGGTCGAGTTCAATGGCCGACGGGCGCGCACCCGTACCCTTGACGAGAGCCGCCAGCGGGAAATCGAGGCG
Organism: uncultured Gammaproteobacteria bacterium; assembly: GCA_964554305.1. Lineage (GTDB taxonomy): Bacteria > Pseudomonadota > Gammaproteobacteria > JAKDMP01 > JAKDMP01 > JAKDMP01. Next base: position 15,587 of record CAZKOE010000029.1, read on the forward strand.
CAGCCGCGCCGCGCTCAACACGACCTCGTGGGTTGTCCGACTGCGTACCGTCAGGTGGTTGAAATCGAGTTCCGGCCCCCAGCCGTGCCAGCCGAGCGAGACCCGACCCAATGTCACGGGTGCATGGAGCCGCGTACTCAGCCGTTTCACGATCAGGCCGTGATAACCGGGAACGATCCGCGCCGCGATCATGAACAGTACGACGGCAATCACTACCAGAATCGAGACGGCGACGAGCACACCGAGGCTCCAGCGACCGAGCCGGCGATGCCGTGCCGCCAGGGCCCGGTAGCGGCTAAAGCGGGATGACATCGAACTGTTCCGGACGATATTGATTTTCAACCTGAAGCTTCAATGGACGGCCGAGCTGAACGGAAAGTTCGGCGAAATTATCCGACTCTTCGTCAAGCAGGAGGTCCACAACCGCAGCCGGCGCCAATACCAGATATTCTTCGGCCGCGAACAGGCCCGCGAGCCGGGTGAGTTCACGATAAATGTCAAAACACATGCTCTCCGGCGTTTTCACGACGCCGCGCCCACCGCAGGCGGCACAGCCATGGGTGAGCATCCGCTCCAGGCTTTCGCGCGTACGCTTGCGCGTCATCTCCACCAGGCCGAGTGCGGAAACCGCGGTGACGACCGTCTTCGCATGATCACCGGCCAGCTCGCGCTTCAGGGTCGCCAGCACCAGTTCGCGGTGGGCGGGCTTCGTCATGTCTATGAAGTCTATGGTGACGATGCCGCCAATATTACGCAAACGCAACTGGCGCGCAATGACCCGCGCCGCCTCGAGATTGGTCTTGAGCGCCGTCTCGTCGAGGTTGTGGCTGCCGAGATAGGCGCCCGTGTTGACGTCCACGGTCGCCATCGCCTCGGTCTGATCGAATACCAGGTAGCCACCGGATTTGAGATTGACGCGCCGTTCCAGGGCGCGGGCGATTTCGTCCTCGACGCCGTAGAGATCGAAGATCGGATGCTCGTCCCGATACAGTTCGATACGCCCCGCGAACTCGGGAAAAAACGTTTCCGCGAAGCGCTGCATGCGCCCGCATACCGTTTCGTCGTCCACGCGAATCCGCGCGACCTCGCGATCGAGCCGGTCACGCATCACGCGCAGGGCGAGCGGCAGATCCTCGTGGACGAGGCTCGCCGGCGGCGCCGCGGCCGCCGCGGCCTGGAGCGTCGTCCACAGCTGGGCGAGATAGCGCATGTCCGCGCCGAGCGCCTCGCCCGCGGCGCCCTCGCCCGCCGTGCGCACGATATAGCGCAGACCATCGCCCGGCGGCCGCGCGGCCTCGACCAGCCGCACCAGGCGTTCGCGCTCCGCCGCATCCCCGATGCGAACCGACACGCCGACCCCCTCCTCTTCGGGCACCAGAACCATGTAACGCGCGGGCAGGCTGATGTGCGTGGTAACCCGTGCCCCCTTGGCACCGATCGGATCTTTCAGCACCTGCACCAGCAGCGTGTCGCCGGCGGCGAGAAGCGACTGAATGTCGCCAACTGCGCGGGGGCCCGGCGAACCGCCCGCTTCCGGCTCGGCACAGGGCAACGGGGCAATGTCGCCGGCGTGCAGAAAAGCCGTGCGCTCGACGCCGATATCAATGAACGCGGCCTGCATGCCCGGCATCAGGCGAGCGACGCGGCCCTTGTAGATGTTGCCGACCAGGCCGCGGCGGCGCGGTCGCTCGATCTGGACCTCTTGAGCAAGGCCATGTTCGACCAGCGCGACCCGCGTCTCCCAGGCCGTGGCGTTGACGAGGATTTCGCCGCTCACCGCCCGATTCCGGCGCTGCGAAGCAGGCGCGCCGTCGCGGCGAGCGGCAGACCGACGACGTTGCTGTAGCTGCCGACAAGCCGCGCGACGAAGGCCGCCGCAGCGCCCTGGATCGCGTAGGCACCGGCCGCATCGCGCGCCTCACCACCCGCGGCATAGGCGGCGATCTCATCCGCGGCGAGCGCATTGAACCACACGCGCGTTTCGGCGCCGGCCCGTTCCAGTTCCCCGGCACGAATCATGGCCAATGCCGTCAGCACGCGATGCTCCCGGCCCGCGAGCGCCGCAAGCATGGCGGCTGCGTCCCCAGCCTCACGCGGCTTGCCAAGCACCCTGTCGCCAACCACAACGACGGTGTCGGCGGCGAGCACCGCGACCCGCTTCTCCCGTGCCGCGACGGCCCGCGCCTTGGCTTCGGCCAGGCGCGCGACCAATGCCCCGGGTTCTTCTCCGGGGCGCGGCGTTTCGTCCACTCCCGCGGGCGCAACGCGGAAGTCCACGCCCAACCGCTTCAGCAATTCACGCCGACGCGGCGAAGCCGATGCAAGAACGAGCGCCGATTCCATGCCACCAGCTTACCCGACGGTCGTTGACCAAAGTTTTTTGCGAACCAACATGAGCCCGAAGGGTGTTGACGATATCCACCGGAGATTGCCGGGAATGCTCCGACCACTTTGCGGCGCGGGGTTTATCCAGGCCTACGCCCGGTGATAGGGGTGTCCGGCATTGAGGCTTACGGCGCGGTAAATCTGCTCAACCAGCATCACCCGAACCAGCGCATGCGGCAAGGTGAGGGCGGAAAGCGACCAGACGGAATCGGCACGTTCGCGGCAGGCCGGCGCAAGACCGTCCGGGCCGCCGATGAGAAAGGCAACGTCGCGACCCGCTGCCTGCCAAGTCTTGAGCTGGCGCGCCAGCTCCGCCGTGCTCCAGGGTTCGCCGCGTTCGTCGAGTGCCACCACGATCTCGTTCGCGCCGACGGCATCAAGCAGACGCCGACCCTCTTCAGCTATCGCGCGTGCGGGATCGCGCGCATGGCCGCGGGCGAGCGGGAGGCGCGGTGCTTCCAGCTTCAGCGCAGGCGGCAAGCGTTTGGCATACTCTGCAAAGGCCGCCTCGGCCCACGCCGGCGGGCGCCCTGCAACCACGAGCAACCGGATCCGCATTGTTTAGCAGAGAGGGGGAAGAAGTGAGAAATGAGAGGCGGGAACGATTAAGCGTCGGGTTATATATCGGCTCTCACTTCTCACTTCTCTTCCCTCACTTCTCGCCTTGTCCCCTCACTCCTCGCTGCCAACGGACCAGAGGCGTTCGAGGTCGTAGAAGGCGCGCGCCTCCGGGCGCATCAGGTGTACGACACAATCGGCGAGGTCAATGAGTTGCCAGTCGGAGTCTTCCCTGCCCTCGACGCCGAGCGGGCGCAAATGCCGCTTGTGCGCGAGTTCGAGCACGGCGCGCTTCAGGGTCGCCAGGTGGCGCGCGGAATTCCCGCTCGCAATGACGAACCAGTCGGCGAACGACGTCTTGCCGCGCAGGTCGAGCACCGCCACGTTGACGGCCTTGACCTCTCCGAGCGCGGCCACGACCGCATCGGCAAGATCGCGACCCGCCTCAATGCCCCGTTCAGGCGTTTCGGTAACAGCCGGTTTCCTCGATGAACTCACGCACAACCTCCGGTACGAGATAACGAA
>CAZKOE010000030.1:0-17942 GCA_964554305.1 uncultured Gammaproteobacteria bacterium
CGAGCCGGGCATGATCTTCACCATCGAGCCGATGATCAACGCCGGCAAGCGCCACACAAAACTCCTGCCCGACGGCTGGACGGTGGTTACCAAGGATCACTCGCTCTCCGCGCAGTGGGAACACACCGTGCTCGTGACCGGCGACGGCTTCGACGTGCTGACCGCGCGTGCGGATGAAACCTTCCTGCACTGATTCGCGACGGAGCGCCGGCGCCTTGCCGGCAAGCCGGCCGGAAGCAGTCTCCGACGATGATCGCCCTCCTACGTGAGTGACTGGCTTGGGGCAGCATGACGGCATAAACGAAAGGCCCATTCAAGCGAGAAGCGAGGATCCGCTGGCCACCGCGCTTTCTGCGGCCCGCACCGAGCTGGCTGCCGGCATTACGGCCCGATCCTCGCCCGCCGCCCTGCTGCGCCGGTACAGTCGCGCACTCGATGCCACCGTCACCACCGCCTGGCGCGAGGCCGGAACGGGGCGCGGCGCGGTGCTGCTCGCCACCGGCGGTTACGGCCGGCGCGAGCTCTATCCCGCCTCCGACATAGATCTCGCCGTCGTCCTCGCCGAACCCGCGGCGCCTGGACTCAACCGCAAACTCGAAGGCTTCGTGCAACGGCTTTGGGATGTCGGCCTCAAGGTCGGCATCGGCGTGCGCACGCTGGCCGAAACCCGGGCCGCGGCCGGCGACGACGCCGCCACCTACACCGCGCTCCGGGAAGCCAGGAGGCTCGCCGGACCCCGCGGCCTGGCGGGTCGGTTCGACGCCCTGCTCGCCGACGAAGCGCTCTGGCCCGCGCCCGACTATATCGCGACCAAGCACGGAGAACAGGCGCGCCGCCACGCCCGCTACGGAGACAGCACCCAACGCCTGGAGCCCAGCGTCAAGGAAGGCCCGGGAGGGCTGCGCGATTTCGCGACGATCGGCTGGATCGCCTCTCGGCACGCGGACATTCGCCCCGCGCGGCTGGCCGATCTCGAAAGCATCGGCCTAATTACGGGCGAGGAGCGGCGCGCGCTTGCCGCGGCCTGGCGCATGCTCGCACGCGTTCGCCTGAGCCTGCACCAGCTCTCCGGTCGGCGTGAGGAACGCCTGCTGTTCGACCTCCAGCCGCGGATCGCGGAATTGCTCGGTTACCGCGCCCGCCCCGGCGCCCTTGCGGTCGAGCGCCTGATGCAGGACTATTACCGCGCGGCGGCAACCGTGGCACGGGCCAATTCCCTCGTCTTCGCCACGCTCGAAGCCGCGCCGGACTGCCCGGCGCGCGCGCTCGGACCAGGTCTCGTCGCTCGTGGTAATTTGATCGATTTCGACAGTCCGCAACGCCCGCACCAAACGCCGGCCGCGTTGTTCGGCATCTTCGCCCGCTGGCAGCATGAACCTGCCCTCGAGGATCTCGCACCGGGCGCCCGGCGCGCCATCACCGCCGCTCTCCCCGGCGTGGACAATCATTTTCGCAACGACCCGGCCCGCCACGCAGACTTCCTCGAACTGCTCAAGGCACCGGCACGCGTCGCCGCCGCCCTCGCCGCCCTGCACGCGACCGGGCTCCTCGACCGTTACCTGCCCGCCTTTGCCCGCATTACCGGGCGCATGCAGTACGACCTGTTCCACGTCTATACGGTCGATGAGCATGTCCTGCGCGTCGCCGCCAACGCAGAGGCGCTCCTGGCCGCGGGCTTCGAGCCTGCGGGCGATGACCTTCGCGCCGCGGCGGCCCGCATCGACCGCCCGGAAATCCTCTATCTCGCTGCGCTCTTTCACGACATTGCCAAGGGCCGCGGCGGCAACCACTCCAGGCTCGGCGCGCACGAGGCCTGGCGTTTTTCGTGCCGGCACGGACTCGCCCGGAGCGAGGCGGAACTCGTGGCCTGGCTGGTCGAAAACCATCTTGCACTTTCACTCACGGCACAAAAATCCGACCTCTCCGATCCCCGGGTCATCGCCGAATTCACGCGCCGCATGGGCGAACAGCGCCGTCTGGACTATCTCTACGTACTCACCGCTGCCGACGTCCACGCCACCAACCCCCGGTTGTGGAACGCCTGGCGCATGGCGCTGTTCTCGCAACTGTATCAGGCGGCGAGCCGAGCCCTGTGGCGCGGCCTGGACGACCCGGTGGACGCCACCGCCGACATAGCCGCCCGCAAGCGTGAAGCGCGCGCACTGCTCGGCGGCGGGAACCCCGCCGTCACGAAACTGTGGAAAATGCTCGGCGACCCGTATTTTCTGCAATACGAAACCGAGGAGATCGCCTGGCATACGCGCGTGCTGCTCGCCGCCTCCGGGCCGCCGGCCGTTTTCCTGCGTGATGCGCCCGCGGGCACCGGCACGACCATTGCCGTTCACGCTTCCCGTCGGGTTTTCGTCTTCGCCCGGGTCACGGCCGCGCTCGCCGAGCTCGGCCTGACCGTACTCGCCGCACGCTGCGTCCCCGTCGGAGACGACGAAACCTTCGACAATTACCTCGTACTCGAAGCCGATGGCAGCCCGATCAACGACCCGGACCGCCTGGCGCGGGTACGCTCCACGCTGGCCGAGGCGCTCGCACGCGACAGCGACACCCGGCTTCGAACGATCAAGCCGGCACCGCGCCAAGTACGGCTGTTCCAGACGCCGACCCGAATCCGCTTCGCCGCCGATCCCGACGGACGGCACACGGTGCTGGAACTCGACGCCGGCGACCGGCCGGGCCTGCTCGCCGCCGTCGCCCGCGCCTTCCGTCACGCGCGAGTGTACCTGCGCACCGCGCGCATCATGACGGCCGGCGAGCGCGCCGAGGATGTCTTTCACGTCACGACGGCCGACGGCGGGCCGCTCGACGACTCGACCCGCGCTACACTGTCCGCCGCGCTGGCGCGGGAAATCGCCTCCGAGGCATGATCACCCACCCGCGCAGGCGCGTATCGACACACTCCTGCAAGAGACCCGTTCATGAATCCGAATATCGAACGGCTTCGGCCCTACCCCTTCGAGCGGCTGCGTCATCTGCTCGCGGACGCAGCGCCGCCCGCCGACCGGGCGCCTGTTTCGATGTCCATCGGCGAGCCGCGGCACGCGCCGCCCCGGTTTATCGTCGAGGCGCTGCGCGAACAGGCCGGGAATCTCGGCAGCTACCCGGCGGCCCCGGGCATCGCCGAGCTGCGCGCCGCAATGGCCGGCGCGCTCGCGCGCCGCTACGGCCTGGCCGCGGACGCGCTCGATCCCGAACGCCAGATTCTGCCGGTCAACGGCACCAAGGAAGGGCTCTTCTCGCTGGTACAGGCGGTGTGCGGCGGCACGGCGGGAGCGACCGTCGTTCTGCCCAATCCCTTCTACCAGATTTACGAGGGCGCGGCGCTCCTCGCCGGCGCCGACACCCATTTCATGAACACGACGGCGGCGAACGGTTACAAGCCGGATCTGGCGGCCGTCCCTGATGCAGTCTGGGCGCGGACGAAACTGCTCATCCTGTGCTCGCCCGGCAACCCGACCGGCGCCTTTGCCACGCCGGAGGACTGGCGGCTCGCCTTCGAACTTGCCGATCGCCACGACTTCATCGTCGCCGCCGACGAGTGCTATGCCGATTTGTACACCGACGAATCCGCACCGCCGACGGGCGCGCTCGAAGCGGCCGCCGCACTCGGACGCGACGGCTTCGACCGCCTCGTCGTCCTGCACAGTCTCTCCAAGCGCTCGAGCGTACCCGGTCTGCGCTCGGGGCTCGTTGCGGGCGCCGCGGACATCATCGCGCCGCTGCTCGCCTACCGCACCTATCACGGCTGCGCGATGCCGCTCGCGATCCAGCACGCCAGCATCCCCGCCTGGAACGATGGCGCCCATGTCGTCGCCAACCGCAAGCGTTACCAGGCCAAATTCGCCGCCGCGAAACGGATTCTCGAACCGGTACTGCCGGTGGACATCCCGCCCGGCGCCTTTTATCTCTGGCTCCGGGTGCCGGATGGCGACGACGAACGCTTCGCGCGTAAACTCTTCGCCGCCGAAGGGCTCATCACCCTGCCCGGGCGCTACCTGTCGCGGGCCACGCCCGACGGCGATCCGGGCGCGGGATTCCTGCGCGTCTCGCTCGTACCCGACGAAGCCACCTGCGAGGAGGCCCTCGGCCGCCTCGCCCGTTTCGCGCAAACCCGCGCGGCATGAGCCTGCGGCTGCGCCCCACCGCGAAGCCGATGCCCGAGTCCGCGCTCGACCTCGCCCGCGCACTGATCCGCCGCCCGTCGGTCACGCCCGACGATGCGGGCTGCCAGACGTTGATCGGGGCACTTCTCGAGGCTGTCGGCTTCGACCTGGAGCCGATGCCGTTCGGGGCGGTGTCGAACCTGTGGGCGACACACGGCGAAGGCCCGCCGCTCGTCGTGCTGGCGGGCCACACCGACGTCGTCCCCCCCGGCCCGCGCGAGAGCTGGACAACTGCACCGTTCGAACCGACCATACGCGACGGGCGACTTTACGGACGCGGCGCCGCCGACATGAAGGGCGGTCTCGCCGCGATGATCGTCGCCGCCACCACATTTGCCCGCACCCATCCCCAACACCGCGGCACCCTGGCCTTTCTCATCACCTCCGACGAGGAAGGACCGGCGCGCGACGGCACCCGCCGGGTGACGGAAACGCTGGCCGGGCGGGGCGTCCGGATTGATCACTGCCTCCTCGGCGAGCCGTCGAGCATCGCCCGTGCCGGCGACGAAATCCGTATCGGGCGGCGCGGTTCGCTCACGGGCGACGTCACGGTGCAGGGCGTGCAGGGCCATGTCGCCTACCCCGACCTTGCCGACAATGCGGCCCACCGTCTCGTTGCCGCCCTGGCGGAACTCACCGGCGTCGAGTGGCCGGCAGGCGATGCCGCCTTCCCGCCCCTGTCGTTCCAGATCGCGAACTTCGGCGCTGGTACCGGCGCCAGCAATGTCATTCCCGGCCGCGCCACGGCGCAATTCAATTTCCGCTATCCGCCGCCGTTCGATCCCGAGACGCTGAAGGCACGATCCGAGACAATCATCGAACGCCATGCGCCGCGGCATGAAATCCGCTGGCGCGATGGCGGCCGGCCCTTTCTTTCCCCCGCCGGTGCCCTGCGTGCGACCGTCATCGGCGCGATCAAGGCCGACACTGGCGCCGAGCCCGCGCTGTCCACCGGCGGGGGCACCTCCGACGGCCGCTTCATTGCCCCGGCCGGTGCCGAGGTGGTCGAACTCGGGCCGGTTCGAGACAGCATCCACAAGGCGGACGAATGGGTCGCGCTCGACGGCCTCGCCGCCCTCGTCCGCATCTACGCCGGCGTGCTGGAAACGCTGCTTGCACCCGCCGCCGCCTGACGCGATCGCCTCTTGCACTCCTTGATGCCACAATAGTCGCGAGCGGAAAACCCTCGAGAACAACGCCCAGGATGCCTTCTCTAGCCTCACCCGTAACGACCGCCAAACTCTGGTTCCGCGAAGACATCGAGGAGCCGGCCATCGCGTTCCTCGGCGGTCCCGCCCGCTTCAAGGTCATCGTGCTCCTCGCCTGCGTGCTCGGACTCGACGGAGCCGACAAGGCGACGATTGGCGCGATCGCCGTCAAACTCGAACAGGCGCTTCACATCGGCAACTTCCAGGTGGGACTCCTGGTGACGGCGTCGACGGCCATCGGCGTTTTCGCCACCCTGCCGCTCGGCATTCTCGCCGACCGCGTCAAGCGAGTGCGTCTGCTCACGGCCGCGATCGTGATCTGGTCGCTCGCGATGGTCGCAAGCGGATTTTCCGTCTCCTACCCGATGCTGCTCTTCACCCGGCTCGCGCTCGGCGCCGTGGTCGCGACCGCCTCGCCGGTCGTTGCCTCCCTGATCGGCGATTTCTTTCAACCCACCGAACGCGGGCGCATCTTCGGATTCATTCTCACCGGCGAGCTCATCGGCGTGGCCTTCGGCTTTCTGATGTCGGGCAGCGTCGCCGACTTTCTCACCTGGCGGACCCCGTTCTGGATCCTTGCCGCAATCGGTCTCGCACTCGCCATGGCCCTGCACGTGCTGCTGCCCGAACCAGCGCGCGGCGGCCAGGGACGAATCGCACTCGGCGCGAGCGAATTCCAACCGACCACGGCGGCTCCCGGCGTTGGATCAAGCGAGAAGCCGGACGAGTCTCGCGAGGAAGATCGGGTCGAGGCAGAGATCGAGGAAGCCGGCATCAGACCGTACCGCCGCCGCGTGCTGGCCGTCGACCCCGCGCGAATGTCCTGGCCGAGAGCCATCCGCTACATTCTTTCCATCCGCAGCAACGTCTTGATCATCGTTGCCACGGCGCTCGGTTATTTCTATCTCGCGGGCCTCGAAACCTTCGCCGTCGTTTATATGCACGGGCGCTTCCATCTCAGCCAGTCGGCGGCCAGCGCGATCCTGGTCGCGAGCGGCTTCGGGGCAATCGTCGGGGTGCTCCTGGTCGGGCGACTCTCCGACCGACTCATCGAACGGGGCCATTACGGCGCCCGCATCTGGACGGCGGCGGCCGCCTTCGTCGCCGCCGCCGTCTTCCTCCTGCCCGGCTTTCTCTCGGACTCCCTCTACGCCACCGGCGTTCTGTTCTTCATCGGCGCACTCGGACTCGGTGGCGTCAACCCCCCGATGGGGGCGGCACAATTGGACGTCATGCACTCGCGCCTGTGGGGTCGCGCGGAAAGCATTCTCTCCTCGCTGCGCTACGCCTTCGTGGCGATCGCGCCGATCGTCTTCGGCTACCTGTCGATGGCCTTCGGCGGCAAGGGGCGGCTGCTTGGTTCCACCCTCGGCAGGGCCGCCCGGAACGGAGAGACGGGGCTCGGGCTCGCATTAGCGCTCATGCTGGTGGCGCTGATCGGCGCCGGGGTGGCCCTTCTGTTCGCGCTGCGCAGCTACCCGCGGGACGTCGCCACCGCGCACGCCTTCGAAAACGAGACCCGGGAGGCCTCACGGCGGAAAGCCGACTCAATTGACAACGATTCGCGTTTGCGTTTAGAATAATGCGGTCGAATTTATGCTTTGCATAACCATGTACGTTTGCATCTGCAACGGCGTCACCGATCACAGCATCCGCCGGGCCATCGCCGCAGGGGCCCGAAGTTTCGAGGCCCTCCAGGAGACGCTCGGAGTTTCCACCTGCTGCGGCTGCTGCGAAGAGGAAGTCCGCGAACTCCTCGCCGAATGTCTCGAGTGTGAAACGGCACCGGCCCGGCACTTGCGACTCATTAACAACAACCGGCACGCGCACGCGGTTTGAATGCTCTGCACCGCATCGTCGTTTGTTGACCTGCGCACGAAACTGCGCTACGCTGTACTCATTCCTTCAAGCCGCGGAGTACAGCCATGCAAGGCGACAAAACCGTCATCCAGCATCTCAATGCGATTCTCAAAAACGAACTGACCGCCATCAATCAGTACTTCGTGCATGCACGCATGTACAAGAACTGGGGATTGAAGGAGCTCGACGAGCACGAGTACGGCGAATCGGTAGACGAGATGAAACACGCCGACCGGCTGATCGAACGTATCCTGTTTCTCGAGGGTCTGCCCAATCTGCAGGATCTCGGAAAACTTTACGTCGGCGAAAACGTCAGGGAAATCATCGAATGCGACCTCAAGCTCGAACGCGAGGCGCATCCCCCGCTGAGGGAAGCCATTGCGCACTGTGAAAAGGTCGGCGATTACGTTTCGCGCGAACTGCTCGCAGACATCCTGGGCGGGGAAGAAGAACACATAGACTGGCTCGAAACCCAACTCGATCTCATCGAGCGCGTCGGACTGGAAAACTATACCCAGAAAAAGATGTAGCGCCACAGTCATCGGGGTCCGTTTCAGGCCAACCGCGAAGCATCGCACGCGGTGTTATAGTGGCATCGAGTGCTCGCCAAACAAGTGGCGAGAGGAAGTTGGCGCATGAGACGAACACTGATCGCGGCGACTCTGATAATCGCCTCGCTGCGCCTAACGGCTTGCGCGCCGAGCGCACACGAAATGTTCGGCCGACAACTCGATCAGGCGCGCGAACAACGCCTGCCCCTGCTCATCTATGCCTTTGGGGTACCCGGCGAAATCGCTGCGGGCAACAACAAAACCGCAGTGCCGGTTTATGTGCAATTTGTGGTCACCGGCGGGCGCCCCTTGAGCAGCGTCCGCTTCACGCTGGCCGGCTATACATGGCGCGGCTACCCGGTGCGTTCGGATGATGGCAGGATAAAAGCCGTCGTGATGACCGGGCCCGGCCCTTTTCTCCCCGGCGACAACTATGAAGTCAATTCGTTTCACACCACTCCCGCGGATTCCCCGGCGGCGACGTGGGTTGCATAGAACCGGTTCAAATCGTGGTCTACTACGCCGATGGCAAAAAAAGAATTTACGGCAGGCAGTCTCTACGTGTCCTGCTCCTGCCTTCCCTGCGCGGACGCTGCGAGAATCATGGCCCTCCGGTTTACCGAACCGACTGACGCGACATGGGATTGTCGCTGAAAAAATCGCCACACTTGACGTAAACTTGATGATTTCTCGGGCCACCGGAACCGTGAGCAAGATGATGGGCCGGCGCAGACTCAGAGCCTGGACGCTCATACTCGGGTTCTGGACGCTGCTCGCGGCAATCTTCGCCGTGCGCATGGTCCTGAGTGCAATGACCGAGGGCGGGACGATGACCTGGACGCGAGCCTTCGCCTGGAATCTGCCTGACTACTACCTGTGGATGATATTGACGCCATGGGTCGGTTGGCTGGGGCGGTCGACCGCCGGGCGCAGCTGGCCCCGCTTCTTCGCCATCCACGTTCCCTGCAGCATCGCCATCGCCTTGTTGCAGGTCACGTTGCAGCTTCTGATTTTCTGGGCCGCCTACATCAGGCTCGCCCACCCAGGCGTTTCGTACCCCGAGCTGTACTACAAGGAATTCGTCTATACATTCCAGTTGGCACTGGTGGTGTACTGGGTCATTCTGGTCGTCCTTCGCGGCATCGAGTATCAACGGCGGCTTCGCAACGAACGATTGCGCAGTTCGCAACTCGAAACCCAACTCGCCCGATCACAATTGCAGGCCCTGCGCATGCAACTTCAACCCCATTTCCTGTTCAACACCCTCAATGCCATCTCCGCCCTGACATTGTCCGACCCCGGGCGCGCGCGGCTGATGATATCCAGACTGAGCGATTTTCTGCGCCTGACCCTCGAGCAACGGCATTTGCGGCAGGTTTCCCTGTCGCGTGAACTGCAATTCCTGGAGTGTTATCTCGCAATTCAGAAGGTTCGCTTCGAAGACCGGCTTACGACACGCCTGGACGTGGACCGGGACACGCTGAACGCATCGGTTCCGAATCTGATCCTCCAGCCGCTGGTCGAGAACGCGCTGCGACACGGTCTACTGCCCAAATCGGGAACAGGCACACTTTGCGTGCGCGCACGGCGCGAGGGCAAGAATCTGTGCCTGCTGCTGGAAGACGACGGTATGGGCCTGCCAACGTCGGGGCACAACGAAGGCGTCGGGCTTTCCAATACCCGGGCGCGACTGAAGGCGCTGTTCGACAAGGCGGCAAAACTCGAACTGTCGCATATTGCGAGCGGCGGCACGCGGGTCGAACTGTGCTTCCCCTTCCGGGAATATGCGCCGTGAACGCACCGTCGATTAAAACGCTGCTGATCGACGACGAAATCCTCGCACGCCTCGCCTTGCGCCAGGCGCTGGCAAGCCATCCGGAAGTCGAGGTTGCCGGCGAATGTGCCAACGCCGAGGAAGCCCTGAAGGCGATCGAATCTCTGAAGCCCGATCTCCTCTTTCTGGACATCCGCATGCCGGGGATGGACGGTTTCAAGCTGCTCCGCAACCTCTCGCCTCGCAGCCTGCCGCTGATCGTGTTCACAACCGCCTACGCGCAACACGCCCTGCGGGCCTTTGACGCCGGCGTAACCGATTACGTACTCAAGCCGATTGACCAGGCGCGCTTTGACCGAGCCATAAAACGGGTGAGGCAACGCTGGCAAGGCCTGGCCCCCCGGCCAAGGGGTGTCAATCCTCGCGGAATAGCGAACGATGCATTCATGCAACGGATCAGCGTGCGCGTCGGCGAACGTGCGCGCATCGTTCAGGTGGCCGACATAGACTGGATCCGCGCCGACGGGAACTACGTGCACATCCATGCCGGCACGACAAGCTATCTGCATCGGCAAACGCTGCGCGGCATGCTCGCAGCGCTCGATCCAGCGCTTTTTCTGCGTATTCACCGCGGTATCGCGGTGAGAATCGAGCGAATTCACGAAGTACGTCCACTCTTCAACGGCAATGCGGAAGTCGTTCTGCATGACGGCACCCGGCTCCCCATGAGCCGCCGCTTCCGCAACCAGGCGAGTACCGCATTGGGCTTGTAAGCGTAGCTCAAAACACGATTTCTACCGCCGATCACCGAATACCGGCCGACCATCACAAAAGCCGAACCCGCCAAACCGGGCACAGTCTCCTCTCCGGAACCTGTTGACCAGAGCCGATAAGGAGAGCCGGTTTGGCGTTCGGAAAATTCCTTACCGTCCCGCTTGGCGGCGCGGCGCTTGCGCTTTGCCTGACGGCAGTTGCCGCGCCCTTGCCGGTAAACTCCGTGCACCGATCCGCGAAAGCACCGGTCACCATTCCCAATCTCACGCCATGGATCGCGAGCAGCGGCCGGCCCGCTGCCGCCGCCTGGCTCCACGCGGCGCAGTTTTCGCTCGACAACGAGTTTCGTCCGGGCCGCAATCTCCCGGCACCGGTGGCGACGAAAGTCTCCGTCGGCTACTCGCGCACGGCACTCTGGCTGCACTACGTCGCGTACGATCCGCGGCCAGCGAATATCGGTGCCAAATACCGGCGCCGCGACAATTTTTCCCCCTCGGTGGAGGACTATGTCGGCCTGATCCTCGTCCCCTCCGCCGACCCGCAATGGGGTTATCAGTTCGTATGTACCGCAAGCGGTACGGAAGGCGATGTACTTCACCGGCAGATCAACAAGAGCTTCACCTTTGATGCCATCTGGTACTGCAACGCCAGGCTCACGAAGCGGGGATACGTGGTGACCCTGCGGATTCCCTTCCGTTCGCTCAATTTTCCACACAGCGACAAGCCTCAAACCTGGCGCATTTTTCTTTACCGCAGCTGGCCGCGCGCGCTGCGACACTGGATGAGCCAGAGCCGCTTCAACTACAACGACAATTGCCGGAGGCTTTGCCAGACCGAAATCGTTCGCACCGCGACGCCGATCCAGACTCATGGCGAGAATCTGCAGATCATTCCGCAGGTAACGCTTGCGCGCAGCGATATGCGGGCGACGCCGGATTCCGGATTGGAAACCGAAAACTCCGGCCTTTCCGGAGGGCTCGATGCGCGCTGGGCCATCCGCTCCGATCTCGTGTGGTCGGCAACGCTCAATCCCAACTTCTCGCAAGTCGCGCCCGACGTACTGCAACCGACCGTGAACCAGCGTTTCGCGCTTTATTACCCCGAAAACCGCCCGTTCTTCAATCGCGGCACTTGGGTCTTCAACACCTTCGGGTTCAACTTCGGACAATCCGGGCCGCTGAACACCAACTTCCAGACCGGCGCCCAGAACAGTTTTGTGGATACGCGCCAGATTGCAGACCCGCACTGGGCCTCGAAAGTGGTGGGAGAGGTCGGCAGCCATACGTTCGGGGCGCTGCTCGCCAACGATTCCATCACCAACATACTTCTGCCGGGCGAACAAACCTCGCAACTGAAATCCTTCGCCTTCGGAACGCATGACGCGCTGCTGCGCTACCGCTACGACCTGAGCGGCCGCTCCACGCTCGGCATACTCGCTACCGCGCGCAAGGGCGGCGGCTACGACAACGAAGTCGTCGCCATCGGCAGCGGCCTGCAATTCGATCCCAGTGACGCGCTGACCATTCAAACCGCTCATTCGACGGCCACCTACCCGGCCACGGTCGCCAACGCCTTCGGCATCCGTCCGGGAACCGTCACCGGCAACGGCTGGGTTGCCACCTTCCGGCGAACGCGCAAAAATTATTATGCCAGCCTGGCCGTGGGGCACGTGGACCCCGGCTTTCGCGCCGACCTCGGCTATCAGCCGCAAGTCGGATTTAGCGAAGTACGGCCCGAGTATGAATACGACTGGTACTCGCACGACAACTGGTGGCAGAAAGGCGGTTTTGGCGGCAACTACGACTGGGTGCAGGCGGCGGATGGCGGACCCATCCTCGATCGGCGGTCCGAAGCCTACGCCTTCGTCCAATCCTTCGGCCAGAGCCAGGTCGCCGTTTACGCCCGCCACGAGGACCAGTTTTTCTCCGGCAAAACCTTCGCACTCGACCAGGCGGAAATCAAGGCCGGCGCACAACCGACTTCGTGGCTATGGTTTCAATTGGACGCCACCGGCGGCGACGGAGTGGACTATATCGGTGCGCGCGAAGGCGACCTGCTCTCGATCGCCTCTTCCGTCACGCTCACGCCGGGGCGGCATCTGAAACTCGCCTTCGTCAGCAACTTCGAGCGACTGAACGTCCACGGCGGCCGTCTTTACACCGCGGATTTGTACGATCTGCGCGTCGCCTGGTATTTCAACCCGCGCATGTTCGTGCGCGCGATTGCCCAGGAACAGGACATCCGCAACAACCTCGCGCTCTACCCGCCCGGCACCCCGAGCCGCAACCGCACGCTCGCGACCCAATGGCTGTTCGGCTACGAACTCAACCCCTGGACCTCGCTCTTCGCCGGTTTCGGCAACAATTACATCGGCACCGGCGATGCCGGCATCCTGCAACAGGGACGTACCTGGTTCCTCAAGCTGAGCTATGCCTTCCAGATTTAGCGATTCGGGAATCGGGGCTCGACAGCCCTTTACATACGAAATCCGACCGCTGGTCACGACCTGCCGACCGTACATCACACCGGGTGAACCTGCCGAAACGGCAACGGTCTTCCCTGCTACAACCCGGAGCCACTCTTCTGCTCATTTGCCATCTCGGCCACCGAATGGAGTCTTCATGAAACCAACCGCACTTTATCTGCTCACCGTTGTTATCGGCCTTGCGGGCGGCGCAGCCTTCGCTTCGCCACCGGCAGTCACGCCCGAGATTTTTGCCCAGGGTGTCATCTCGGAGCCGGCCAATGACGCCGCCGCCTCGGTCCGACGGTGAACAATCCGGCCAACGTCGTCGAATTGCGCCCGGGTCCGGGCGGTCACGCGCTCTACCTCACCAGCGGCTACGTCATGCCGACGAATTACCCGAAGACCCTCGAATCAAGCAAACAGGAACTGCGGCGAATGGAGGATTGGAATAACAGCAACGCCAACATCTGGAAGCTCGACCTCGCACCATGGCTGAGATGCGGAGATCATCCGGGTTGTCCGAACCGCCCTTCAACCACTCGATCCGACTCGGGAGCGCAAAACGATGCAGCGTAATCTCGTCGCATTGGCCGGAATTCTGGCTGTCGTCTGCGCGGCGATCGCTCATGCACAGGCCAAGGCGCCGCCGCAAACGAAACCCCGGATATTTGCGGCGGGCGTGATTTCCGGACCGGCAAACGACAGCGCCGTCACTTTTTCACCGAATGGGAAAACCATCTACTTCCTGCGCGACAACAGCAGCAACTACGTCATCATGATGTCGCGTTTTGACGGAAATCGCTGGTCGAAACCGGAAATTGCCTCATTTTCCGGCCGCTGGCGCGACTTCGAACCTGCGATGGCACCGGACGGTTCGTATCTCGTCTTTGCTTCCAGCCGTCCCGTTGATCAAGACAAAAATTCAGTCGCGTCCGGCGGCACGATTCGTTTATGGCGCGTGAATCGGGATGGCGACGGCTGGGGTAAACCGATGGTCCTCCCGGAAACCGTGAACCGATTTGACTCCGTTTTCAGTCCCACGGTCGCGGCCGATGGCGATCTCTATTTCACTTCCGGCGGCCGTGGACACGGCAAACCCCGGATATATTGCTCGCAATACCGCAACGGCGCTTACCAGCCTGCACACTCGGTATCGTTCAGCACGGGCCAGTGGAAAGACATGTACCCGAGCGTGGCGCCGAACGAATCGTTCATCGTCTTTGTGTCGGACCGACCGCCTGCAACGGCCGCGCACCCCACCCTGTTCATCGCATTCCGTAAAGGCGATCGCTGGGAGAAACCCTTGAGGCTGGAAAAGAAGCTGAGTAAGTTCGACCCCATCGAGCCGGGTCTGGGACCCGACGGCCACACGCTCTACTTTGCCAGCAGTCATGTGATTCCAGCCGCCTATCCGAGAACCAAAGCCGCCGCCCGCAGCGCAGTGCAACGGATGGAGAGCTGGAACGACTGGAACGACAATATCTGGACGATTGATCTCTCGCCGTGGCTGAAGTGCCATAACCATCCGGGATGTTCAAGCGATATTTCCTCTATTCAACCCGATTCAGGAGCATCGCATGGCCACTCGTAAAATCGTTCTGTTCTTCAGTCTTCTGATCGCGACAGGTTCGGGTATCGTCTGCGCAAAGCCCAATTGGAGCATACGGATGAATTGTCGAAACATCTGCTTGATCTGCGCCACGCTCGTCGTCGCAGGCGTATCAAACACGGCCACCTCTGCACCTGTGCAGAAAAAGCCGACAATCTTCGCACCCGGCGTTATTTCCGAGCGAGAAGGCGCGGCCTCGCCCGCATTTACCCCGGATGGGGGAACGGTATTTTTCATGCGCCAGGTGAACGGCCGCTTCACCATACTGGAGTCTCACCGTGTAAACGGAAAATGGTCGACGCCATCCGAAGCCCCCTTTTCCGGGAAGTGGCGCGACCTCGATCCGGCGATGGCGCCGGACGGTTCGTACCTGTTGTTCGTGTCCAATCGGCCCAGTAAACCCGGCGGCAAGGCAATTGCTGCCACGAGCGGCGGCAAAGTTCACCCCGGGAAAGGGATGAATATCTGGAGAGTGGATCGGAAAGGCGACGACTGGAGCAAACCGCTGCGATTGCCGGACATCGTGAACAGCAGCAACATGACCTTTGCGCCGAGCATAGCCGCCGATGGAAGCATTTATTACATCGGCCGCCGCGAGTCGCACGGCCCGCTGCTGTTGCTGCGCTCTGACTACTCCGGCGGGCACTACCAGGCTCCCGAACTCGTTTCGCTGGACGATGATGAAGTCACAATACGTGACCCGGCCATTGCTCCGGACCAATCGTTCATCGTTTTCAGCTCCAGGCCCTCGGGCAACAAAAAGCCGTATCGGCTATCCATCGCATTCGCCACGAGCCGCGGCTGGAGCACACCTGTTGATCTGGGCGATGCCGTCAACGGTACGACGTACGACATGGGCAGCCGCCTGGGCCCGGACCATCGAACGCTTTATTACTACAACGCTAGCGGCAATATCCTGAGCGTGTCGCTGACGCCGTGGCTCAACACACACGGAACGACATCGGGGGCAGCGGCTTCGACGGCCCCACAACCGCCAACGGGCGAAGCGAATCGAAAGCCTGTCAAACCACAAATCTTCGCCGAAGAGACTGTCTCAACCGGCCACGAATTCACCTTGACCTTTACCCCCGACATGCGGACAGCCTACTTCACTCGCATGTATCCCCACAAGAAAATCATGCATGTCCTGCGTACGGAATATCGGAACGGGAAATGGCAGACGCCCGTTCCCGTTTCCTTCTCCGGCTCGAAGTGGTCCGACCTCGACCCAGCGCTGAGCCCGAACGGCAAGCGCCTGTTCTTCGTCTCGACGCGCCCTGCTCCCGGCTCCGATCAACACCATGCAAACGACATGGATATCTGGTATTCCGTCCGTACGGGAGACGAATGGGGGCCGCCGCACTACCTTAAAAAGGTCAACTCGCCCGGCAAGGAAGGTTCACCGACCGTGTCCCGGGACGGCACCCTGTGCTTTTTCTCCGACCGCAACAGAAAACCCGGCGAAAATTCCATCTACTGTTCAAGGCCTTCCGGAAAAGGCTACGAGAAGCCTCAAAAATTGGGGCTGGCCGTGAATTCGAGAGCTTCCGACACGAGTCCTTACCTGACCCCGAATGGCAAAACACTGTTGTTCTATTCCACTCGCGCCGGCGGCTACGGCAAAGCCGATTTGTACGCGAGCTTCAGGGCTGCCGACGGTTGGATGCCAGCCGAAAACCTTGGCAGCATCGTCAACACCGCTGCCTCCGAGTACAACCCGGAACTGTCGCCGGACGGGAAAACATTGTACTTCGGCAAGAACGGCAATTTCTTCCGGATACCTGTACGTGCATTGAACATCGGGGGTCTCGATGCCGGGATATCGAACAGGTAGATTACTCCGCGAGATTCGATTCATTCCAAACCCATGAGGATCGGCACGAGAACATCTCTCTTGCTTGCCGATGACCGGCGTATGTATTGCTCCCGCCACGGCGGCACCCCACCAGCCCGAATCGGCCAACGCACCTCTCAAGCCCTCATTCCGGGTTGGAGAACGACTGCAATCGGTATTTTCTCGAACCATACCCATAACCGACGCAGAATTCAGGAAACACATGGAACGCATCGGCGGTAGCGCCAACTACACGGTCGTCGCAGCGGCCGGTGGCACTATCACGCACAAGCAGCACTATCGTGTAGACGGTCTCGCGAGCGGAAAAGGCAAGGTCAAGACGCTGACGGACGACATGACGTATTGCAGCAAGGGGGAAATGCCGTGTTGACCGCGAAACCAGCGGGCCGGTCTCCAACCTGCTTCATGGGACAACGCCCCGGATCCGATTCACAACGATAAGCACGCCGCCAACTCGCTAATTACAGCACTCCGCCGGCCGGCGCCAGACCCACAATCCACCGGCCTCGCGGGACGGGGCTTGATTCGCTTTCTCGCAGCGGTTAGGGTATTCGGGTAGCCGGGGGTGCCCGCCGATTGTCGCAAGCGGCGGAGCTGAGACAAACCCTTTGCACCTGATCCAGTTAAGACTGGCGGAGGGAAGGCACCAGGAGACGTCTCGCGAGTGCCGCCCCATCCGCCCGGAGGCCCATGATGAACGCAGTCGTCGAAGACGTCCAGACCCGAACCCACAAGCTGTCCGAGGAGGCCACCCGGCCGTGGCCCGCCTCCCGGCGCACCTACGTCGCGGGTTCCCGGCCCGACCTCCGGGTCTCCCTGCGCGAGGTGCTGCAAACGCCCACACAAACCTCGGGCGAGGCGGAGGACAATCCACCGATCCCCGTTTACGACACCTCGGGCCCCTATACCGATCCCAAGGCCGAGATCGACCTCACGCGGGGACTCGCCCCGCTGCGCGCGGGCTGGATCGCCGAGCGCGGCGATACGCAAGCGCTGGAGCGCCCGAGTTCGGCCTACGGCCGCGAACGCCTGGCCGATCCCCGGCTGAAGCATCTGCGCTTTGCCCATATCCGCACCCCGCGCCGGGCGAAGACGGGCACGAATGTCACTCAGATGCATTACGCGCGCCGCGGCGTCGTCACGCCGGAGATGGAATACGTCGCGATCCGCGAAAACTGCCGCCTTGCGGAACTGCGCGCCGACCCGCGCTACGAGACCCTGCTCCGCCAGCACGCGGGACATTCATTCGGCGCCGCGATTCCCGATGAAATCACGCCCGAATTCGTGCGCGCCGAAGTGGCGCGCGGGCGCGCGATCATTCCTGCGAACATCAATCATCCGGAACTCGAGCCGATGGCGATCGGACGCAATTTCCGGGTCAAGATCAACACCAACATCGGCAACTCCGCCGTCACCTCCTCCATCGCCGAAGAAGTCGAAAAGCTCGTCTGGTCGGTGCGCCTAGGCGGCGACACGCTGATGGACCTCTCCACGGGCAAGAACATCCACGAAACCCGCGAGTGGATCGTGCGCAATTCCCCGGTTCCGATCGGCACGGTACCGATTTATCAGGCGCTGGAGAAGGTAAACGGCAAGGCCGAAGAGCTCACCTGGGAACTGTATCTCGATACCATGAACGAACAGGCCGAACAGGGCGTGGACTACTTCA
>CAZKOE010000031.1:0-17753 GCA_964554305.1 uncultured Gammaproteobacteria bacterium
GCGATGGAGGCGACGCGCGGGCGCGAGTTCGACGAATTGGAGGGCGGCATGGGGTATCTCGCCACGGTGGGCTCCACGGCGCCCTATGTCGGGCTTTTCGGCACGGTATGGGGCATCATGGCCGCCTTCCAGGGGCTCGGGAACGCCCAACAGGCCACGCTTTCGGCGGTTGCGCCCGGTATTGCCGAGGCCCTGATCGCGACCGCCATGGGCCTGATCGCGGCGATTCCGGCCACCATCGCCTACAACCGTTTCACGCGCCGGGTGGACCGTCTGAGCGGGCGCTTCGACAGTTTCAGCGACGAATTCAGCAATGTGCTCGAGCATAATCGTGTTGCGGGCGGCGACCGGGCGGCATGAGCAGGGGAGAGCGGCGCCGGCGCATGATGTCGCAGATCAATGTGGTGCCCTACATTGACGTGACGCTGGTGCTGCTGATCATCTTCATGATTACGGCGCCGCTGCTCACACGCGGCGTCCAGGTGCAATTGCCCCAGGCCAATGCCGAGGCGTTGAAGCAGACCGAACATCATCAGCCGCTCGTGTTGACCGTGGATGCGGCCGGGAATCTCTTTCTGAACGTCGGCGAACACCCGAAACAGCCGATTGCCCCCCAGATGGTGGTGGCGATGACGCGGGTGGTATTGCAGCGCGCGCCCGAGACCCGGGTGCTCGTGCGCGGCGACGGCAAGGCCTCTTATAGTGCGGTGGTCCGCGGTATGGTCCTGTTGCAGTCCGCCGGAGCGAAGGATGTCGGCCTGATTACCCAGACGCCGGAAAAACCGCTGGTCAAGCAGTCCTCGCAATGAACGACGGGCGCCGGCACTGGTTGAGGGAAAACGCCGTCCCGATCGGCCTGGCCGTGGCCCTGCACGTGGTGGTCGGCCTGCTCATTGTCATCGCCGCCGGATCC
The DNA here is from genome assembly GCA_964554305.1 of uncultured Gammaproteobacteria bacterium. Taxonomy (GTDB): domain Bacteria; phylum Pseudomonadota; class Gammaproteobacteria; order JAKDMP01; family JAKDMP01; genus JAKDMP01. Next base: position 914 of record CAZKOE010000031.1, read on the forward strand.
GCCGGCGTGCGTTCACACGACATGCCGGGGCGCAGCACGCAGCACGTGCCGATCCAGGCGGTGGTCGTGAAACAGTCGGATTACGAGAAGGCCCAGGCGCAGATCGAGCAGGCGCAGCAGGCGAAGACCGAACAGGCCGAGAAGCTGCAACGCCAGGCGCAAGAGGCCCGGGTCGCGAAGAAGAAGGCCCAGGAGCAGCTGGCCCGGCTCAAGCAACAGCAGGAGCAGGCCCAAAAGGAAGCGGCGGCGAAGGCGGCGGCGCAGCAAAAAAAGGTCGAGCGGCTCAAGGCGCAGGCGGCCGCGGCCAAGAAGCAGCGCGAGGCCCAGGAAGCCGCCGCAAAGAAGGCCCAGGCTCAGGCCGAGCAGGCGAAGAAGGCGCGCGCGGCCGAGGAGGCGCGGATCGCCAAGGAGAAGGCCGAGGCGAAAAAGCGCGCCGAGGCGAAGGCCAGGGCGGCTGCGGAGGCGAGGAAGAAGGCGGCGGCCGAAGCCGAAGCGAAGCGCAAGGCGCAGATGAAGGCCGAGATGGCCGCCGAAGCCAAGGAGATGAGCCAGCATGCGCTCGGAAACTGGATTGCCGCGGTCACGGCGAAGGTCGAGCAGAACTGGAATCGGCCGCTCACGGCGCCGCCGGGGCTCGACTGCATCATCCAGATCACCCAGTTGCCGACGGGCGAGGTCCTGAGCGCGAAGATGTTGTCCTGCAACGGCGACAGCGCCGTTGAACAATCCATTCTCACCGCGATCTATAAATCGTCGCCCCTGCCGACGCCCGCCGATCCCAACGCTTTCCGGCGCCAATTCAAGTTCGAATTCATTCCCGGCCAGAGTCATTGAGGTTTCTATGCGTATTGCGAAGTTGTCGTTAACACTGGCGTTTTCCGCCGTTCTGCTTGCCGTTGCCGGCGTCGCTCGCGCCGATCTCGTCATCAAGATCACCCAAGGGATCCGCAAGCCCAGCCCGATCGCGATCGTGCCCTTCGCCTGGGAAGGTCCCGGTGCGGCACCGGTGGACGTCGCCAAGGTCGTGAGCGACGATCTCGCGCGCTCCGGGTTGTTCGCGCCCTTGCCGCGCTCGCAGATGCTCGCCCGTCCAAGCTCGCCCGCCAACGTCCACTTCGCCAACTGGAAGGCCGTGAACGTGAATCATCTCGCGATCGGCTCGATCGTTGCCAGCGGGAATCAGGCCGACTTACGTTTCCGGCTGTACAACGTCTACACGGGTCAGCAGCTCCTCGGCTATCAGTTGCCCGGCGCGACCGCCAACCTGCGCTTTACCGCGCACGTTGTGAGCGACATGATCTACCAGAAACTCACCGGCGTGCGCGGGGCCTTCGCGACCCGTATCGCCTACATCAAGCAGTTGGGCAAGGACGGTCCCTGGGAACTCGTGGTCGCCGATGCCGATGGTGCCAACGCGCACGTGGTGGTGAAATCGCCGGGGCTTCTGATGTCACCGAGCTGGTCGCCCGACGGCGAGAAGCTTGCCTATGTCGAATACGATGGCAATCAAAGCCGTATTTACATTCAGAATGTGGCGACCGGCCAGCGCAAGAGCGTGCTTGCGCATCCCGGCGTCAACAGCGCGCCGGAGTTCTCGCCGGACGGGAAGACGCTCGCGGTTGCGCTGACGTCCAGTCCGGGCAATCTCGACATTTATCTGTTGAATCTGGCGAGCGGGCATTTGCGGCGCCTGACTCGCAGTCCGGCGATAGACACCGGTCCCGCGTGGATGCCGAACGGGCAGGCGCTTGTCTTTACCTCGGACCGGGGCGGTTCGCCGCAAATCTACGAAGTACCGGTCTCCGGCGGCAATCCCCAGCGTTTGACCTGGAACGGGAACTACAATGCACATGCGGCGGTAGCCCCCGACGGCAAGAGCATTGCCCTGGTGCAGCGCGAACACGGGAAGCTCCGGATCGGGGTGCTCGATCTTGCGAGCGGCGACTTCAAGCTTCTGACCAAGGGCCCGCTTGACCGCTCGCCGAGTTTTGCGCCCAACGGCGCCATGATTCTCTACGATTCGCTTACCGCCGGCGGGCGTCAGGTATTGGCGACCGTATCGGTTGACAGTCGTGTGCGCGAAGAGCTTTCCGGGACCTCCGGGGGCGGTCTCTCCCAGCCGAGTTGGGGGCCGTTTCCGCCGCGCCCGGCCGCCGCGCCGGCCCCCGCAACTGCGGCAAATGTGGGCCGGTAGCGAAACGCCGGCGAAAGTTGTTAATATCAGTATGGCAATCCCCCAATGTTTGATGCGAGGAGGCTCAAGATGAAGAAGATAGCGTTAGCGATCGGACTCTTCGGAATAATTGCGCTGGCCGGTTGCGCCAGCCATCCGAAGTCGGCCGCGACCCAGACTCCCGTCGCAGGGAGCAGCGCATCCACGACTGGCGCCCAGGGCACGGGCATCGGCCCGGGATCGGCGATGGGCGGCACGCAGCCGCAGGCCGGGCCGCAAAGCGCCTATGACAACCGCGTGATCTACTTCGATACCAACCAATCGGTCATCAAACCGGAATTCTTTTCCGTGCTCAAGGCCCAGGCGGAATACCTGAACGCACATCCGAACCAGAAGGTGATGCTCGAAGGTTACTGCGACGAGCGCGGCACCCGCGAGTACAATCTCGGCCTCGGTTCGCGCCGGGCGACGGCGGTGCGCAAGTTCCTGCTCCTGCAGGGCGTGGACGCGGATCAGCTCGAGATGATCAGCTACGGCGAGGCTTTTCCCGCCGATCCGGCCCACAACCCGGCGGCCTGGGCCAAGAACCGCCGCGTGGTCATGAACTTCCATCCCGCGGAAGGTCGTTCGGGCACGCAGCCGGGTAACCCTTGATGAACAGGTCGCGGTTGACTATCTGGGCGGGCGGTCTTGCCGGCGTGGCCCTTCTCGCCGGCTGCACGACGACGGTGCCGCTCAACGACCCGGTCTACACCCGGATCGATTCGCTGCAGCAGCAGGTCAACAAGCTGCAGAAACTCGTCAAGGGGCAGGGGCTCATGAACGTGGCCTCGGGCCAGCAGCAGTTGACGCAGCAGATTGCCGATTTGCAGGGTCAGATTCAGGCCTTGCAGCATCAGCTTGCGCAGCAGCAACAGCACGAACGGGCCGTGGACCAGAACTTCGATCAGCGCCTGACGGTGCTTGAAGGCGGAACGCCCGCGGGCTTTGCAGGTGGCGGGGCATCGGGAACGGCGGGTGCGACGGGTTCGGGAAATGCTGCGAACCCGTCCGGCTCCCCCACGACGCCGCCCAAGTCCGGCGCGGCGGGCTCCGGCCAGTCCACCGACTACGCCGCCTATCAGGCCGCCTTTGGCAAGTTGCGGGCGGGCGACAACGCCGGGGCGATCACCGCCTTCCAGAAGTTCATCCAGCAATATCCCAACAGCCGCTTTGTGCCCAATGCCTGGTACTGGATGGCTGAAACGCATTACGTGAACGGCCAGTACAAGACCGCCATCGATGACTTTCAGCGGGTGCTCACGAAGTATCCCAGTTCGCCAAAGGCCCCCGATTCGCAGCTCAAAATCGGCTATGCCCAGTACGCGTTAAAGGACTACAAGGGCGCGCGCGCGACCTTCCAGACCGTCATCAGGAAGTACCCCGGAACGACGTCGGCGGATCTCGCCAGGCAACGGCTGCAAAAGATGGGCTCGCAGGGCGGGTAGACTCTTAGTGGACGGTGTGGCGACGGGGGCCGCGCCGGCGAGGCGTGACGAGTTGGTGCGTGACGAGCGTCTGCGCGTCACCGAAATCTTCTACTCGCTCCAAGGCGAAGCGGCAAGCGTCGGCTGGCCGACCGTGTTTGTGCGCCTCACGGGCTGCCCGCTGCGTTGCCGCTGGTGCGATACCGCCTATGCCTTTCACGGCGGCACGTGGTGGAGCTTCGAGGCGATCGAGCGGAAGATTGCCGATTACGGCGCCCGGCATGTTTGCGTGACCGGCGGCGAACCGCTTGCGCAACGCAACTGCAGGGCATTGCTGGTCCGTCTCGCCGCGCGCGGTCACGCCGTATCCCTCGAAACCAGCGGGGTGATTTCGATTGCCGGGCTGGAGCCGCGCGTGACCGTGGTCATGGACGTCAAGGCACCGGGTTCGGGCGAAGCGGGGCGCAATCGCCTGGAGAACCTCGCATGCCTGCGCGCTTGCGATCAGGCGAAGTTCGTGCTCGCCGATCGTGCGGATTACGACTGGGCCTGCGACTTCGTCGGCGAACACGACCTTGCGGCGCGGACCGAAGTGCTGTTTTCGCCCGTCGCCGGCGAACTTGCGCCGGACATGCTCGCCGGCTGGATTCTCGCCGATCGCCTGCCCGTGCGTTTCCAGATCCAGTTGCACAAGTTGTTGTGGGGCGATGTCCCCGGAAGGTGAGCGCCCAGCCGTCGTGCTCGTTTCCGGCGGGCTCGATTCGGCCACGGTGCTCGCCGGCGCTCGCGCCGAGGGTTGGAGTTGCCACGCGCTCTCCTTCGACTATGGCCAGCGCCACGGCGCCGAACTCGACGCCGCGCGCAGGGTGGCAACGGCGCTCGGCGCCGTCGAGCATCGAGTCGTTCCCATCGGACTGGATGTGCTGGGTGGCTCGGCGCTTACCGACACGGGCATTGCCGTGCCTGACGCCGGTGGTGCCGGGATTCCCGCGACCTATGTGCCGGCGCGCAATACCGTGTTTCTCGCGATCGCACTGGGATACGCCGAAGTCGTCGGTGCGAGCGATATTTTCATCGGCGTCAACGCCGTGGACTACTCCGGCTATCCCGATTGCCGCCCGGCCTTCATCGAGGCCTTTGAACGCCTGGCCAACGTTGCCGTCAAGGCAGGCGTGGAGGGGGTGACGTTCCGCGTTCACGCGCCGCTGATGCACTTGGGCAAGGCGGAAATCATTCGTCGCGGCATCGCGCTCGGCGTGGATTATGCGGCGACGGTGTCCTGCTACGACGCCGATGAAGCCGGGCGGGCCTGCGGGCGCTGCGACGCCTGCGTGTTGCGGCGGGAAGGTTTTCGTGCCGCCGGCATCGCCGATCCGACGCGTTATCGGGAATCTTGATTTCGACCGGTTAAAATGCGCGTTTGCAACGGGAAGGGAGAACGCTCATGCCGAAGGCCAGTGCAAGACATATTCTGGTTGCCGACCGCGATCAGTGCGAAGCCTTGAAGGTTCGCGTGGAAGCCGGCGAGGATTTTGCCGAATTGGCACGGCAGTATTCGAGCTGCCCTTCGGCGAGCCGCGGCGGTGAACTCGGCGAGTTCGGTCCCGGCGAGATGGTGCCCGAATTCGACCGGGTGGTTTTTGCCGCGCCGGTCGGCGAAGTGCAGGGACCGGTGCAAACGTCTTTCGGGTATCACCTGGTCGAGGTTACGCGCCGCAACGATTGATTCGTCTCTTCGATTGCATTTGTAACGCGTCATGTGAAGATTATCATGGGTGGTTAGCTCAGTCGGTAGAGCAGTGGCCTTTTAAGCCATTGGTCCGGGGTTCGAGCCCCCGACCACCCACCATAGAGCTTTCCGAGGCGCTCCGAAAATTCCATAGGCCCTGGAGAGGCGACCTGCGTAAGTGAGCTTTGTTGTCCGTGGTGCGTTCCAAGAACATCCCTTGATGGACCTTCCCTTTTGAGTGCTTTCTTCCTGGACTGATCCCATAAAAAACGGCGCCCGCAGGCGCCGTTTTTCGTTGTGTTGCCTGGCCGGCTGGTTCAGTGCGTCGCCGGTTTCGGTGCCGGGGATGTTTTCGGCGCCGGCGTCGCGTGTGCCGCGTTTGCGGAAGCCGCTGCTGCAGCCGCGGCGGCGGCCTTGGCCGCCTTGGCGCGGGCAGCGGCGGCGACGCTGGCCGGGTTCGGTATCTTCCAGTCGATGCTGGCCTGGGACTTCAGCGTATCGAGACGGTCACGCATCATGCCGCTGCGGGCCTGGCGCACCAGCGAGGGTTTGGAGGCGGTGTAGCTTGGCGGGGCGGCCTTGCGTTCCTTCTCGAGCAGAATCACGTGCCAGCCGAACTTACTCTGTACCGGCGTCTTGGTGTATTCGCCCGGTTTGAGTTTCTCGACGGCGGCGGAGAATTTCGGCACCATCTGCTTGGGCTTGAACCAGCCGAGTTCGCCGCCCTGCTTGGCGGTGCCCTTGTCGGTGGAATACTTCTTGGCAAGGTCGGCGAAGTTCGCGCCCTTGTTGAGCTGCTTGATGATGTCCTCGGCCTTGGCCTTGGTCTTCACGAGAATGTGCCGCGCCTTGTATTCCTCGCCGGATTGGGCGGCGGCCATCTTCGCGTATTCGCTCTTGAGCTTGGAGTCGGGCACTTTGGCCGTGTCCATGTAGTGCTCGACGAACTGGTTGGCGAGGAAGAGTTTTTTCTGCAGTTGAAGTCCGGCGCGGACGTCGGGATCTTGCGTGAGGCCCTCCTTGCTTGCCGCCTGATAGGCGAGGTTGAGCTGAACCAGCTGTTGGGCGATCTGATAACGCTGCTCGGCGTTGAGGTTGATCTTGTGGCCGTGCGTGCGCAGCAGGACATAGGCGTTGACCTCGGAAGCCGTGATCGGCTGGCCGTTCACCGTGACCAGGACGGTGCCGGCGGCGGGAGCCGCGGTAGCGCTCATGTTGCTCATGGTTCCGCTGTTTCTGCTGTTTCCGCTGTTCGCCTGGGTGGCATTGTGCTGACCCGCGCCGCAGCCGGCGAGCAGGCCGGCCAGCGCTACGGCAGGCAATAGTTTGACGAGTGTTTTGGACATGGGATTCCTCTGTGGTGTGAATGCACGAACGGCGCCTTTGAGCCTTCCAAAGTTGTCGGGTTCCCTGATAACGCGCCTTGGCTCGCGCGATAGCATAACCGAATCGCGCATTTTATGCCTGTCGATTCGCCTCTCCGGGAGCCAGGGCCGTGATGTTCAGGGCGTGTACCGGCCCGGCGAGTTCGCGGGCGAGCACCGCGTATACGAGGCGGTGGCGGGCAATCGGCGAGAGCCCGGCAAAGCGGGCGGAAACGAGATGCAGCCGCAAATGGCAACCTTCGCGTGCGCCGGGATGGCCGGCGTGACGGGCGCTGTCGTCCTCCAGGCCGATGGCGTCGGGCGCGAATTCGGCGCGCAGGCGCTTCTCGATGGTTGCAATGAGTTCCGGGGGCGCGGCGGGTGGCACGGCAGATTCTCCTTTTCAGGGCATGTATGATAGGCCCACGGGCCAAAAGACAGGAAGCGAGATGGCGGCCAACATCCTCAGACTTCATCCGGTCACGCCCGAACGGCGCCTGATCGCGCAGGCGGCGCGTGCGGTAGCCGGCGGCGCCGTCATCGCCTATCCCACGGATTCGACCTACGCCCTGGCCTGCCGGCTCGGCGACAAGGCGGCGGCGGAGCGCCTGCGCCGCCTGCGCGAGACCGACCGCCAGCACCCGGTTACGCTGGTGTGCCGGGATCTCGGCGAGATCGCGACCTACGCCTACGTGGACAATCCCGCCTACCGTTTGCTGCGCTCGCTGACGCCCGGCCCTTATACCTTCGTCCTGCCGGCGACCCGCGAGGTGCCGCGCCGCCTGATGCATCCGAAACGCAAGACCATCGGCATTCGCGTGCCCGATCATCCGGTAGCGATGGCTCTTCTCGAAGTGCTCGACGAGCCGCTCATGAGCACGACCGTGGTGGATGACGAACGGGCGCTGACCGACGCCGAGGACGTGGCCGCGGCCTTCGGCGGCGACGTGGAGGTGATCGTGGACGGCGGCGCGACGCCGGGCGAGCCCACGACCGTGCTCGCGCTCGCGGATGGGCGGGTGGAGGTGCTGCGCGAGGGTCGGGGCCCGGTCGGCGATTGGGCAACGTGAATGAGAAATGAGGAAGGCGGAGCGAGAGACGAGAAGTAAGCGGGCGCTGCTACTCGTCTCCCCGAGTTCCGGGTCCGCACGTCCGCTACAATGTTGCCGGATGGAAAGCCTCAACATTGCCCAGAAAGTCGCCATCTGGGCCATTCCCGTCCTGTTTGCAATTACTCTGCACGAAGTCGCACACGGTTTCGTGGCGAGCCGCTTGGGCGATCCCACGGCACGGATGATGGGGCGCCTCACCATCAATCCGATCAAGCACATCGACCTCGTAGGGACCATCATCGTGCCGATCGTGATGCTGCTTCTGCCGGGCGGCTTCCTGTTCGGCTGGGCGAAGCCGGTGCCGGTCGGCGTGCGCAATCTCGGTAACCCGCGCCGCGACATGGCGCTCGTCGGCGCCGCCGGGCCCGCGGCGAATTTCCTGATGGCGATCTTCTGGGCGTTGATCATACGGCTTGGCTTCGGCCTGTCCGCAAGCGCACCGTCGCTCGCCCTGCCGTTCGCGTTGGCCGGCGTCGCCGGCGTGTTCATCAATTCGATCCTGATGGTGTTCAATCTGCTGCCGCTGCCGCCGCTCGACGGTGGGCGGGTCGCGGCGAGCCTCATTCCGCCGCGCTGGGCGCGTGTCTATGAGCGCATCGAACCCTTCGGTTTCTGGATCATCATCATCCTGCTCGTGACCGGAGCTTTGGGCATCGTGCTGTTCCCGGTGCTGCAGGGTTGTTTCGGCTTCTTCTCGCTCTTCGCGGGTGTTTCCTCCAGCCATCTCTGGTATCTTTTAGGGAGTCTGATGCGATGAGCGGGACGGTGGAACAGGCAGGCCAATCCGGAAGTCAGGCCGAATTGCCCTTTGCCGTAGTGCAGGGCGAACCGCTGACGACGCTCCCGCGCGATCTCTACATTCCGCCCGACGCGCTGGAGGTGATTCTCGAGGCCTTCGAAGGCCCGCTGGATTTGCTTCTTTACCTCATCCGCCGCCAGAACCTCGACATCCTCAATATCCCGATCGCGGAAATCACCCGCCAGTACATGAAATATATCGAACTCATGCACGGGCTCAGGCTCGATCTCGCCGGCGAATATCTGCTGATGGCGGCAATGCTCGCGGAGATCAAGTCGCGGATGCTCCTGCCGCGACCCGAGACGGACGAGGAGGGCGAGGAAGAGGACCCGCGCGCCGAACTGGTGCGCCGCCTGCAGGAATACGAGCGTTACAAGCAGGCGGCGGAAGACCTCGATGCGTTGCCGCGCGAAGGCCGCGACCGCTTCGCCGTCGGACTGAGAATGAGTGGCCGGCGAGTGATCAGGCTTGCGCCCGAGGTGAGTTTCGAGGCCCTGCTCAAGAGTTTTTCGGAGGTCATGCGCAATGCCGCTCTCGGCGTCCGTCACCGGATTGCCGCCGAACCGATTTCGATCCGCCAGCGCATGAGCGATCTCCTGGCTCGGTTGCGCGGCGGTGCCTATTTGACCTTTCAGTCGCTGATCGACCGGGGCGAAGGGCGCGACGGCGTTGTGGTCAGTTTCCTGGCGTTGCTTGAGTTGGCCCGCACCGGTTTTGCGTCGCTGACCCAGGCCGGCGTGTTCGGGCCACTTTACGTTCAGGTTCGCGGCTTGAGCGAGCCGGAAGAGGGCGAGGTACTCCCGGAGGAAACGGCGTGAACGACGAGGTTTCGACGAATACCGGCCGCGCCGGAGAGGCCCCGCCTGCCTTGGAGGAAATCGTCCTCGCGGCCTTGTTTGCCGCCGAGCGGCCGCTCGGGCGCGAGGAACTGGCCGGTCTTTTCGATCTCGGCGAGGACCGCCAGCCGACGGCGGCCGAAATGGACGCTGCCCTGGCCGCGGCGAGCGAACGGCTGCGCGGCCTGCCGCTCGAACTCAAGGCGCTTGCCAGCGGTTACCGCCTCGAGGTGCCGCCAGCCTGGGCACGCTGGGTGAGCCGGCTGTGGGTCGAGCGCCCGGCGCGCTATTCGCGGGCGCTCCTGGAGACGCTCGCTCTGATCGCCTATCGCCAACCGATTACCCGGCCGGAAATCGAGGCCGTGCGCGGCGTCGCGGTCAGCACGCACATCGTGCGCACGCTGGAGGAGCGGAGCTGGATCCGGGTGGTCGGCCACCGCGATGCGCCGGGGCGGCCGGCGCTCTACGGCACGACCCGGACATTCCTCGACTACTTCGGGCTGAAGAGTCTGGAGGAATTGCCGACACTCGCCGAAATCCGCGACATCTCGGAATTCGAACCCGAACTGCCCTGGGAAGATGAGACGCCGGGCGAAGCGGGGCCCGTGGCGGACGAGACGGGCGAAACGGAGATGGGAGACGAGGCGGGCGAAAGGTCACAGGACGTGTTGCGCGGCCCGTGGCCGGGCGACGGTTCAGATGACGATGAGGAATGAACCGGCGGAAGATCGCCCCGAGCGCCTGCTCTCCCGGCTGGGCATTGCCTCGCGGCGTGAGATTGCGCGCTGGGTGGACACGGGTCGACTCGCGGCCGACGGTCACGTGCTCAAGGGCGGCGAGCGGATTTCGGCCGCCGCGAAACTCACTCTCGATGGTCGGCCGCTCGAATTGCCGCGGGCTCAAACCGGCCGCCGCGTTCTGATGTACCACAAGCCGGTCGGGGAGATCGTCACCCGTGACGATCCTGCCGGCCGACCCACGGTATTCGCGGCCTTGCCGCGGCTTGCCGGTGCACGCTGGGTGGTGGTCGGGCGCCTCGATATCGCGACGGCGGGCCTGCTGCTTTTCACTTCCGACGGGGCGCTTGCGGCCCGGCTCATGCATCCCAGCCACGCTATCGAGCGGCGCTATCTCGTGCGGGTGCACGGCGAGCCGACGGCCGCGGACCGGCGCCGGCTGCTCGCCGGCGTCGAACTCGAAGACGGGCCGGCCCGTTTCCTGTCCTGTCGGGCCTGCGCCCGCCGCAGCGGGAGCAACTATTGGTATCTCGTCAGCCTGGCCGAGGGGCGCAATCGCGAGGTTCGTCGCCTGTTCGAGGCGGTCGGTTTCGAGGTCAGCCGCCTCAAGCGGATCGGCTTCGGCCCGTTGGCCCTGCCGCGCGACCTCGAGCGTGGCGCCTGGCGCGAACTCGGTGCGACCGAGGTCAAGATGCTGGATCGGGCCTCGCGCGCCGACCCGGACAAGCCCGGTGCCCAGCCTTGACATACAATTGTTTCGGGCGCGGCCGGATTTGGCTGTGGACCGAACTATTACGCGTGGCGCATATCACAGGGGTTTATGGCGGGGGTTTGCTTGGCAACGGAGAGCGAAACACGGGCCGAGGCGGATCGGCTGTTGGTGGAGCGGGTCAAGGCCGGCGACAAGGCGGCCTTCAACGCCCTTGTGCTCAAGTACCAGCGCCGGGTCGTCAAGCTCGTCTCGCGCTATATCCGCGATCCGGAGGAGGCGCTCGACGTTTCGCAGGAGGTATTCATCCGCGCCTACCGGGCGATCGGCGGTTTTCGCGGCGACAGCGCCTTTTACACCTGGCTGTACCGTATTGCCGTGAATGCCGCCAAGAATGCGATCGGATCGGCGACCAGGAACCCGGTCGAGGGTGGTCTCGACGTGGACGATCCCGAACTCGGGGAGGTACGGCGCAAGATGACCGACGTCTCCAGCCCCGAACGGCTGCTTTACGCCGAGGAGCTCAAGCAGACCATCAGCGCCGCGATGGACGAGCTCCCGCCGGAACTTCGCCGCGCGATCGTACTCAGAGAACTTGAAGGTTTGAGCTACGAGGAAATCGCCGAGGCAATGGACTGTCCCGTGGGTACGGTACGATCCCGGATCTTCCGGGCCCGCGAAGCGATTGCGCGGCGCATCAAGCCACTGATGGAGTGAGAAGGCACATGAGTGATCTTTTACGCGAACAGGTCTCCGCATTCATGGACGGCGAACTGCCGGACGAGGAATGCGCACTTTTGCTCAAGCGTGTGACGGCAAATGCCGAGCTGACCGAGTGCTGGCATCTGTACCACCTCATTGGTGACACCTTGAAGGACGAGCTGGTGCCGCGGGGTGCGCACTCGCTTGCCGCCCGGGTGGGCCGCGCGCTGGAAAGCCCTTCGAGCCCCCAAACGGGACACTCAACGCGGCCGCGGCGCCGCGTTATGCGCCGGGGTGCCACCCTCGCCGCAGGTGTTGCCGCGCTTGGGCTGGCCGGGCTCCTGGGCGCGCTGGTGATGCGCCAGATGTCGGGCGGCGGCCAGGTTCTCGTTCCCGGCGCCGCCGGCAGTGCCGCGGGCGGTACGACCATCCGCCATGTGGATTGGCGCCAGACTCCCCGTCCGGTGCGTGCCGAACTGAATCGCTACCTGCTCATGCACGAGGTGTATGGCGCGGGTCCGATGGCCATTTCGGGCAATGCGGCGCTCGGTCCAGCGGCTTCCTCCCGCACGGCCGTTTCCTCCGGGCATGGCGGCGGGGGTTGAGGCCATGCCGGAGGCCCACCGTGTTCGTTCGCGCCGCTGCCGTCCGCCGGTCCTTCCAGCAGCCATCGGTTAGCCCGACCCGTAGCCGATTCTCTCATGTGGCGCCAATCCGTCCGCAGATGTTGATCGCGCGGCTCACGAAACGGGGCGGCTTTGTCTTCGCCTGCGCGGCGTTTGTCTGCTCGATTCCAGCCTGGGCCGCGCCCACGAACGCGGTAGGCTGGCTCGCCTATATGCAGCGGGCGCTTGCGCACCAGAGTTATCGCGGCGTCCTCGTGTTCATGGGCAAGAACCGCTCGGCGACCTATCAACTGGTGGTCAGCGGCGGCAAGTACGCGCGCATGACTGCACTCACCGGTCCTGCGCGCGAAATCGTTCGCGGCCCACGGGTCGTGGTACGCCGGGGTCCAGGCGGCGCCACGATGGTGGTACGCGGCATGGGCGGCGGCGCCTCGCCGCTCCCGTTCCCGCCCGCCACGGATGTCAAGGCCTCGATGCTGGAGAAAAACTACGCGCTCGAACTGGGCGGGAGCGACCGGGTCGCGGGCGAGCCCGCGCAACTCATGCGCATCGTCCCCCGCGACAAATGGCGCTACGGCTACCGGGTCTGGATCGGCGCGAATTCGGGTCTGCCGCTGCGCTCGGAGTTGATGACCGCCGGCGGCGAGACTCTGCAACAAGCCTTCTTCACCCATTTAAACCTGATGAGTGCGCCCGCCGCGCAAAGCGCCATCGGCGCCGAGGCCATGTCCCTGCTGGCGCAGGCGGCGGGGAAGGAAATGCCGAGCACCGGGCCGTGTTCCGGCGAGGAGGCGCCGCGGCTCAGTTTCCGTCGCCTCCCGCCGGGATTTCATGTCGAGAAAACCGTATGCGAACATGCGCGTGGCGGTGGCGGGTTGCCGGTCACGCACATGCTGATCGGCGACGGACTCGCGACCGTCTCGTTGTTTGTGGCCACGCATCGGGCAGGCGGCCCCGCCCTGGTCGGTGCGACCGCCCGCGGTTCGGTGCATGCCTACGGGCGCTTGGAGGGCAGCTACTCCCTGACCGCCATGGGCGATGCGCCAATCAATACCGTTGCCGGCATCGCCCGCGACCTGGTGATCGGCGGCAAATCGGGACCCGGGAAAGACAACCACTGATCGTGTAGGTCGGGTGGAGCGAAGCGAAACCCAACACCGCGGCTACGGGCCGGTGACGATCGAGAGCGGAATCGCTCCGGTCGGGAAGGGGCTGCCGGGCACCGGGCTTAGCGTTCCGTCGGCGTGGATCCTGTACATGAAGACGCCGCCGTTGGTGGTCGTGACATAGACGAATTGCCCCGCCGGATCCACAGACACCGATAGTGGATATTGACCGTTCAGGCTGTAGGTCGTCGCCGAACCGCAATTTCCCGTCGAAGCAATTATCGGGCATACGGCCAACTGACTGGTAGTCTGATCCGCCAGAAACAGATAGCTGCCGGCCGGGCCTACTGCAATTGAACCAATCTGGTCGGTAAATACGTTGGCGGGAACGGCAGTCAGCACGCTAGCCCGGGTAGAGCCGCTGGCACTATGTCCAACGTTTCCATTCTCAAAATAATAGGCGCCGTTGTTGCAAGCCTCGTAGATGTAGCGGCCCGTCGGATACACCGCGAGCGCGTTCGGGTGCACGCATCCATTGGACGCGGCTCCCACCGGAACGAGTCCGCCGAGGCCGTTGATCGAAAATGCACTGACCGTATTGTTCTGGCTGTTGGCGGCGTAGGCGTAGAGGCCGAGTGGGCCCACGGCCATGGCCTGCGGGCTGGAGCCGGCCGGGGCGGTGCCGATCGGGGCTAATTGGCCCGGCACGGACGCGGTGGCGGGCGCGATCGCGTATTCGCTCACGTCGTCGTCATTGAAATTGGCTGCGTACAGGTAGGGCGCCACCGGGTCGGTCGCGACGGAGTACACGCCGCTCCCGGCCGGGAACGGACCACCGAGAATCGCGCTCAGGTTGCCGTCGGTGGCGAGCGTCCAGCCCGAAACGTTCGCCGAAAAGGTATTGGCCGCGTACACGTAACGACCGACAGGTCCCATGGCAACCGAGGTCGGAAAGCTTCCGGCGGCAAAGCAGTTGTCGGGATTGGGGGCGCCCGCCGGAAGGCCGGCGCAGGGCCGGCCCGGGGCGGGCGCGAGCAGTTGATTGCGGTTGAGCGCGAAGCTGCTGATGCTCTCGCCCGTGTTGTTGACCACGTAGAGAAAGCGGCCCGCCAGACTCATCGCGAGCGCATCGGGGCCGGCGCCCGCCGTCAAGTTTTTGTAGGGTGTGAGTTGACCGGTTGCCCGATCGAGCGTGTACACCGAGACGGTACCGTCGGAGTTGGCAACGGAAACAAAGTGGCCTGTCGGATCCACCGTCACGGCGATCGGGCCGCTGCCTGCATTCACCGAGCCGAGGGCGGTCAGCGCGCCCGTTACCGGGTCAATCGCGTACTCGGAGACGCTTCCCGCGCCACCGCCGTTGTGGTTCGCGACATAGACATAGTGATCGCTCGGATCCACCGCGACCCCTTCCGGCTGGTTGCCCGCGGCAATGCTGCCGGCACCGATCGCGGCGAGCGATCCCGTAGCGGCGCCAGGCGCCCCCGTCTGCTTGATGCCATATTCATAAATCTCGCTCGCGCCGGTCGCCGCAACATAGACGAAACGGCCGCTCGGGTCCACCGTGAGATGCGTCGGATCGGTGCCGGTGGGCACGGTGTTGTTGCCGGAGCCTCCGATCGGGGCGAGCGTTCCGTCGCTGGCAATCGTGTATTCGAGCACCTGGTTGGCGGAATTGGTGGCATAGGCGTAGCGCCCGGTCGGACCCACCGCGACGGCGTAGGGCGTGCCGCCCGTGTAGCCACTCGTGCCGTTCGCGCTGAGCGTCCCGTCGGCATTCACGGTATAGGCGCCAATGTCGAAGCCGCCGCCATAGGCGACGTAGGCGTAGCGACCCGCCGGGCTCAGGGCGATCGAATCGGGTTGGGTGCCGGCGGTTACCTGGACACCGGCTCCGAGCGCACCCGTGCTCGAAGCCATCGGATAGGCATCCACCGTGCCGGAACCATAGTTCGCAACGTAGGCGTGGCCGACGGCCGCGTCCAGCGCGATCGCATCCGGCCCGGTGCCCGTGCCCGTCGGGTTGCCGACTGACTTGAACACGGCCTCGCCGGTGCCGGGGTTGATCTGGTACGCGTAGGTGGTGTTGTCAGCAAAGTAATTGTTCGTGGCATAAACGTAGCGTCCGCTTGGGTCCACCGCGACCGAGATCGGATTCGTACCGGCGGCAAAGCAGTTATTCGGCCCGGCCGAGGAGCAATTACCGCCGGTCACGGGCATCAGCGTGCCGTCCGCGCCGATCATGTACGCCGAGACGTTGTTGCCTGCAAAGTTCGCGACATAGACGTAGCGCCCCGTCGGATCCATCGCGACCGAGTTTGGCGCGTTGCCCGCGGCAAAGGGCGAGCCTGTGACCGGCGTGAGCGCACCACCCGCGCCGATCGTGTAGGCCGAGACGTTGTTGCTACCAGAGTTCGCGACATAGACGTAGCGTCCGGTCGGGTCCACTGTGACCGATTTCGGGCCGGTGCCCGCGGCGAAACAATTGCTTGGCAGCCCACTCCCGCAGGAACTGCCCGCAACCGGGGTGAGCGCACCGCCCGCGCCGATCGTGTACGCCGAGACGTTGTTGCCATTATTGTTCGCGACATAGACGTAGCGGCCCGTCGGGTCCACCGCGACCGAGAACGGATAGACGCCCGTGGCAAAACAGCCGGTGGGGGGAGAGAAAGGCGTGGCGGAGCAAGGCTCGCCGGTCGTAAGCGGCGTAAGGGCCCCGTCCAAGCCGATCGTGTAGGCCGAGACGTTCCAGCCGAGATGATTCGCGACATAGACGTAGCGGCCCGTCGGATCCACCGTGACCGAGATCGGATACGTACCCGCGCCAAAGGGCGAGCCTGTGACCGGCGTAAGGGCACCATTCGCGCCGATCGTGTATGCGGACACGGTGCCGTTGCCGTCAGGGCCACTATCTGGGTTCTCATTCGCGACATAGACGAAGCGGCCCGTCGGGTCCACCGCGACTGAGATCGGCTGGTGGGTGCGGTTTGTGTAGCCGTAGCCGTTCGCGATGAGCGCGCCGCCGGGCTTGCCGAGTCGCCAGGCGGAGACGTCGTTGCCGCCGTCGCCATGGTTGGCCGCGAGCGCGTAGCGTTGCCCGCCGACGGTCCAGAAGTTCGCCGCCGTCCGCCCCGGCACGGTCGTGAGCACGGGCGCATACACCGTCGCATTCTGCAATGCGAACAGCGCTTGGGCCCGCGCGGTCACAAGCGGGTTGGCCGCGATGTGCAGAGCCGCCGCGAGCGTGTCGCTCGCGCCGCCGCCCGCGAGCGCGAAAAGACCCGTACAGGCGGCATCGGTCGCCGCCGTGTTCACACAGCCCGCAAGCACGTTGGCGAGCGTGTCGAGCTTGAGGAGCGTCACGTGCAAGGCACCGGGCGCTGTCGAGTCGGGCGCGGCGGCGAGAAAGCCGCTTGCCTGGCCGGTGACGACGTTCACGAGATTGTTCACCGAGGCCGCCATGGGCTTGAGATCGAGCGCA
>CAZKOE010000032.1:0-7678 GCA_964554305.1 uncultured Gammaproteobacteria bacterium
GCTCGAACCGGTCATCGGTCACGCCGTGAGCCAGATCGCCGGTGGTGACCATTGAGAAACTTTTCCTTTTTCGGCCCGCGCTCCTTCTTCGCGCCTTACGTTGCCGGCGCATTCTTTTCGGATTTGCCGGGCGCCCAGGCGCAGCAACAGGCGAACCTCTTGCTTGCGGGTTTCGGCACCTTGCTTTATTGCAGCGTGATCGTCGGCGGCTGGGTAGCGGACAACGTGCTCGGCGAAGTGCGGGCGGTACGTGTTTCGCAATGGCTGGCCGTTTTGGGTCTCCTGGGCATGGCCTGGCCCGGCAGGCTCGGGTTCATGGCGGCACTCGCTTTTTTTGCCGTCGCTTTCGGCATAAGCATTTCCTTTCTGATCCTCATCGGTCGCAACTATGCCGGGAATGACCCTCGTCGCGATGCCGGGTACACGCTGTTTTATCTGGTTGCATGCCTCGGCAGTTTTGTTGCGCCCTTCATCTGTTCCGTCTGGATCGGGAATCGCTGGGGCTACCGCTGGGGATTTGTTGCGGCAGCGGCCGCCATGGCAATGGCGGTGGTCATTTTCGAGTGGAGTCACCGGCGCTTACCCGATGCCGGCGCGAGGCCGCGTTACGGCGGAAAATTCTCGACTCCGGTCGTCGTGCTGGGCGTTATCGTTCTGACGTGCCCCGGTGTGTGGTTGCTCATGCACCCCGAAGCGATGCACGCGATGGTGTATTCATTCGCGGGGATCCTGTTGTTGTATTTTCTGCTGACTGGTTTTCACAGACGTGATCCCGTGCAGGGGCGGCACTACCTGGCCTTGCTGCTGTTGTTCATCGCACTGGTGGCATTCTGGTCGCTCAGCCTGCAGAGCATGACATCGCTCAATTTTTTCGCCCGCGACTACGTCAATGCACCCTTCGATTTCACGTTGTTCCAGTCCGCCAACCCGCTTTTCGTTCTCGTATTGGCACCGTTGTTCGTACTGTTGTGGCCGTGGTTGGAAAAGCGTGGCATCGCCCTCGTCACGCCTCGCAAGTTTGCCGCGGGGCTGTTTTTGATCGCGCTGGGTTATGGAGTGTTGCTTCTCGGCATCCATTACGCCCAAGGCGGGCAAGGAAAAATTCCCTGGTGGCTGCTTGTCGTGTATTACGGATTTGCGACCTTGGGAGAACTGGTATTGATGCCGATCAGCTACGCCGTAGTGGCCAGGCTTGCCGCGCCGGGAGAGGCTTCCCTCGTGATGGGCGCCTGGGTTTTCGGTTCCGCCCTGGCTTACGATGTATCGGGTCGGATCGCGGCACAAACCACTGCCGTTCCCGGGGCGGGCATTGCAGGCTACACCGGGGTATACGAGATTTTATTCTGGGTTGGTCTTGGCTTTGCCCTGATGCTTTTCGCGCTGTCACCATGGATACACCGCCTGATGCGGGCCGTACGCTGAGTCTCGTTCAAAGACTGCCTCGACGATTCGTGCCCCGGATGACGGTGGGCGATTCTACCCGCGTTTTGCGCGTAGCGGCGTGCCGAGACGCCAAGTGTGCCAATGACGCGCCACGACCGGGATGCGCAGCACATAAACGATTTGAGCATTTTTGAGCGGGCTCGTAAACAGTATCAACAATCGTCGTCCCCACCTGCGTGCGCTGCTCCGTGGAAAGTCCACACTTCGTCGGTCCCGCGAAGGCGGAAGCCGGAGGCAACATGCGTATTGCGCTGGGCCCGCGGGGGGGGCGACTCTTGGCGCGAGTCATCCCGTTCTTGAGGCCTCGCGCTCGCTGAGCGGGTTTGGTCCTCCTGCGGGGTGCCCGCCTTCGCGGGAGCGACGATGGTTTTAAATTCGAGTTTAATTTGCTGGTCTATGGTGAAAACAGACTCTGTTATTGTGTTTCCGAACACAAGGTTGATTTTCCCCGGACAGTAGTGCGCCTGCGCGGGAATGACGGGAGAGAGAATTCGTCGGTTGTCCAGATACTTGCCACTTGATACTGTTTACTTGCCGAATCTATAACCCTTGGCGTGCCGGGTTGAGTTTTGGATCGCGGGTTTTGGCATGGCGAGTGCTTCCTTGCAATTGTGCCGCTCGCGTACAGACCGTTTTCCAGAAGCCCGGCGTCGTATTTGCGGAACGGTACTTTGCCGTCCGCCAAGCTGTGCAGGGGTTCGATATCTGGTCCGCCCTGGATTAGTCTGACTCGCAACCCTGCCTGGGCGCAATAACCTTTCGTTTGCGCCACGTAGTAACCGGAAAAATCGCTGCCTGTTCGCCAGATCAGTTCTACCCGCAAGGTTTGGAGCCTCTGGGCATGAGCCGGAGACCAGGCGCAGGCGATAAAAATCAAGAGACCGAGCGTGACGACCCCTGCTGCTCTTCTTGCATCATTTGAGTGGCGTTTGAATGCTCTCATGTTCGGCAAGCTGAAAGCGGATGTAGTGCATTGTAGAACCGTTTTTATGCTATGCAATCCTTCTGGGACGCAGTAACGGTTACTGAGACGCAGTAACTAGCGTCTCGTTTTTTTACGGTCTATTCTTTGTACGACAACTTCCGATTTGGAGGGTATTTTCCAGCCCGCTCGCCCGATTTGAGGAGATGGGCGGAAGAGTTTCATTCTCTCTCCCCTCTTGCGGAGAGAGCCCGCATCGTCAGACGATGCGCAATTTTCCAGAGAGGAATAATCAATGTTCAAACAGATCTTCGTGAAAGCGGCGATGTCTGGTGTCATCTTTCCCGTTGTCCTTGTGCGCCGCGGAGTGGCTGATTCTTCAGGCGTAGCAATTGGTGTGGGAGCGAGCTTGCTCGCGATCCGAAGCGCCGGCATCTTGCCGGCTGTCGCGAGCAAGCTCGCTCCCACGAAGCCGTGGATTGCAGGCAGGAGCTGCCGTTGTGCCCGTGATTTATGGATATTGGAGACAGTGATATGAACATCAAGCATTGGATGGGAACAGGCGTTGCCGGATTCGCGGGCGCCGCCTTGGTGGCCGGACTGGGTTTACTGGCGGGTTGTCCGTCGCACTCGAACGAGCAGGCGAGCGCGCCGCCGCCGGTGGCGCGGGCGGCGAGTTTCGGCGGCGTGGTCTATGGCGGGCGCCAGCCGATCGAATGCTCCGGCGTGACGGCCTGGGCGGTGAGTCTCGGAACGAGCGCGGCGCCGATCGAAATCGGCAGCGCCGAGACCGGCGGCGCGACTTGCCCCAATGGTAGCCCGCCCGGCCACTTCGGCATGACCTTCTCGCCGACGCCTGCGACCGGGCAGGTGGTGTACGTCGTGGCCCGCGGCGGCGATGCCACGGGGACGAACTACGACAACCCGGCGATCGGACTGATGACGGTGGCGGGGATCCAGGGCGATCCATTCGCGCCGGTTCCGGGTACGGTGAACATCAACGAGTTGACCACCGTGGCTTCGACCGCGGCGCTGAAGCATTTTCTGACCTTCTCGCCTTGTCCGCCCGCTTCGGGGCTTGCGGGCGACTGTGTGAGCCTTGCGCGCCTGCCGCGCGGCATGGCGCTGAGTGTGCGCAATCTGGTGAATCCGGTGACGGGGCGGGCCGCGCCCTTCCTGGTCAATCAGCCCGCGGGCTCGGCACTCCATGTCACGCTCGAAAAGCTCGACACGCTGGCCAACATTCTCGCCGCCTGCGTCAATGCGGCACGGGACTCCAATACCTGCCCGATGCTGTTCGGCAAGGTATTGAACAACCCGGACGACACGTTGCGAACCGCATGGCTCGTTGCCTCGAGTCCCGTCGTCAATGCCGAGGCGCGGGCGCTCTACGGTCTTGCGCCCACCGCGCCGATCTTCGCGCCGGTGCTGGCCGCGCCGCCCGAAGCCACGACGCTTGCGGGGTTCTGGACGGTGGGGGGCGAGCGCTTCGTCCTCGCCGCCAACTATGCGGGCAGCGACATATCCGCCTGGCGCGCGGGCTCGCGTGCCGGACTCACGCCGATTACCGGCGATGGCGCGGCGAGCTGCGGGGTCACGCCCGATCCGGCAAATTGCTTTCCCGCCGGCACGAACCCGGTTTCAGTGACGGTGACCCCGACGGGCCAATTTGCCTATGTGGCCAATACCACCGGCAGAACCGTCTCCGGCTACCGGATCGAGGCCTCGGGCGCGCTGAGTTCATTGGGCCCGGTTGTGACCGGAATTTACGACCCTGCAAGCATTGCGGTGGATCCGACGGGGCGGTTTGCTTATGTGGCCAGTTATGGGATAAATATCCAGGATGACGTGCGTGCCTACCGGATCGAGGCCTCGGGGGCGTTGAGTGCGCTGGGGGCCGCAAGCACGGACAACAACGAGGCAGTCTCGGTGGCGGTGGATCCGAACGGGCGCTACGTCTATGTTGCCACCAATAAAATTAATGACCGAGACGGCTACGCGTACGCCTACCGAATCAAGGCCTCGGGGGCGTTGAGTGCGCTGGGCGCCGTGCCCGCGGGCGCTCGGCCAATCTCGGTGGCGGTGGACTCGAGCGGGCGCTACGTCTATGTCGCAAACCAGGCTGGCAACAACGTTTCGGCCTTTAAGATCAAAGCGGGTGGTGCGTTGAGCGCGATCGCCCCGGCAGTAGCGGGAGACTTACCCTCTTCGGTGGCGGCTGATCCGACCGATCCCTTCGTTTATGTCGCCAATTCCGGCGGCTACAACGTCTCCGCCTACCGAATCGAGGCCTCGGGGGCGCTGAGCGCGCTGGGCCCGACCGTGGCCGCGGGCGCTGATCCGACCTCGGTGGCGGTGGGGCCGACCGGGCAATTCGCCTATGTCGCCAATAACGGCGACCGTGGCAATAACGGCGGCCGTACCGTGTCCGTCTATCGGATCGAGGCCTCGGGGGCGTTGAGTGCGCTGGGCGCCGTGCCCGCGGGCGATAGATCCAACGCCGTGGCGGTGGACCCGACGGGGAACTTTGCCTATGTGGCCAACTACGCGGGCAACGTCTCCGCCTACCGCATCGGGCACGCCGGCGGGTTGGATCCGGTGTCCGGCAACGCCTGCTCGGGTACTGGCACGCAGAACTGCTTTCCCGCCGGCACGCAGCCGTATGCGATCGCGCTCGGTCCGGCGGGCCGCTACGTTTATACCGCCAATGAGTACTCGCACAACGTTTCCGGCTACACGGTCGGCACGAAGGGCCGGCTTGCCGCCCTTTCGGGCTCGCCCTTCGATGGCATGAATGACGTCTTGCGTCTGGCGGTAGCGGTGGTACCTTCGGGGCGTTATCTCTACGTCAGCAACCGCGCGGAAGGCAAGGTCAACTCCACTCTGTCCGCCTACACGATTGCCCCGGCAACCGGCTCCACACCCGGAGCACTCACCGTCATCCATGGCACGGCCGCCTGCGGAACGGACCTGCCTTCGACCTGCTACGCGGCCGGCGCCCGCGCGGCGGCATTGGCGATTACGCCGAATGAACACTACCTGTATGCCGCGAATTACAACGGCGACGATATTTCCCAGTACGCCATAGCCCCGGCGAGCGCCGCCGAACCCGGCGGCCTGCAACCGCTCGCGGCCACCGCCTGCAATGGCTCGGGCGTCACGGTCGCCAATTGCATCGCCGTGGGCGGCACGCCTTATGCATTGGCCGTCACGCCGAACGGACAGTACCTCTACGCCGCCACTGGCGGCGGTCTGTGGGGCTACGCCATTGGCACCGACGGCAGGCTTTCCGATGCCGCTCCATTGGGGCAACTGGGCCCGACCGGCATGGTCGCGCTCGGCATGGCCTCCGGTATGCCAGGCGGCCCGTTCCTGTATGCGGTGGGCACCAGCAATCAACAGGTGAGTGCCTACTCCATCAACGTCGATGGCACACTCAATCTGATCGGGACGGCGTCCACCGGGGCCAACCCTCACGCCATTGCCGTGATGGGCGCCACGGTGTATGTGGCGAACGCATCCGGCAACACCGTCTCGGTGTACACCATCGCCGATGACAGCGATCCGACGGTGCAGGCCGGAACCTTGATCCCCGTGCCGGGCGCGCCCTGCGGGGGCGGCTCGAGCGCGACCAACTGTGTGCCCGCCGGCAACTTGCCGCAATCCATTGCCGCCGGTCCATGAACACCTCGCCAATTTGTGCTTTCTCTCCCCCTCGCAGTCGGCAGGCGAGAAGGTCGCCTTGCTTTCTCTCCCCCTTGCGCGTCTTCGCGGAAGGGGGAGGCTGGAGGAGGATTCTTCAGGCCTCGGCCGGAGGATCGAAGAATCCCCCTTCCCGCCGCTGGCGGCAAGGGGGAGCCGGAAATGGATGTTTCGCCACGGTGCGGAAATCGGCGAGGGAGCGAGCTTGCTCGCGATGAAGGCCGGCAAGATGCCGGCGCTCCGGATCGCGAGCAAGCTCGCTCCCTCGGGGGCGTGGATTGTGGGTAGGAGCGGTCGTCCCGGCCGCGATTTATCGACAATGGAGATAGTGTTATGAGCAACAAGCATTGGATGGCGACAGGCGTTGCCGGAATCGCGGGCGCCACCTTGGTGGCCGGAATGGGGTTGCTGGCGGGTTGCCCGTCGCAGTCGAACGAGCAGGCGAGTATGCCACCGCCTGTAGCCCATTCCTCGGGTTTTCACGGCGTGGTTTTCGGCGGGCGCCAGCCGATCGAATGCTCCGGCGTGACGGCCTGGGCGGTGGGTCTCGGAACGAGTGTGGCGCCGATCGAAATCGGCAGCGCCGAGACCGGCGGCGCGACTTGCCCCAATGGCAGCCTGCCCGGCCACTTCAGCATGACTTTCTCGCCGGCGCCGGCAACGGGGCAGGTGGTATACCTCGTCGCCAGGGGCGGCGATGCCACCGGTGATGGCAACAACGCCGCGATCCGGCTGATGACGGTCGCGGGGGGCTACTGCACCGGCGCTCCGCAGGGCGACCCGCCCTGCGATTTTCCCGCCTCGGTCAACATCAACGAGCTGACTACCGTCGCCAGCACGGCGACACTCAAGGCTTATCTCCGGCTCGTGGACTGCTCGGCGATCGGCGGCACCACGCAGTCCGGTACCTGCGTGGCGCTGCCTGGCGCGGCGGGGCTGGCGGGCATGGCACGCACGATGATCCGACTCGTCAACGTCAAGACGGGGACACCGAGCGCCTTTCTCACCACCAACGCACAGACGGCCGGCGCGCCGTTGACGGCAACACTCGTCAAGCTCGACACGCTCGCCAACGTGCTCGCCGGCTGCGTGAATGCCACCAGCGGCGCCTCGGCAGCCGGCTGCACCGCCCTGT
This sequence comes from uncultured Gammaproteobacteria bacterium, assembly GCA_964554305.1. Classification (GTDB taxonomy): domain Bacteria; phylum Pseudomonadota; class Gammaproteobacteria; order JAKDMP01; family JAKDMP01; genus JAKDMP01. The sequence continues at coordinate 7,203 of CAZKOE010000032.1, forward strand.
TCGATGTCACCGGCGGCGACAACACGCTGGTCGCGGCCAAACGGATTGCCAGCAATGGTATCGTCAATGCCCGCGCGCGCGCCATCTTTCAGTTGCAGGGCGCCCCGGTGTACTCGCCCGTGCTCACGACGGTGCCGGCGGCCGAGGTGGCGAACTTCTGGACGGTGGGTGGCGAGCGCTTCGCCTTCGCCGCCAACAGCGGCGGTGGCGATGTTTCCGCCTGGCGGCTTGCCGCTCCCGGCCAACTCGTTGCCAACGGCATGATCGTCGTCGGCGGTGGTAGCCGTCCAACACGGATGGCAGTGAGCCCCGATGGGCGTTATGCCTATGTCGTCAATTCCGGCGGCTACGTCGCCGAATACACGATCGATGCCGACGGTACGCTCCGCGACAACGGCATAATCAACACTGGAATCAACACGAATTCGGTAACTGTGAGTCCCAGCGGACGCTTTGCCTATGTCACTCATGGGGAC
>CAZKOE010000032.1:7688-17738 GCA_964554305.1 uncultured Gammaproteobacteria bacterium
GTCCGAGGACACGATCAAACCGGGCGGAGCGCTCTCCGCTCTGAGCCCGGCGAGTGTGCCCGCCGGCAGCGGGCCGGGCTCGGTAGCGGTGAGCCCTGACGGGCGCTACGCCTATGTCGTCAATGAAGGTGACAACACCGTATCCGAATACACCATCGGCAGGGATGGCACGCTTACCGCCAACGGCACAAACAGCACGATTTCAACCGGCTCCAATCCAAGCTCGGTGGCGGTCAGTCCCGACGGGCGTTTTGCCTATGTCGCCAATTACGACAGCAACAACGTCTCCGAATACACCATCGGTGTGGACGGTAAGCTCAGTGCTAGCGACACGATCAATGCCGGCGACGGTCCAGTCTCAGTGGCGGTGAGCCCCGATGGGCGCTATGTCTATGTCGCCAATAGTAACGACGGGAACGTGTCCGAGTACACCGTCGGCACGGACGGCACGCTTGTGGCGAACGGCACGATCAGCGCCGGTGGCAGTCCGCAATCGGTGGCGGTGAGCCCCGGTGGGCGCTATGTTTATGTCGCCAATTTCGGAGCTTTCTTCTCTTCAGGCGGCACCGTCTCCGAATACACCATCGGCACGGGCGGTACGCTCAGCGCGAACGGCATCGTAGCCGCCGGGCCCGACCACTCTCCGAACGCGGTGGTAGTCAGCCCCGATGGACGCTTTGCCTTTGTCGTCAATTACAATGGTGGCACTGTTTCCGAATATACCATCACCTCACCGGCAGGCGGCGGCAGGCTCATCGCCAACAACGGCCCGATCGATGCCGGCGACGCTCCAGTCTCGGTGGCGGTAAGCCCGGGTGGGCGCCATGCCTATATTGTCAACGGGGGCGACCACAATGTGTATGAATACGTGATCAAGGCTACCGGGGCGTTGAGCGTCATCGGCGCCGTGCCCGCTGGCACCCAGCCGCGATCGGTGGCGATGAGTCCCGACGGGCGCCATGTTTATGTCGCCAATCACAACAGCAACAACGTCTCCGAGTACACGATCAAGGCAACCGGGGCATTGAGCGTCATCGGTGCCGCGCCTGCCGGCAGCGCTCCAGTCTCGGTGGCGGTGAGCCCCGACGGACGCTTTGCTTATGTTGCCAAGGGTTTCAGTCCCTACGTCTCCGAATACACGATCAAGGCAACCGGGGCACTGAGCGCCATCGGTGCTGTCAATGTCAACTACTATCCATACTCGGTGGCGGTGAGCCCCGACGGACGCTTTGCCTATGTTACCAGCGATGGTGGAGTGTCCGGATACACCATTGGTGCCGACGGCAGGCTCAGTGCCAACGGCACGATTGTCGCCGGAAACGTCCCGCATTCGGTGGCAGTCAGTCCCGACGGGCGCCATGCTTATGTCGCCAATTACAACAGCAACACCGTCTCCGAATACACCATCGGCGTGGACGGCAAGCTCAGCGCTAACGGCACGATCGGCGCCGGGGCAAAGCCGATCTCGGTGGCGGTGAGCCCCGACGGACGCTTTGTTTATGTCGCCAACCTTGGTGGTGGTGTCTCCGAATACACCATCGGCGCCGACGGCAAGCTCGTCGCTCGGGGCACCATAGCCGCCGGCACCCAGCCGCGGTCGGTGGCGGTGAGCCCCAATGGGCGCTTCGCCTACGTCACGAATGTCGGCGGCGGCAACGTCTCCGAATACAATATCAGCCACAATCCGGCGGGCGTGCTCGACCCGGTTGCGGGCAACGCCTGTAATGGCGTCTCCGGTACCAATCCCGACAATTGCTTCACCGCCGGTAATGAGCCGTTCGGGATCGCGCTCGATCCCTTGGGGCGCTTCGTCTATGCCGTGAACCGGACAGATAATACCGTCTCCTCCTATGTGCTTGGCACCGATGGCAAGCTTGCCCCGATCGGAAGCCCGATCCCCACGAGCGGCGGCGGTTCGGCGGTAGTCGCCATCGACCCGTCGGGCCACTACCTCTACGTGACCAATATTGGTTCCGCCAGCGTTTCGGGCTTCACGATTGACCCGGTGACGGGCGCGCTCAGGTCAATCGCAGGCAGCCCCTTTGCCGTCAGCTCCGATGCACCGGGCGCGGTGGCGGTGAACCCGAACGGCGGCTATCTGTACGTGACCCCACACATCGGCAACACGGTCGAGACCTACAAGATCGGTGCGTTCGGCACGCTTACAGCGACGGGCTCCGTCACCGGCGGCGAGAGCACTTCGATTGTCGTGGATCCGCACGGGCGCTTCGTCTTTGTCCCGAACACCGTCGCCATCTACCAGTACCGGATTAAGTCTGACGGTACGCTGGTTGCCAACGGTGTGGCGAACAGTTCACCGCCGTCTGCCTCTGCCGCCGCAGTGGACCCGACCGGGAAGTACGTCTACGTGGCCGGTACCAACTATGTCTATGCCTACGGCGTTCAAATGGACGGCACGCTCGCCTTTATCGCGTCCTACCCGTTTCCTTCGGGCACTATGCTGTACTCGCTCTCGGTGGGTCCGGCGGGCCACCGGCTCTATGGCGCCGATTTCTACGGCAACTCCGTCATCGTGTTCACGATTGACGCGGCGACAGGTGAGCTTGCCGCCGTGCAGGGAAGTCCCTTGCTCGCCGGCGGTGAACCCCGCACCCTGGTCACCGGCCCATGATCGGGCGCACCTTCTTGCGCTGTTTTTTGCCTCCGAGAGGCGCGAAGGCGTATACTTGGGCGGTACTCCGGTATTGCCGCCATGGCCAGAACAGGACAGTTGTCGAGGCGTTCGTTTCTCCTTTCGCGGGGTCGGTCGGGCCCGCTGGCGTTCCGCGTCGTGGATACAGTGGATCATGCACCGCGCGAACGTTATGCCTTCTGGGCCGAGGCCATTGTCGGTTCTGCCGAGATCAAGCCTCCCGACGCCGATCAGCGTCGCGATTTCCGCGGTCGCATCACTTCGGTGGGTAATTCCGACTACGACTTCCATCTGGTGAATTGCGGCGCCTTTACCGTGCGCCGCAAGCCCTGGCTTGCCTGCAACGGCGCGGAACGCGAAATTGTGCTCCATTATGTTCGCAAGGGCGGGTTTGAATGCGAGCAGGAAGGCGATCGGCCAGTCGCGGTGGCGGGCAATCAAATCTATCTGTACGACGGCGCCGTCCCGGCCACGATCGCCTGCGCCGTTTCAAGCTTCATACAGCTTGGTCTGCCTCGCGATGCCATCCTGTCGCCGTCCGCGGAGTTACCGCCGGCGAGCCGGTTGGCGCGGGCGCTTGCCGACTGTGCCCTGACGCCGATGCTCAAGCTGCAACTGGAGCAATTGTCTTCTCTTGTTGCGGCGTTGAACAATGCAGAGCGGATTGCTGCGCTGGAAACAGTCAAGTCGCTGGCCGTCGCGGCGGTCAGGTCTGCGCTCACGCGCCTGGCCGATGGTCGGCGAGGCGGAGCGTTTCCGATCGCGGTCGGTTCTGGAGGGTTGTTCGCCGTGGCGCAGCGCTACATTGAGACGCATCTCGATTCGAACGATCTTGATCCGCGCAGGATTGCAAGAGCCCTGGGCTGTTCACGCTCGACACTTTATCGGGCCTTTGCCGATCGCGATCTGAGTGTTAATGAGACTATTCGCGAAGTGCGTTTGTGCCGATTCCGGTCGCTGCTCGAAACGCTGCCGCCGACCGTTCCGGTAGGGGAAGTCGCGGCCCGCTGCGGGCTGTACGATTCGTCGAATCTCAGCCGCAAGTTTCGTGAAAGATTCGGGGTGGCTCCGAGCGAACTTCGACGCTCAAGCAGTTAAATGCTCACGTTTCGGTGGCCGATGAATCATCGGTTGTCGAGCACCTCGATGTTCGCATGAAAACCTTTCTCGAATCCTGCTCTGTCCCGCCGCTTCTGAAGAGAAACCGGAATTTAACCGAGAACGCCGGTGTAGTGTAAAGCGTCGAGTTCCGAATTTGTGAGATTGAGCAGGTCGCGCGGGACATGGCGGGCGAGGGTGTCGGAACGGAAGTTTCCAATGACGACGCCGGAGACGGCAGCCAGCCGCTGGATAAGCTTCGCGCCTTCAGGCTCAGAGAAATCAATCGCGAGGGAATACTTGTTGCGGTTCGCGGCAAGAGAAAATGGGTGGATAGCCCTTTGCTGTCATCGCCGGCGAATGGCACCATTGTCCGGGAAACAACGTTGCTTTCCCGGACAGTGGTGCGGAGCCGGTCGGAATCCGGTTGGCGTGAAAGGACGGTTTCTCGTTACAATTGCCGGCCATGATTCTGTCAGTGCCCTCCGATAATCCGTTGCGACGGGCCGTAAGTGCGCGGCCGCCGATTCCGGGCCTGGTTTGCGGATGGACGCGTTGTTCCGGCTTCGAAGCACCCCGTCATGCCCTCGCAAGATAACCGGCCGGAGCGGTTCGACGCGATCGCCCCCATCGTCATCGGGGTCACCGGCCACCGCGATATCCCTGTGCATGAGGCGGAGATGATCCGGAGGCGTGTGAGAGATTTGTTCGCTCAGTTGCAACGCGAATTCCCGCATTCGCCGTTGTGCGTGTTATCGCCGCTGGCCGAGGGCGGGGATCAACTGGTGGCGGAGGAAGGCCTGAAGCTTGGCGCGCGGCTGGTCGCGCCGCTGCCGTTCGCGCGCGAGCTGTACGTGCAGGACTTCCGGGATCCCGCGATGCGCGAACGGTTCGAATCGTTGTGTGAGCGGGCGCAGGTGATCGAGCTGCCGCTTTTGACCGGTCACACGCGCGCCGCAATTTCCACGCCGGGCGAGAAACGCAACCATCAGTATGCGCAGGCGGGGATCTTCGTGGCTCGGCATTGCCACTTGCTGCTCGCAATCTGGGACGGCAAGCCGTCGCAACGGACGGGCGGGACGGCGCAGATCGTTGACTATCTCCTGGACGGGAAACCGCCGGGCGAGGTCGGGCGCAGGCGAGACTGGCGCGCGCGTCTCCATGGTGGCGGTGACGAGCGCCTGTTCTGCCACTTGGTTTGTTCGCGCGCCGCTTCGGATGGCGCTCCGGTCGCGCCGCTGCGACCGGGTCAGATCATCTGGGGTAGCTCGGACGAGGTTTCCGCAGTCGACGCGCCGATGCCCCATGCATTCCGGACCGTGTTTGAGCGCCTCGACGTGTTCAACGGGGAAACGGCAAAATTCGCCGGCGAGATCGGGACGACCGACGCGCAGCTTGCCGGCGATGCGGTTTCCGCTGCGGGTGCACGGTCGCCGGACCAGGCGTCGCCCGCAAGACTGTTCCGCGCCGCCGACTGGCTCGCCGGTCATTTCCAGAAGCGCGTGCTGCTGGCAATGCGCGTGATTTATCTCGTTGCGTTCCTGATGGGCATGGCATTTACGGCTTACGACAATCTGGCTGGTCAGAACAACATGCTGTTCGTGTTTCTTGTCCTGTTTGCGATCGGCCTGGCGATGAGTGGGCTGGCAAAGCGGCGCCACTGGCACCGCAAGTACCTCGATTACCGCGCGTTGGCGGAGGGGTTGCGCGTGCAGTGTTATTGGCAGCGCGCCGGCATATCACCGACCGGCGATCCCGGGTTTGCGCGGGACAGTCTGATGCAGAAGCAGGACCCCGAGCTGGGCTGGGTGCGTAACGTGATGCGCTGCGCCGGATTGTCGGCGTACGCTCGCCCCGCCCGACCGGATGACGGAGCGTTGCGGAGTGTGATCGCCGAATGGGTAGGCGATGCGGCGCATGGCGAACTCGGCTACTACCGGATCCGGACCAGGCAGCGCGAGCGCTCCCATCGCGTCAACGAGGCTATCGGCACCGTGTGCCTGCTGGCGGGCATCCTGATCAGCATAGTGCTGGCCGTCCTCATGTACCGGCTGCCGGCCAACGTCAAGAACGAGCTGATCGTGATCATGGCATTGTTCTCGATCTTCGCTGCGGTACGCGAGGCGTACTCGTTTCGCAAGGCCGATCGCGAACTCATCCGGCAATACCGGTCCATGGAGCGCGTGTTCGGCAAGGCACGCGCCGCGCTGGACGAGACGGACGACGCGGAGGAGCAACGCGAGATTCTGCGTGCGCTGGGCGAAGCCGCGCTGGCCGAGCACGTCGAGTGGGCGGTAATGCACCGCCAGCGGCCGCTCGAGGCGGGACGGCTGTGACGTGCAACGCGTGATGGGCCGGTTCGCGAGTCCGGTTGGTCCCTACGAGGGTCGAGTCGTTTGCTGATTTTCCCGCGGCGGCGAGTCCGCGGCGACGGCAAGGCGCGCTTCGGCGGCCGCGACCATCGCCTGAAAGCGCGGATCGTCGTGCACCAGGCTCAAATCCGGGTCGATCTTGGCGAATGCGAGAAAGTTGTCCGGGATGGCCTCAAACACGGGGCCGAGCAGCTTCAGTGCGGCGTGCTTGCTTCCGAAACGCACGCACAGCATGCAGGCGAAGTTGTAGCGCATGGTCCAGTTGTCGGGGTTGATGGCAAGCGCACGTTTCATCCGCGACTTGGTGCGCCCGGCTTCTCCGAGCGCTGCGAGCGCTTCCACGCTGCAGGCCGTCGCGGCGGAGTTGTCCGGATCGCGCGCCAGGGCGGCGTCGGCGCGCTTGAGGGTCAGTTCGGCGGCACGGCGGGTTCCAGCGGCATCGCCGACCGCCGTATAACAACTGATCAGCATGGTAGCCGAATTGATGTCCGCCTCCATGAGGGCGGCTGCCTTTTCGTAGCAGCGGATTGCGTCGTCGAATTTGTGTAGCCGATAGTTCAGCCTTCCGACCGAGCGGTTCACTTCGTAGGATTCCCGATCCAGCTCCAGCGCGACCGTGCTTTCGCGCTCGGCGGCCTTGGGATCGCCATCCTGTTGCAGAAGCTGCGCCTTGACGGCGTGGCCGGCGGCCAGGTCCGGACTCAGCGCCAGTGCGCGTTCGACAGCGTTCATGCCATCGTTGGACTGTCCACCCCGTACGTCGCGCAACTGCCGATAGCCGGTCGCCATCAGCGCCCAGGCTTCGGCGTAATGGGGGTCTATTCCGATGGCGCGGATACAGATTTGCACGATCTCCCGAGACGAGCGTTCGTCTCCCTCCAGGCTGGTCACATAGGTCTGCCGTGCCTTCAGATAGAGGTTGTAGGCTTCGGCATTATCGGTGTCGCGCCGTTCAATGGCTTTTTTCTCTTTGGGGAGCAGGCGCAGTTTCAGTGCCTTGACGATCGCTTCGGAAATTTCGTCCTGGATCGCGAAGATGTCGCTGGCGTCGCGGTCGTAACGCTCGGCCCAGATGTGCTTTCTGCTGCTGCCATCTATCAACTGCGCGTTGATCCGTATCCGCTCGCCCGCCTTGCGCACGCTCCCCTCCAGCACGTGACTGACCTTGAGGTCGCGCGTGACTTTCTGGATGTCCGGGTGCTGGCCCTTGTACATGAAGGCGTTGTTGCTCGATGCAACCGATAGAGCCGAAACCTTGCTGAGGTCGGTGGTGATGTCCTCGGTAATACCGTCGCTGAAATATTCCTGCTCGGAATCGCCGCTCAGGTTGGCGAACGGCAGCACACAGACCGAAAGGCGCGGAACCTGCGGTTCATTGCGCTTCTCGTTGGTGGAAGATGCCGGGCGCGTCGTCGCCTTGACGGATTGCTCCGGTGTGCGCCCGATCGTGGCCGCCAGTGCGCGCAGGCATTCCTGCGCCACGGGGCTGGATGCATCTTCGTTCCAGGCGTCGAGATCGGTGGTGTGGATGGCGCGCACATCAATCGGCAGGCGTGCCTGGTCGAAGCGCACCGGCACCAGAATCCCGCGATCGGCGGCATCGCGCGCCTCCCCGCGCACCCAGCGCGAGGCGACGGAGGTCGGCGTCCACACGACCAGCACGGACTTGGCCGCGGCGAGTTCGGTGTCAATCAGGTCGTCGAACTCCTGGCCCGGCGCGATCTCCGGGTCCCACCACACCGACCAGCCATGGGCCTCGACCGCGGCCACCAGCGGCGCGACGCGGGCCTTGTCGGCGCGGGCATAGGAAACGAAAACGTCAGCCATGTCGATCAACTTTCATGAGGCACAGCGGATTACCGTCCCGCCTCTTTCCCCTTTGCGGGAGAAGGTTGGGATGAGGAGTGGCGCCATGAAGTGGTGCTGTTTGCCGATCGTTCTCGCCCCAACCCTCTCCCATCAGGGGAGAGGGAGAAGAGTCGTCGAAACAACGGTTAGACATTTTGATTCGCCGACTCGGTTGGAGACTTGGCGGCGGCCAGGCGGGCTTCGGCGGCGGCAACCATCGCCTGCCAGCGTGAATCGTCGTGCAGGGATTCGAAATCGGAGTCGGACTTGGCGTAGGGAAGGAAGCTTTCCGAGATGGTCTCGAACAACGGCCCCAGCATCTCCAGCGCCGCTTCCTTGTCCTCGAGGTCCGCCGTCAAGGTGCACGCGAAGTTGTAGCGCATGTTGAAATTGTCCGGATCAATCAACAGGGCACGTTCCATACGTGCCTTGGCACGTTCGGCTTCCCCGAGTCGAGCGAGTGCGGTCACGCTATAGGCGATGACCACGGAATTGTTCGGATCGCGAGCCAGTGTTGCCTCGGCGCGCTTGAGCACGAGTTTCGCGGCGCGACGGGCACCGACGATGTCGCCCATCGCCCGGTAGCAGCCGGTCACCATGAAGGGTGAGTTGAGATCCGCCTCCATCAGCGCAGCCGCTTTTTCGTAGAAGCGGACCGCGTCTTCGAACCGCTGCAATTGATAATTCAAGCGCGCGGCCGAACGATTGACTTCATAGGATTCCGGGTCCAGGCGCAGGGCGATCGCGGCTTCGGCCGCGGCGGTTTCGAGATCGCCCCCGATTTGCAGCAACTGGGCCTTGACCGCATGGGCTTCGCCCAGGTTTGGATCCAGCGCAAGGGCGCGCTCCACGGCGGCCATGCCTTCCAGGGACGGCCCGCTCTCCGTTCCGAGCCATTGTCGGTAGCCGGCCGCCATCAGTGCCCAGGCGGATGCATAGTCCGGATCGATGTCGGTGGCGCGCTTGCACAGACGCACGATGGCATGCGCCGCGCGCTCGTCCATCTCCTGGCTGGTTACGTAGGCCTGCCGCGCCATCAGATACAGGTCATAGGCCTCGGCGCTGTCGGTGCCGCGCTTCTCGATGGCCTTCTTTTCCTCGGGCAGCAGGCGCAGCCTGAGCGCGCTTACGATGGCGCGGGAGATCTCGTCCTGGATCGCGAAGATGTCGCTGGCGTCGCGGTCGTAACGCTCGGCCCAGACGTGACCGTTGTTTTCGCCGTCCACCAACTGCGCGTTGATGCGCACCCGGCCGCCGGCCTTGCGCACGCTGCCTTCCAGCACGTGGGTGACTTTCAGCGCGCGGGCGACCTTGGGCACGTCCACGTTCTTGCCCTTGTACATGAAGGCGCTGTTGCGCGAGATGACGCGCAGCGCTGACACCTTGCTGAGATCGGTGATGATATCCTCGGTGATGCCGTCGCTGAAATACTCCTGCTCCGGCTCGCCGCTCATATTGGTGAAGGGCAGGACGCAGACCGAGAAACGTGCGGAATCCTTCTTGTGTTCCTTGATCGCATCGGCTTCCGTCGCTGCCCGCACGACCTGCGAGCGCGCGATCATCGCGGCCAGCGCGCGCAGACATTCCTGCGCGGCGGGGCAGGCCGCGTCTTCGTTCCAGTTGTCCATGTCGGTGGTGTGGATGGCGCGCACATCAATCGGCAGGCGCGCTTGCTCGAAGCGCACCGGCACCAGAATCCCGCGATCGGCGGCATCGCGCGCCTCGCCGCGCACCCAGCGCGAGACGACGGAAGTCGGCGTCCACACCACGAGTACCGCCTTGGCCGCCTGCAACTCGACATCAATCTGGTCGTCGAACTCCTGTCCGGGGCTGATCTCGGGGTCCCACCACACCGACCAGCCCTTGGCTTCCAACGCGGCCACCAGCGGCGCGACGCGCGCCTTGTCGGCGCGAGCGTAGGAAACGAAGACGTCAGCCATGCCGGTCAACCTCCGAGATAATTGTGCAGGTCCCCGAAACACCACAGCATAACGCAATTTCGTCCGCAATCCATGCTGAAGGGGCTGCCGAAAGCGCTATCCGCTGCCGGGCGGAGGCGGTGTGTTGGCTGGTGTTCCG
>CAZKOE010000033.1:0-17606 GCA_964554305.1 uncultured Gammaproteobacteria bacterium
GGCGCGAGCCCACGGAAAGTGCCACAGAGAACAGCCCGCCGATGGCCCCGCACCCAACGCCTCGGGTGCGGGGCACAGGCAAGGGTGAAACGGTGCGGCAAGAGCGCACCGCGGCGCCGGCAACGGCGCCGGCACGGCAAACCCCGCCCGGAGCAAGGCCGAATAGGGAAGTGGACGGTTCGCCGTCCGGTGTGATCCGCACTCGACTTCCGGGTAGGCCGCTGGAGGTTCGCGGTGACGCGGGCCCGAGAGGAATGATCGTCCGCGACAGAACCCGGCTTATCGGCCGGCTCCTACTTTTTTGAACGCCGATCCGCGCACGCCTCGCGTTGCGAAAAAGAAACAACACCCTGTGGCCGGCTGACAGTATCTCCAGAGCTTTCGGCGCTAATTATTTGATTGTGCAAGAAAGCCGATCCATAACGACTGGCCAATCGCCCGTTTTCCACCGAAAAATTGGCACAAGCGCCAGATTTCACTTGATTTTCAAGAATTTCTGGCCTATAGTGTGAGTCAGTGGGTAAAGGTGGGAAATTATGGGAGCGCGAAGGTCATGTTTCGCGGATTGAATCAGGTGAGCCTGGACGCCAAGGGGCGTCTCGCGATTCCCGTGCGTTATCGCGAAGCGCTGGCCGAGACGGCGGAAGGCGAACTTGTCGCCACCGTGGACCGTGACCGCTGCCTGCTCTTGTACCCGCGCCCGGACTGGGAAGAAATCGAGCGCCAGCTGGCGGCGCTCCCCAGCCTTCAGCCCGAAGCGCGCGCGATCCAGCGGATGCTGCTCGGCTACGCGAGTGACATGCAGATGGACGGACACGGTCGGATTCTTTTGTCTCCGGCGTTGCGCGATTACGCCGAACTCGAGCGCAAGGTGGTCATGATTGGGCAAGGCAAGAAGTTCGAGCTTTGGAACGAGGAGCGCTGGGCCGAAATCGAGCGCCGCTGGACGGCCGGTGTCGGCGCGGGCGGGAGCGCTTCCGATGCGCTCGAAAACATTTCTCTGTGAGCCGGGTGTCCTGTCTCATGGGTAACTCGTTGAATTCGGCTGTGGATTTTCGCGGCTGGCAAGGCGCGGCGACGAGGCATGGTGACTCCATGGCGAGGAACCGCAACGCGGCCAGCCGCGAAAAGCCGCGGCGAATTCAGTGAGATTACTCATGAGACAGGACACTCAATGCATGTCCCGGTTCTGAGCGAGGAGGCGATCGAATGGCTGGCGATCCGGCCGGATGCCGTCTACGTGGATGCCACCTACGGGCGCGGCGGTCACAGCGCGCGGATTCTGGCCGGCCTGGGGCCCGCTGGCCGGCTTGTCGCGCTCGATCGCGACCCGGCGGCTGCGGCGGATGCGCGCCAACGCTTTGGCGAGGACATGCGCTTTGAATTCGTGCATACGCCCTTTTCCGGGCTTGCCCGCGTTGCTGCCGAGTGCGGCCTCACGGGGCGCATCGCGGGTCTGCTTTTCGATCTCGGCGTGTCCTCGCCGCAGCTCGATGATCCCGGGCGGGGTTTCGGTTTTTCCCGCGCGGGGCCGCTCGACATGCGCATGGATCCGGGGACGGGCGAGCCGGCCGCCGACTGGATCAATCGTGCGGGCGAGCGGGAGCTTGCCGACGTGATTTTTCACTACGGCGACGAGCGCTACAGCCGCCGGATTGCCCGCGCGATCGTCACGCGTCGCGGAAAGCGGCCGTTCGCGACCACCACCGATCTTGCCGATGTCATCGCTCGCGCCGTGCCCCGGCGTGAGCGGCGCATTCACCCGGCGACACGGAGTTTTCAGGCGATCCGGATTTTCGTCAACGACGAGCTCGGCGAGCTGCGCGCGGCGCTCGCGGCAAGCCTCGACGTGCTCGCGCCGGGCGGGCGGCTGGTCGTCCTGAGCTTTCATTCGCTGGAAGATCGCATCGTCAAGCGTTTCATGCGCGAGACGGCGAAGGCCGAGCCCGCGCGTTTGCGTGTCGCGGCACGGCTGATTCGCCCGGGCGCGGCTGAAATCGCGGCCAACCTCCGTGCGCGCAGCGCCCGGTTGCGGGTGGCGGAGCGGCCGGTATGAGGCTTCCGTCCGCGCCGCCGCGCAGCTGGGTAATCGCGATTGCCGCCGCGGTGGTGTTCGCGAATGCGCTGGCCGTCGTGTATTCGGCAACCGAAAATCGCGCGCGCTATTCCCAACTCGCGAAACTGCGTAAGGCTCACGACAGGCTCGTCGTCCAGCGCGGGAAGCTCGAACTCGAGGAACTGACCCTCGCCGCCCACGCCCGCGTCGCCCATCTGGCCGCGACGAAGCTCGACATGCAGGCGCCCGAGAAGGTGCACATCGTGAGGCTGCGATGAGTCCCCCCTCGCGCGGCCGCGCGCTCGCCGTTGCGGCGATTTTCGTCGTCGCGGCGGCGATACTCTTCGCGCGCGCCTTCGATTTGCAGGTTTTCAAGCATTCCTTTCTGGCCGATACCGCCGCGCACCAGCGTACTCACACCGTCGAGTTGCCGGCCCATCGCGGCATGATTCTCGACCGCAACGGTCAGCCGCTTGCGATCTCCACTCCGCTCGATGCCATCTGGGTGAACCCGCGGGTGGTGGTTGGCAACCGCGTGTCGCTCGCGCCGGTGGCGAAGGCGCTGGATATCAATCCGGCCATGCTCACGCAGGAGGTGGCGGCGCATGCCGACAGCCAGTTTTTGTATGTCGCTCGCGAGCTCCCGCCCGCCAAGGCGCGTAAGGTGTTGGCGCTCGGCGTGCGCGGCGTGCACAGTAAGCGCGAATTTCATCGCTACTACCCGGCGGGACCGGTGGGCGCACACGTGGTGGGATTCACCAATATCGACGATCAGGGCCAGTACGGGCTCGAACTCGAATACAACAAATGGCTCGACGGCAAGCCGGGCAGGATGCGCGTGGTCACGACCGCCACCGGGCGCCCGGTCGAGTCCGACCGCGTGATCGCCGAGCCGCAGCCCGGGAAAGATCTCGTGACCAGCCTCGACATGCGCATCCAGTACCTCGCCTACCGGGCGCTCAAGCACGCGGTCGACAAGCAGGATGCCGCCTCTGGTTCGATCGTGGTGCTCGATGTCAAGACCGGCGGGGTGCTCGCCATGACGAGCCAGCCCGGCTACAACCCGAACGTCAGGAGCGATCTCGTGGCCTCGCGCTACCGCAACCGGGCGGTGACGGATCTCTTCGAACCCGGCTCCTCGTTCAAGCCTTTCATCATCGCCGCCGGGCTCGATTCCGGCAAGTGGACGCCACAAACGAAGATCAACACCGGCAACGGCACCCTCACCATCGGCGGCTACACCGTGCACGACGATGAGGATCTCGGCGTGATTACCGTCACCGAGCTGCTGGAAAAATCGTCCAACGTGGGCGCGGCCAAAGTGGCCCTGTCGCTCGATCCCGACTATCTCTACCGGATTTTGACCGGCTTCGGCTTCGGCCGTCCGGCGACGAGCGGCTTTCCGGGCGCCGTCGACGGTCACATGCCTTTTTACGGCACCTGGCACCCAGTCGAGCAGGCCGCCATTTCGCGCGGCTATGGGGTGTCGGTGAGCACGCTGGAGTTGGCCGAGGGCTATCTCGCCATCGCCGACGGGGGAATTGCGCGCCCGACGACTTTCCTCAAGCGCGACCAGCCGGGCGGGGGCGTGCGCGTCATTCCCGCCCGCATCGCCGCCGAATTGCGGCGCATGCTGAGCACCGTCGTTACCCCCGCGGGAACCGGCACGCTGGCTGCGCTTCCCAACTATCAGGTGGCGGGCAAGACCGGCACCGCGCACCTTTACGTGAACGGCCATTACAGCCCCACGCTTTACAACTCGGTATTTGCCGGCATGGCGCCGGCGGCGGATCCCAAGCTGGTGGTCGTGGTGGTGCTGCGCGCTGCGTCGAACGGCCGCTATTTCGGCGGTCAAGTCTCGGCCCCCGTTTTTCGCAAGGTCATGGGCGGCGCGTTGCGCCTGCTCGACATCGCCCCCGGCAGCGCAGCCCCGATTCTCGCCGGAACGCAGGAGAAATCCGAAGGAGGTACCTCATGAGCGTCGCGCATCAACTGGTTCCCGACAAAACCCTGCCCTGGCTTCTCTCCGGTTTCGCGAAGGGACGAATCCCGGCGATCGAAGTGAGCGGCCTCGCGCTCGATACTCACCGGATTCGCACCGGCTGGCTGTTTCTCGCCTGCCGCGGGAACCGCGAACACGGACTGCAGTACCTGGCCGAGGCGCTGGCGCGGGGGGCCGTCGCCGTCGCCTACGAGCCGGATGACTCCGAACCCCTGCCGACCGCGAAAAAGGTTCCCATGATTGCCGTGCCGAATCTGCGCCGCGAAGCGGGTGCGATCGCGGCGCGGTTTTTCGACGACCCTTCGGCGCGGCTCGCCGTCACCGGAATTACCGGCACCAACGGCAAGGGGAGCGTCGCCATGATTCTGGGCCAGGTTCTGTCCGACTGGGGCGAGCCTTCCGGCGTGATCGGCTCGCTCGGCTATGGTCTTTACGGCATGCTCGATTCGGCGATCGAGACGACGCCGGGCCCGGTGCGCCTGCAATATTACCTCGCGCGGCTGGCGAGTCAGGGCGCGAAACACGCGGCGGTCGAGGTGTCCTCGCACGCACTTGATCAGAACCGCGTTGGCGGTACCCGGTTCGAGAACGCGGTGTTCACCAACCTGACCCGCGATCACCTGGATTACCACGGCACCATGGAACGCTATCGCGAGGCGAAGGCGCGGCTGTTCTCATGGCCGGGGCTCAAGCGCGCCGTCTTCAATCTCGATGATCCGGCAAGCGAGTATCTCGATGCTCGCTGCGCGGCCGGGCTCGAGCGGATCGGCTATGGCCTGACCGCCAACGCTCCCGCCTGGTTCAGGGGCCGGCGCCTGTACGCGCAGGCCATCCATCCCAGCGGCGCGGGGCTCGAAGTCGAGGTCGCGGGCGATTTTGGCGCCGGCAGGCTGCGCTCGCGCATGGTCGGCCGTTTCAATGCCGCCAATCTTCTCGCCGCGCTGGGTGTATTACTTGCGCGCGGGCGCCCCTTCGAGGAGGCGCTTTCGCGCATTGCCCACGCGCGGACCGTGTCCGGGCGAATGGAATGTTTCGGCGGCGGCGCGCAGCCGCTCGTGATCGTCGACTTCGCGCACACGACCGATGCCTTGGCCCAAGTATTGGCCGCGGCGCGCGAGCACGCGCGCGGGCACGTGACTCTGGTTTTCGGCTGTGGCGGCGAGCGCCGCCCGGCGTCGCGCCCCGAGATGGGGCGGGTTGCAGCGGCGGGTGCGGACCGGATCATTCTGACCGACGACAATCCGCGCGAGGAGGATGGCGACCGGATCATTGCCGAAATCCGGGCCGGGATGCCGGCGAGGGCCGCGGTCGTCGTCGAACGCGATCGCGCCCGCGCCCTCGAACTCGCGATCCGGGAGGCCGGCCCCGGCGACGTGGTGCTGGCGACCGGCAAGGGCCACGAGACGGAGCAGATCGTGGGCAAGGAGCATCACCGCTACAGCGATCGCGCGACGGTGCGTCGCCTGCTGGAGACGCCCGAGTGGTGATGCAGCGCGATCTTGCGACACTGGCCGAGGCGACGGGCGGGCGGCTCGTCGGCCGCAATCTCGAGTTCGGCGTGATCCTCTCCGACAGCCGGCGCATGGAGGCCGGCGCGCTCTTCGTCTGCCTCAAGGGGCCGCGTTACGACGGGCACGATTACGCCGAGGCGGCCGTCGCGGCCGGCGCCACGGCGCTGCTGGCGGAACGGGCCGTGGCGCCCGCCGCCGCCCGGGTGGAAGTCGCCGACACGCTCGAGGCACTCGCGCGCTTCGCCCGCGCCTGGCGCGATGCACATGCGGCGCGCGTCGTGGCCATCACCGGCTCGAACGGCAAGACCACGACCAAGAACATGGTCGCCTCCGTGCTTGCCGAACAGGCTCCGACCCTCGCCACGTCGGGCAACCTCAACAACCTTATCGGCCTGCCGCTGACGCTCGCCCGGCTCGGCGATGAGCACCGCTATGCGGTGGTCGAGCTGGGCATCAGTCTGCCCGGTGAAATGGCGCGGCTGGCCGCAATCGCCCGCCCCGATGCCGCGATCGTGACCAACGTGGCGCCGGCGCACCTGGAAGGCTTCGGCGACGTGGAAGGCGTGGCGCTGGAGAAAGGCGCGCTCCCCGCGGCGCTCGCGGCTGATGGCCTCGCCATTGCGCCGTTCGATCTTCCCTGGCTCGAAGCCTGGCGCGAAGCCTTTGCGGTCAGGCGCTGGCTGACCTTCGGTTTCGACGAGCGCGCCGACGTGAGCGCGCGGATCCTGGAACTTGCGCCGGATGGCACGCGTTTCGAATTGCACACGCCGGGTGGCGTAGTACCCGTTCGGCTCCGGTTGCTCGGGCGGCACAACATCGCCAATGCCCTTGCCGCCGCCGCGCTCGCCTCGGGGCTGGGCGTTCCGCTCGACCGCATCGCGCGCGGCCTTGCACGCGTCGCGCCCGAGCCGGGGCGCATGTGTCCGCGCCGGCTCGCGAGCGGTGCCATTGTCATCGACGACAGCTACAACGCCAACCCGGCTTCGTTGACGGCGGCCATGGCGGCTGCGGCTGCGTTCGAGCGGCCGCTGTGGCTTGCGCTGGGCGATCTCGGCGAGTTGGGGGCGGCCGCTGGCGATTGGCATCGGCGCCTGGGGCGAGAGGCGTGCGCCGCCGGCGTCGAGCGGCTGTACGGGCTCGGCCCGCTCGCCGCCGAGGCGGTCGCGTCCTTCGGCCGAGGCGGGCGTTCGTTCGCGACGGCGGAGGCGCTTGCCGAAAGCCTCGCCACCGAGCTTCCCGCCGGGGCCGTGCTGCTGGTCAAGGGTTCGCGCTCCGCGCGCATGGAACGTATCGTGGCGGCGCTCGGAGGCGCGCAGTAATGCTGCTTTGGCTAGCCGATTACCTCGCCCAGTACATTTCCGGCTTCCGGGTGGTGGACTACATCACGCTGCGCACGATTCTCGCCGTTCTGACCGCGCTCGTCTTTTCCTTCGCCCTCGGACCGTGGGTGATCCGCGTTTTGACGCGCCACGAAATCGGCCAGTTCGTGCGCAAGGAGGGACCGGCTTCGCACCAGGTCAAGGCCGGCACGCCGACCATGGGCGGGCTCCTGATCGTGCTTGGCATGATCGTCGCCACCGTGCTCTGGGGACGGCTCGAGAACCGGTTTGTCGAAGTCGCGCTGGTGGCGCTCGCCTGGTTTGCCCTGATCGGCGGTGCGGACGATTTTCTCAAGGTGCGCCGCGCGCGTTCCGAAGGGCTCAGCGCCCGGCGCAAGTTCCTGCTGCAATCGCTCGGTGCGGTCGGCATCGGTTGCTGGCTGTATCTCACCCGCTCGAGTCCGGCCGACGTCACCTTCTTCGTCCCGTTCGTGAAGGAAATCGCCGTTCCGATGGGCGGCTGGCTGCTGCTGTCCTGTTACCTCGTGGTGACGGGCAGCTCCAATGCGGTGAATCTCACCGACGGCCTGGACGGCCTTGCGATCATGCCCACGGTCATCATCGCGGGGGCTCTCGGCGTGTTCGCCTACTGCTCGGGCAACATCAAGATCGCGGAGTACCTCACCATACCCTACGTGCCGGGCGTCGGCGAGACGGCCGTCTTCTGTGGCGCTCTGGTGGGCGCCGGGGTCGGCTTCCTGTGGTTCAACACTTACCCTGCGCAGGTGTTCATGGGCGACGTCGGCTCGATCCCGCTGGGGGCGGCGATCGGCGCCGTGGCGATCATGGTGCGCGAGGAAATCGTGCTCTTCATCATGGGTGGCGTGTTCGTTGCGGAAACGGTTTCCGTCGCGCTCCAGGTCGGCTCCTACAAGCTCACCGGCCGGCGCATCTTCCTCATGGCGCCGCTGCACCATCACTTCGAACTCAAGGGCTGGGCCGAGCCGAAGATCATCGTGCGCTTCTGGGTCGTGACGGTGATCCTCACGCTCATCGGCCTCTCCACGCTGAAGGTGAGGTGATGCGCATGGGGATCGGAGACTGGGAATTCGGGACAGAGCGCCGGCTTCCGGCCGGCTTCTGCCGGCAGGATGCCGGCGCTCCCGGCGCGCGGTTCAAGCCGGGGGATCCGGAGCTTGCGCGGCGGCGGTGCATGATCGTGGGCCTGGGCAGAACGGGTGTTTCCGCGCTCCGTTATCTGCGCTCGGCTGGCGCGCAAGTCTGCGCAACCGATTGTGATCACGCGCGGGCGGAGGTTGCCGGAGAGGCGTGGCGCAGGCCCGGTGAAGCGCTGAGCGCGCTCGCCGCGACCGATCTGCTGGTCGTATCGCCCGGCATCCCGCCGGACTTCGAGCTGGTGGTCGAAGCGCGCAAACGCGGCATCGAAATCGTCGGTGACATCGAATTGTTTGCCCGAGCCGTCTCTTCAGTCTCCAGCTCCCGGCCTCCGGTCCCCATCATCGCCGTCACCGGCACCAATGGCAAGAGTACCGTCGCCTCGCTGGTGGCCGCGATGGCGGCGTGTGCCGGGCGCAGGGTGGCGGTCGGGGCGAATCTCGGCACGCCGGCGCTCGATCTGATTGCGCCCGGCGTCGAAGTGTACGTGCTCGAGTTGTCCAGTTTTCAGCTCGAACTCACCGATTCGCTCGCACCGATGGCTGCGGCGGTGCTCAATGTGAGCGCGGATCATCTCGACCGCTACCGAAGCCTTGAAGCCTATGGCGCCGCCAAGGCGCGCATTTACACCCGGGCGGAAACGGCCATCGCAAACCGCGATGATCCCGTCGTGCTGGAGATGGTGCGCGACCGGGTGGGCGCCGTCAGCTTCGGGCTCGACGAACCGGCGGGGGCGGGCGATTTCGGCTTGCGCGAATGCGGTGGGGAGATCGTCCTGTGCCGCGGCGAGGAGCGCCTGATCGCGGCGCGCGAAGTACCACTGGCAGGACGTCACAATCTCGCTAACGCGCTGGCCGCCTGGGCGTTGGGTGCCGCGGTCGGGTTGCCCGATGCACCCATGCGCGAGGCATTGCGCGCGTTCCGCCCGCTGCCGCATCGGCTCGCACCGGTGAGGAGCCGCCGCGGCGTGCGTTATCTCGACGATTCCAAGGCCACCAACGTGAGTGCCGCCTGCGCCGGTCTCGCCGGACTCTCCGGACCGCTGGTCGTGATCGCCGGCGGCGAAGGCAAGGGCCAGGATTTCGCGCCGTTCGCCGATTGCCTGACCGGCCGGGCGCGGGCCGTGATCCTGATCGGCGCCGCCGCCGAGGCCATCGAAGCCGCCATCGCCGGACGCGTGCCGGCGGTACGCGCGGGGTCGATGGATGCGGCCGTTGCGGCGGCCGCGGCACGCGCGGAGTCCGGTGATTGCGTGGTGCTTGCACCGGCCTGCTCGAGCCTCGACATGTTTCGCAACTACGCAGCGCGCGGCGAGGCTTTCGTCCGCGCCGTGGAGGCGCTCGATGGCGACTGATGCGGCCTCCATCGCCCGTACGGCCGGATTCCGGCACGCCCCGCCGCGCCCGGATGTCGTCTTCGTGACGCTTGTGCTTGCATTGCTCGGCATCGGGCTGGTGATGGTGGCCTCGGCCACGATGCCGTCTGCGAACGGTGCGCCGAGCCTCGACGGTTTTGTTCACCAGGGCGTTTGCGCTCTTGCGGGCATCGTCTGCGCCGCGGTTCTGTACACGGTGCCACTCGAACTCATCGAACGGCTGCGTTACCCGCTGCTGGCCGTTGCGCTCATTCTGTTGCTCGCCGTGCTCATTCCCGGGCTCGGTCACTCGATCAACGGCAGCGCGCGCTGGCTGGGTTTCGGGCCGTTCACGCTCCAGGCCTCGGAACCGGCGCGGGTACTCATCCTGATCTATGTGGCCGGCTACGGCGTGAGCCATCGCGAAGGGCTAGCGCACTCCTTCTGGGGGCTGTTGAAACCGGTGGGCGTGGTTGCGCTGGCTGGGATTCTGCTGCTCGCCGAGCCCGACTTCGGTGGCACGATCGTGCTGTTCATTGCCGCGCTTGGGGTGTTGTTTTTCGCCGGCGCCCGCAAACGCGACGCCACCGTGCTCGCGCTCGTGTTCGGCGGTGCCGCCATCGCGCTCGCCTTTGCCGAGCCCTACCGGCTGGAGCGCCTGGCCGCTTTCCTCAACCCCTGGGCAACGGCCAAGACCAGCGGTTTCCAGTTGACCCAGGCCCTGATCGCCACGGGTCATGGTGGTCTGTTCGGCGTCGGCCTCGGTGAGGGCGTGGGCAAGCTCGCCTACCTCCCCGAGGCGCAATCGGACTTCATCTTTTCGGTACTGGCCGAGGAGTTGGGCCTGGCCGGAGCCGCCGCCGTCATCGTGCTGTACCTCGCCTTCGTGCTGCGCAGTTTCACGATTGCGCGCCGGGCCGCCGCGGCGGGTGCGGGCTTCGCCGCGAATCTGGCCTTTGCGTTGGGGTTGCTGCTCGGCGTGGAGGCCTTCATCAATATCGGCGTCAATCTCGGCGTGCTTCCGACGAAGGGGCTGACCCTGCCCTTCATGAGCGCGGGCGGATCGAGTCTGGTGGTGGATCTCGCCGCCTGCGGCTTGCTGCTGCGTGCGGCACGGGAAACGGCGGTGGCGGCGACACATGGGGCGGCACCGGCGCGGCGGAGGGGGCGGCGATGAGCGCACGCCCCGTGCTCATCCTCGCCGGCGGCACGGGGGGCCATGTGTTTCCCGCGCTTGCAGTCGCGGCGGTGCTCCGCGGCCGCGGCCTGCCGGTGCATTGGCTTGGCGGCGGCCGGGGGATCGAGGTCCGGCTCGTTCCGCAGGCCGGGATTCCGTTCACGGCGCTTCCGGGCAAAGGCCTTCGCGGCACCGGCCTCGGGCGCAAGCTTCTCGGTCCGCCACGGCTCGCTATTGCCGTCGCGCGCGCCTGGCGTTTGATCCGCCGCATTCGCCCGCGTGTTGCACTGGGCTTTGGCGGTTACGCGAGCGGTGCCGGCGGGCTCGCGGCCCGTCTCGCCCGCTGCCCGCTCGTGGTGCACGAACAAAATGCCATTGCCGGAGCCACGAACCGGTTCCTCGCGCATTTTGCCGCGCGCGTCCTGATGGGGCTCCCGGGCGCCTTCGCCGGCAATGCGGAACTCGTCGGCAATCCCGTGCGCGAGGCCTTCACGGCGGTCCCCGCGCCGGCCGAGCGTTACCGCGGCCGCACGGGCGCACTGCGGCTTCTCGTCACCGGCGGGAGTCAGGGGGCGTTGAGCCTGAACGAGGCAGTGCCGGGGGCGCTTGCGCGCTTGCCCGGCAAATTCGAGGTGCGCCACATCGCGGGGCCGAACCATCTCGAGTGCACCCGTGCGGCCTATGCCGAGGCGGGCGTAACGGCCGAGGTGATTCCCTTCGACAACGAATTGTGGACGGCCTGCGCCTGGGCGGATCTCGCGATCGCCCGCGCCGGAGCGCTGACTCTGGCGGAACTGGCGGCGGTGGGCCTCCCGGCCGTGCTCGTGCCCTTCCCGGCGGCGGTGGACGATCATCAGACGGCCAATGCGCGGGTGTTCGCGGAGGCAGGCGCGGCGCGCCTGTTGCCGCAATCGCGACTTGCGGCACAGACGCTTGCCGCCCTGCTCGGCGAACTCGCGGCCGGCGGGCGCAAGGGCCTTCTCGCGATGGCCGGACACGCCCGCGGGCTGGCCCGCCCCGATGCCGCCGCGCGCGTGGCCGATGTGCTTCTCGCGGTCGCGGAGGAGAGAGCATGAGCGGTCCGATCGAGAATCCGATGGGCCGCGTGCGACGTATTCATATGGTCGGCATCGGTGGCAGCGGCATGAGCGGCATCGCCGAGGTTCTGCTCAATCTGGGCTACGCGGTGTCGGGCTCGGACCTGCGCGAATCTCCGATGCTTGCACGCCTGCGCGAAAGCGGCGCGACGGTTTACATCGGTCACGACGCTGGCAATCTTGTCGCGGCCGACGTGGTGGTGATCTCGAGCGCCGTGGATCGGCGCAATCCCGAGGTCCGCGCGGCGCTCGACAAGCGCATTCCGGTCGTGCCGCGGGCGGAGATGCTCGCCGAGTTGATGCGTTTCCGCTACGGCATTGCCGTCGCCGGCACCCACGGCAAGACGACGACGACGAGCCTCATCGCCAGCGTGCTGATCGAGGCGGGGCTCGATCCCACCTTCGTGATCGGCGGACGCCTGGAGAGCGCCGGTGCAAGCGCGCGTCTGGGCCAGGGCCGCTATCTCGTCGCCGAGGCCGATGAAAGCGATGCCTCGTTTCTGCACTACAAGCCGATGCTCGCCGTCGCAACCAACATTGACCGTGATCACCTGGACGCCTACGGCGGTGACTTCAACCGCCTGGAGACGAGTTTCGTCGAATTCCTGAAGCAGCTGCCGTTTTACGGGCGCGCCATCCTGTGTGCCGACGATAGCCGGCTGCTGAAAATGGCCACGAACCTGGGCCGTCCGGTCTCGACTTACGGGCTGGCCGAGGCGGCGGATTTTCGCGCCGAGGGCTTGTTCGCCGAGGGCGCGCGGATGCGATTCACACTGCGCAGGCCGGCCGGTCGGCCGTTGGAACTATTCCTGAATATTCCCGGCCGCCACAACGTGGTGAACGCCCTTGCGGCCGCGGCGGTTGCCGCCGAGCTCGATGTGCCGGATACGGCGCTCGCCGCCGCCTTCGCGGGGTTCAACGGGGTCGCGCGGCGCATGGACAGGTTGGGTGAAATCAGCTTTGGTGACGCCCGCCTGCTGGTGGTGAGCGATTACGGCCACCATCCGCGCGAAATTGCCGCGACCTTCGAGGCCGTGCGCGAGGCCTGGCCGCGGCGGCGTCTGGTGGTGGTGTTCCAGCCGCACCGCTACAGCCGTACCCGCGATCTCCTCGACGATTTCGCCGCCGTGCTCTCCGGCGCGGACGTGCTCGTTCTCGCGAAACTTTATCCGGCCGGCGAGCCTGCCATTCCCGGCGCGGATTCGCGTGCACTGGCCCGAGCCATCCGCAGCCGCGGTCAATTGGAACCGGTTTATTTGCCCGCCTGGAACGGCTTGGGCAGCACCTTGGAGGCGCTCGTGGAAGACGGTGATCTAGTGCTCGCGCTCGGCGCGGGCGACGTGGACCAGCAGGTCCGGCGCCTCGTCGCCGAGCGCGGGGCGGCGGCATGAACGGCGTGGCGCCGGAGCGGTTCGGCCGCGTCGCCGTGCTCCTCGGCGGGCGTTCGGCCGAGCGCGAGGTCTCGCTCATGAGCGGGCGGCGGGTGCTCGCTGGCCTGCGCGCGGCGGGGGTCGATGCGCATCCCCTCGATCCGCGCGAGGACGGGCTTGCCGCGTTCTGGGAACGGCGCTTCGATCGCTGCTTCATCGTGCTGCACGGGCGTGGCGGCGAGGACGGCACGATCCAGGGCTTTCTCGACACGCTCGGCATTCCCTATACCGGAAGCGGTGTGTTCGGTTCCGCGGTGGCGATGGACAAGCTCGCGACCAAGCGCATCTGGCGCTCGCTGGAGCTGCCAACGCCGGACTGGCTGCTCGCCCGCGCCGGCGAATCCGCGCCCGCCGACGCCTTCTCGCGCCTCGGCCCCGTGCTGGCCGTGAAACCCGTGCACGAGGGCTCCACGCTCGGTCTCACGCGGGTCTCTTCGCCCGCGGAATTGCCGCGCGCGTTAGCCGCGGCCTTCGAGTTCGACCCGCAGGTGCTGATCGAACCCTGGATCACGGGACAGGAATTGACCGGCGCCATTTTAGGAAGCGAAGCCCTCCCGATCATTCGCATCGAGCCCTCCGTGGATTTCTACGACTACGAGGCGAAATACCTCTCGGACGGCACGCGCTATCACTGCCCGAGCGGGCTTCCCGACGCCGAAGAGCAGCGCCTGCGCGCCCTGTGTTTCAAGGCGTTTTCCGCACTGGGTTGCAGCGGCTGGGGCCGGGTGGATCTGCTCCGCGATGCGGCAGGCAAGTCGTGGCTGCTGGAGGCGAACACGGTGCCCGGCATGACCGAGCACAGCTTGGTACCGATAGCCGCCCGCGCCTTCGGCGTGGACTTCACGGCGCTCCTGCTTGCCATTCTGGCCGAGACCCTGAGCGATGCGGGCTGAAGCGATGCATCTGCCGATCGTGCGCCGCCCGCGGCTGCGCTGGCTGCTGGTCGCCGCGCTCATCGTCGCGCTGGCGGTGCTGGTGCCGACCTATTTCGCCTCGTCGGGGCCCGCCGTAAAAACCGTGATGGTTCGCCTGCCGTTCGGTTCCCCGGTCGACGCGCGTGCCGTGCGCGCGGCCGCTGCGCCCGCGATCCGGGGCGGGCTGTTCGCGGTGAATCTGGATGCCGTGCAGAAGCGCGTCGAGGCGCTCGCCTGGGTGAAGCGGGCCGAGGTCCGCCGTCTATGGCCGGATGCGCTCGTGATCGTGGTGTCGCCGGAGCACGCCGTCGCGCGCTGGGGCGAGTCGGCCCTGCTCGATGCCGATGGGCATATCTTCGCGCCGGCAGAGACGAGCGGCCCGCCGGCATTGCCCCGATTGCAGGGCCCGAAGGCGGATGCCATGAGGCTCCTGGCCGATTTCAAGTCCGCGCGAACGGTGCTGGCTCCGCTTGGTCTGCGCCTGCGCGGCCTCGACGAGAACGCCCGCGGCGAGGTCGCGATCACGCTTGCCGACGGCACCCGGATCGAACTCGGCCGCAAGAATCCGCGCGCGAAGCTCGCGCGTTTCGTCACCGTGGCGGCGCCGGCGCTGGGGACGGCGCTCGCCCGCGCGGCCACGGTGGACATGCGTTACCCCAACGGCTTTGCCGTGGGCTGGAAGAGGGACGGACAACATGGTTAGGAAACTCGAGCGGCGGATGATCGTCGGGCTCGATATCGGCACCTCCAAGATCGTCGCGATCGTGGGCGAAATCGGCCCCGAGGGCAAGATCGAGGTCGTCGGCGTCGGTACGCACCCTTCGCGGGGGCTGAAAAAAGGCGTGGTGGTGAACATCGAATCCACCGTGCAATCCATTCAGCGCGCGGTGGAAGAGGCGGAGCTGATGGCCGGTTGCGAGATTCACTCGGTCTACGCCGATATCGCCGGGAGCCACGTGCGCAGTCTCAACTCCCACGGCATCGTCGCGATCCGCGACAAGGAAGTCAGCCAGAGCGACGTGGATCGGGTGATTGACGCCGCGCGCGCCGTCGCCATTCCCGCCGATCAGAAGATTCTCCACGTCATCCCGCAGGAATTTGTGATCGACCAGCAGGACGGCATCCGCGAGCCGATCGGGATGTCCGGCGTGCGCCTGGAGGCGCGGGTGCATATCGTGACCGGTGCCGTTTCCTCCGCCCAGAACATCGAGAAATGCGTGCGCCGCTGCGATCTGTCGGTGGACGACGTCGTGTTGCAGCAGCTCGCCTCGAGTTACGCCGTGCTTGCCGAGGACGAAAAGGAGCTCGGCGTGTGCATGGTGGACATCGGGGCCGGCACCACCGACATTGCGATTTTCGCCGACGGTGGACTGCGCCACACGGCTGTTATCCCGATTGCCGGCGACCAGGTGACGAACGACATCGCGATCGCCCTGCGCACGCCGACCAAGAGCGCCGAGGAGATCAAGCTCAAGTACGCCTGTGCGCTCCCGCAATACGCCTCGGGCGAGGAGACGATTGAGGTCGCCGGCGTCGGCGACCGCCCGCCCCGGCGCCTCGCCCGCCTTACGCTCGCCGAGGTGGTCGAGCCGCGCTACGCGGAGCTGTTCGCGCTCATCCAGGCCGAAGTGCGCAGGAGCGGCTTCGAGGACATGATCGCCGCCGGCATCGTCCTGACCGGCGGTGCCTCGAAGATGGAGGGAGCGGTGGAGCTTGCCGAAGAAGTCTTTCACATGCCGGTGCGCCTCGGTTCGCCGAGCGGGATCGAGGGCCTGATCGAGGTGGTGAGTAATCCCATTCACGCGACCGCGGTGGGTTTGCTGATCTATGCCCGCGATCTCATCGCGGATGGGCGCGGGCCGCGGGCGGTGCGCGAAAGCATGGGGTTCCGGGACATGTTCGAGCGTATGAAGCGCTGGTTCGAGGTCAATTTCTAGATTGTTTTCTTTTCAACCGCAGGAGGTGCGACATGGCTATGTTTGAATTGGTGGATGGTGTGAGCCAGGAGGCCGTCATCAAGGTGATCGGCGTCGGCGGAGGCGGTGGCAACGCCGTGCGCCACATGGTGACGGCGGGCATCGAGGGCGTGGATTTCATCTGCGCCAACACCGATGCCCAGGCGCTTCGGAGCACGAACGCGAAGACGGTGCTCCAGCTCGGCGCGAACATTACCCGCGGGCTCGGCGCCGGAGCCGACCCCGAGATTGGCTGCCAAGCGGCGATGGAGGATCGCGATCGTATCCGCGAGGTGATCGGTGGCTGCAATCTGCTGTTCATCACCGCCGGCATGGGCGGCGGCACCGGCACCGGCGGCGCGCCCGTGGTTGCGCAGATCGCCAAGGAGGCCGGCGCGCTCGTGGTGGCGGTGGTGACCAAACCCTTCAACTGGGAGGGCAAGAAGCGCAGTGAGGTTGCCAACCAGGGCCTGGCGGAGCTGCGCCGCAATGTGGACTCCTTGATCACGATCCCGAACGACAAGCTGCTCAAGGTGCTCGAGGGCAAGACGACGCTGCTCGAGGCTTTCCGCGCCGCAAACGACGTGCTCTTCGGCGCCGTGCAGGGCATCGCCGAGCTCATCACCCGCCCCGGACTCATCAATGTGGACTTCGCCGACGTGCGCACGGTCATGAGCGAGATGGGCATGGCGATGATGGGCTCGGGCGTCGCCAGCGGCGACGATCGTGCCCGGCGCGCCACCGAGGATGCCATCGCGAGCCCGCTGCTGGAGGACGTCAACCTGTCGGGCGTGAAAGGCATTCTCGCCAACATCACGGCCGGGATGGATCTCTCGATCGGCGAGTTCGACGAGGTGGGCGGGATTCTGCGCGACATCGCCTCCGACGATGCGACGGTCGTGGTCGGCACCGTGATCGATCCGGCGGCGACCGATGGCGAATTGCGCGTGACCGTCGTCGCGACGGGCCTCGGCGAGCGCCAGCACAAAACCGAGCGCCCGCCGGTGAAGCTCGTCGCGCAGGGCGGTGGCGAGGCCGAAGTCGTGGGAACCCTGGGCGGCAGCGCGGGGTCGTATCACGAATACGACACGCCTACCGTCATACGCAAGAAGGGCCGGCAAGGAGTCGCGAAGCTCGATCCCGACGATCCGCGCTATCTCGACATTCCCGCCTTCCTGCGCCGACAGGCAGATTGAGCCCACGTCCGGTGTACGCCTTGCATGTCGTCGCCGATTGGTTTACAGTGTCGCGAGCCAGGGGCCGCCCACGCATGGGTACGGAACTCGTGTCGTGACGTGTGTTAAAATTCCGCTGCTGCGCCCACGGGCGCCGTAGCTTTGCGACTGGAAAAAGCCCATGGTGAAACAACGCAGCCTCAAGAACAGCATTCGCGCGACCGGCGTCGGCCTGCACACGGGCCGCAAGGTCTTCATGATGCTTCGGCCCGCGGCTCCCGACACCGGAATCGTCTTTCGCCGCGTGGATTGCGATCCGCCGGTGGAGATTCCGGCGCATGCGCTCAAGGTCGGTGATACGACCCTCGGCACGACGCTCGTGGCGGGCAAGACCCGCATCGCGACCGTCGAGCATCTGCTGTCGGCGCTCGCCGGTCTCG
>CAZKOE010000034.1:0-17459 GCA_964554305.1 uncultured Gammaproteobacteria bacterium
GGCGGATTGCGCCACGATTGCGGCGTTCGGAGTTTGTCAATGGCGTTATTGCGGTGGGGGCGCCGGCCTTGCCGGAGGTAACGTGGAACGGGTCGCCCGCGCGGGTTTCGAAGGGAGCGCCGGTATCTGGTTGGTGTGACGCCGGCGCTCCGTCCCGCAACCCGGTATCATGTTCCGCGGTCACATGGAGCATGGGGATGAACAAACGCGAACTCGAACAGGGGATCCAGACCGATCTCAGGGATCGATTGACCTACGCGGGCTATCTCGATCTCGACCGGCTGCTCTCGGCGCAGCACCCGCTGAGCGACCCCGAACATCACGACGAGATGCTGTTCATCATCCAGCACCAGACCTCGGAGCTGTGGATCAAGCTGGCGTTGCACGAACTCGAGGCCGCCGTGCGCCACGTACAGGCGGACGAGCTTGCGCCTTGTTTCAAGAATCTGGCGCGCGTGAAGCAGATTCAACTCCAGTTGTTCAATCAGTGGGCCGTGCTGGAAACGCTGACACCGGCCGAGTATGCCGAGTTTCGCGGCGTGCTAGCCAATGCATCGGGTTTCCAGTCCGTGCAGTATCGAGCGCTCGAGTTCACGCTCGGCAACAAGGCGGCGGATCTCCTGCCCGTGTACGCTTATGACCCCAGGGCGCATGCCTGGCTGGAGGATTTACTGCACCGGCCGAGCCTTTACGATGAGTTCCTGCGCCATCTCGCGCGCCGTGGCCTGCCCGTTCCCGCCGAGCGCGTCGAGCGTGACTGGGCCGAGCCGTATGAGGGCCATCCCGGCGTTACGGCCGTATTCAAGACGATTTACGAGGATACCGGGGCCTGGTGGGAGGCCTATGAGATGTGCGAGAAACTGGTGGACGTCGAGGAGTACTTCCAGCTCTGGCGCTTCCGCCACATGAAGACAGTGGAGCGCATCATCGGTCACAAGCGCGGCACCGGCGGCTCTTCGGGAGTTGGGTTCCTAAAAAAAGCGCTGGATCTGGTCTTTTTCCCGGAACTGATCGCCGTGCGCACCGACATCGGCGCGGGCTGACGTTGCTCCCGCTTACTCGACCGCCGAAACGGAAGCTCCCGTGAACGAAGAGGTCGCCGCGACAGGCGCTCGACCGCCACAGGGAAACTTCCTCGGCCATCCGCGCATGCTGTGGCTGCTCCTGGCCGTCACGGTCGGCTTCAATTACGCGTTCTATGGCTTCCGTGCCTTCCTCGCACCCTACGTTGCCGGCGCCTTTTTCGCCGACTTGCCTTCCGATCAGGCGATTCAGCAGGCAAATCTCTTGTTCGCCGGTTTCGGCACCTTGCTCTACGCCACGCCGATCGTCGGCGGCTGGGTGGCCGAAAACGTGCTCGGCAAGGTGCGCTCGCTGCGCGTTTCGCTGTGGCTTGCCATCATAGGGCTGCTCGCGATGGCCCTGCCGATCAAGTTCGGCTTCATGATGGGCCTCGCCTTCTTTGTGGTGAGCGCCGGGCTGAACATTCCCCTGACCGTCCTGATTGGCATGAACTATGCCAAGGACGATCCGAAGCGCGACGCCGGCTATACGCTGTTTTACCTCGCGATCAACCTGGGCGCCGTCATCGCGCCTTTCATCTGCGCGGACTGGGTGGGAACGCAATACGGCTATCGCTGGGGCTTCGTGGCCGCGGCCGTCGGCCAGATCATCGTCACGGCGATCTTCGAAGTCTGGCATCGTCGCCTGCCCGGCGCCGACGATCCGGTGCCTCGTTACCACAGATACTCGACGCCGCTCGTCATCGCCTGTTGCGTGGTTTTGGCCTATCCCTGTGCGCTGCTTTTGTCGAACCCGCTGATCATGCAGATCATCGTGTACGTACTCATGGCGGCGCTCATACTTTATTTCGTCGTCTCCTGCGTGCGCCGGGGCGACCGGGTTCAGACGCATCGCTACATCGCGATTCTGATCCTTTTCGTCGCGCTCGTGGTATTTTGGGCCTGGAGTCTCCTGAGCGCGAGCGCGCTCAACTTTTTTGCGCGCGATTACGTGAGTGCGCCGTGGGATTTCACGGTCTTCCAGTCGTTCAACCCGTTCTACATCCTCGTACTTGCAATCCCCATATCGCTCCTGTGGCCGTGGCTCGATAAACATCGAATCAACCCTTCGACGCCGCGCAAATTCGGCATTGGCATCGTGCTGGTCGCGCTTGGCTACGGGGTACTGATTCTGGCCGATCTCTACGGTGTGGGGCCCGGCGGGCGGATTTCATGGTGGCCGCTCGCGCTCTGCTACGTGTTTTCCACGGTGGGTGAATTGGCGCTGTCGCCGATCGGCTATGCCATGATCGGCAAGCTCGCGGCGCCCGAGGAGGCCTCGATCGCGATGGGCGGCTGGTTCTTCGGGGTATCGGTCGCCTACAGCATTTCGGGGCAGATTGCAGCCCTGACTACCAACGGCAATTACCCCGGCCTCGCGGGCTATACCCATGTGTTCGAACTCCTGCTCTGGGTCGGCCTCGTGATCGGTATCGTATTCCTGGTCGCCTCGCCCTGGATTCAGAAACTCATGCATGGCGTGCGCTGACGGCGCCGTCCAAAGCTCCGCTTTCACGCGTCGCGGGTTTCGGCAGTGCGCGGGCCAGTAGTGGCGTTAAAATAAGAATTTGTCGAAGTCCGATGGAGCAAGAAATGAGCGCACAACCGAACGTTGGCATGGAAGTCACCACTTTCGAGAACCCCATGGGCGTGAACGGCTTCGAATTCGTCGAGTTCGCCGCCCCCGACCCCAAGCTCCTGCACGATCTTTTCCCGCGTCTGGGCTTCACGGCCGTCGCGCGGCACAAGGCGCGCAAGATCACCCTGTACCGTCAGGGCGATTGCAACTTCCTGGTGAACGAGGAGCCCGATTCCTTTGCCGGCGATTTCGCGGCGAAACATGGTCCCTGCGCCTGCGGTTTCGCCATTCGCTTCAGCCAACCTGCGACCGAAGTGCGCAAGCGCGCACTTGAAAACGGTGCGCAGGCGGTTGCCGACAAGGAGGCCACCAAGGCCGTGGACGCGCCCGTCATCCAGGGCATCGGCGGCAGCATGCTGTACCTGATTGATCGCTACGGCGACAAGGGCGAGGTCTACGAGGCCGATTACGAGTACCTGCCCGGTGTGGATCGGCATCCGACCGGCTTCGGGCTGACCTTCATCGATCACCTGACGCACAACCTGCACTTCGGCAACATGGAGAAGTTCGCCGAGTTCTACGAGCGCATCTTCAACTTCCGCGAGATTCGCTACTTCGACATCAAGGGCGCGAAGACGGGGCTCGTCTCCAAGGCGATGACGGCGCCCGACGGCATCGTGCGCATTCCCCTGAACGAGTCCTCGGACGAGAAGAGCCAGATCAATGAGTATCTCGACGAGTACAAGGGTGAGGGCATCCAGCATATCGCGCTTTTCACCGACAACATTTACGAAACCGTCGAGGCGATGCGCGCGAAGGGCGTGGAGTTTCTCGATACGCCGGATACCTACTACGAGATCATTGACGAGCGGGTACCGAATCACGGCGAAGACCTCGAGCGGATGAAGAAGAACCGCCTGCTGCTCGATGCCGACGACGAGACGAAGGAAAAATTGCTCTTGCAGATTTTCACCCAGAACTGCATCGGGCCGATCTTCTTCGAGATCATCCAGCGCAAGGGCAACGAGGGCTTCGGTGAGGGCAACTTCACGGCGCTGTTCGAATCGATCGAGCGCGACCAGATGCGCCGCGGCGTCTTGTGAGCCAATCCGTTCCTGTTTTTTCCTTCTCCCGGAGGAATGGGGAACAGGAGGAGATGCGATGAATGCGAGACTTTCCGGTTACATGTCAGGCTTCGGGAACGAGTTTGCGACCGAGGCTCTGGATGGCGCCCTGCCCGCCGGGCGCAATTCGCCGCAGAAGGTGGCCTACGGGCTGTACGCCGAGCAGTTTTCGGGCACGGCCTTCACGGCACCGAATGCGGTCAATCGCCGCAGCTGGCTGTATCGTATTCGCCCGGCGGCAATTCATCGCCCCTTCGAGATTCTGTCGGAAGGGCGTTTCCACAATCGTTTCGACGAGGAGCCTGCTTCGCCCAACCAGTTGCGCTGGGATCCCTTTCCATTACCCGGATCGCCTACCGACTTCGTGAACGGTTTGTTTACGCTGGCCGGCAACGGCGCCGCCGCCGATCAGGCGGGCTGCGGCCTGCACGTGTATTGCGCCAACCGCTCGATGGAGGGGCGCTACTTTTACGATGCCGACGGTGAACTTGTTATTGTGCCGCAGCAGGGTGGCTTGCGTGTGGCAACCGAACTCGGCGTTCTGGATGTGGCACCTGGCGAGATCGCGGTCCTCCCGCGCGGCTTGCGTTTTCGCGTCGAGCTCGCCACCGGCGAGGCGCGTGGGTACTTGGCCGAAAACTTCGGTGTGCCGCTCGCGCTTCCCGAGCGGGGGCCGATCGGCGCGAACGGCCTTGCCAATCCGCGCGACTTTTTGACCCCGGTCGCCGCCTGGGAGGACGTCGAAGGCGATTTCGAGTTGATCGCCAAGTTCCAGGGCCGGCTGTGGTCGGCGCGGATCGATCACTCGCCGCTCGACGTCGTCGCCTGGCACGGCAACAACGTCCCGTACAAATACGAACTCGACCGCTTCAACACGATGGGCACGGTGAGCTACGATCATCCCGACCCGAGCATCTACACGGTGCTCACCTCGCAGTCGGACACGCCCGGCACGGCGAACATGGATTTCGTGATTTTCCCGCCGCGTTGGCTCGTTGCGGAAAACACCTTCCGTCCGCCGTGGTTTCACCGCAACGTCATGAGCGAATTCATGGGTCTCGTGCACGGCGAGTACGATGCCAAGGCGGGTGGCTTTGCGCCCGGCGGCGCCTCGCTCCACAACTGCATGACCGGGCACGGCCCGGATGCCGCAAGCCACGCGAAGGCCGTGGCGGCCGACACCGCCAAGCCGCAGCGCATTGCCGACACCATGGCCTTCATGTTCGAGACGCGCCGCGTGATTTGCCCGACGCGGCAGGCGCTGGAGGCCCATGAGTTGCAGCACGATTATTACCGGTGCTGGCAGGATCTGCGCAAGCACTTCGATCCGAATTCGCGCTGAGTGTTTTTTCGCAAAAAGGGAGCTTGAATGAAGCTTGGAAGTTTGAAGGAAGGCGGCCGCGACGGGACGCTGATTGTGGTGAGCCGCGACTTGAAGCGGGCGGTGAAGGCCGGGGTCGGGAAGGTGGCCGGTTCGCTGCGTGCGGCGCTGGAGAACTGGTCGGCTTGCGAACCCGGACTCAAGGCGCTGTCCGACGACCTGAACGCGGGCAAGGCCGCCGGCGCGTTCGACATGGACGTTGCCGGGCTGGCCGCTCCGCTGCCGCGCACCTGGGAGTTTCTGGACGGCTCGGCCTATCTGCCGCACGTCGCGCGGGTGCGCAAGGCGCGCGGTGCCGAGGTACCGGACACCTTCTACACCGATCCCCTGATGTATCAGGCGACGGCGGCCGGTTTCCTCGGCCCGCGCGACCCGATCGCGATCGCGAGCGAAGACTACGGCATCGATCTCGAAGCCGAGGTAATCGTCGCGACGGGTGAAGTTCCGGCGGGCGCGAGTCCCGAGCGGGCGGCCGCGCAGATTCGCTTGATCGGCCTCGTCAACGACGTGAGCCTGCGCGCGCTGATCCCCGCCGAACTCAAAAAGGGTTTCGGATTTCTCCAGGGCAAGCCGCGCTCGGCCCTGTCGCCGGTATTCGTGACGCCGGACGAACTCGGTGACGCCTGGCGCGGCAACAAGCTTCACCTGCCGATGCGGACCTGGCTCAACGGGAAATGGCTGGGCGAGGCCGATTGCGGCGCGGACATGCAATTCGACTTCGGGCAGCTCGTGGCACACGCCGCCAAGACCCGCCCGCTCGTCGCCGGTACGCTCGTCGGCTCCGGTACCATCGCCAACGAGGACACCTCGAAGGGTGCCTCCTGCCTCGCGGAACAGCGTACGGTTGAGACCCTGCGTGACGGTAAACCCTCAACGCCGTTTCTCAAGTTCGGCGACAAGGTGCGCATCGAAGTCACCGATAAAGATGGCAAGAGTATTTTCGGCGCCATCGAACAGACCGTCGAGCAATACCGGCCTTGATGAAACGGGCGGCCGGACAGGGCCGGCGTTGTGCCTGACGCCGGAGGGTGACCGATGAAGCTGTACGGCTATTGGCGTTCCTCCACGGCCTACCGCATTCGCATTGCGCTCAATCTGAAGGGGCTCGAAGCGGATCGGCACTTCGTGAACCTGCGTGCAGGCGAGCAACGCGAAGCGACGTATCGCCGGCTCAACCCCTTGGGCCGCGTGCCGGTTCTGGTGGACGCGGGTCAAACCTTCACGCAATCGCTGGCGATTCTCGAATACCTCGATGAACGCTACCCGGAGCCGCCGCTTTTGCCGGACGATCCGATCGCGCGGGCCCGGGTACGGGCACTCGCTCAAATCGTTGCCTGCGATATTCACCCGTTGAACAATTTGTGTACGCTCAATTACTTGCAGAATAATTTAAAAGTAAAACAGGAAATAAAAATGCAATGGTACCGGCATTGGGTCGCCGAGGGATTCGCCGCCCTGGAAAGCATGCTCGCCGGAGATAGCCGCGGCGGCCGTTTCTGTCACGGGGACGAGCCGGGCCTGGCCGATGTCTGCCTGGTCCCGCAGGTTTACAACGCTCGTCGCTTCGAGTGCGACCTGGCGCCATACCCGACGATCCTGCGTATTGACGCGGCCTGCGCCGAACTCGACGCCTTCGGGCGGGCCGCTCCCGAAGCCCAACCGGACGCCAGTATCTAATCGTTGGTGGCGGCCGGGCGTTCGGAGAACGCAGCAAGCATCCCGGTCGCTTTTTTCGTTACGGGCGCAAAGCCGGTGGCGCGGGCCATTTGTCTGCGGATCAGGCCAAACGCATCGTCGAGCGGCACGAGGAGCAGATGAGGCGCTCCCGGTACATACCGAAGCACTTGTCTCGGAGGTGCCGATTTTTTCGCGTAGGAGCCACCGAAGCCGACCGTTTGCTCGGTCAGGTGAAAGCAAAAAGCCGGCAGAGATCCGCGAAGCCCTTGAATTCGAGGGCATTGCCCGAGGGATCATGGAGAAAAAAGGTGCCTTGTTCGCCGGGGGTGCCGGCAAAGCGTACATGGGGCGGGAGCGTGAATTCGACGCCCTGCGCAGCCAGTTTTCGGGCGAGCTCCCGCCATTCCGGGAGGCTCAGCACCAGGCCGAAATGCGGCACGGGAACGGCGTCGCCGTCCACGGCGTTCGTCCGCGGTTTCCCGCGCGTTCCCGCGGCGACGAGATGACAGACAAGTTGGTGACCGCCGAGATCGAAGTCCACCCAGGCGTCGGAACTGCGCCCTTCGACGCAGCCGAGCGTGTGACCGTAGAACTCGCGGGCGGCGGCAAGATCGTGGACGGGAATCGCGAGATGAAATCGCGGCGGGGTTTCGCTCATGTCAGCGGCGCTCGCGCAGGAGCCGGCCTTGTTCGCGCGACCAGTCGCGGGCCTTCTCGGCCTGGCGCTTGTCATGTTTCTTTTTGCCCTTGCCGAGGCCGAGTTCCAGCTTCGCGCGGCCGCCTTTCCAGTACAGGCGCAGGGGCACGAGCGTGTAACCCCGGCGTTCGACGGCGCCGGAGAGATGGCGCAGTTCGTTCGCGCGCAGCAGAAGCTTGCGGCTGCGGTCGGTCTCGGGCTTCACGTGCGTTGAGGCGCTCGGGAGCGGCGCGATGTTGGAGCCGAGGAGCCAAGCCTCGCCCGCGCGCAGAATCGCGTGGGCTTCGGTGATGCTCGCGCGGCCCGCACGCAGCGCCTTGACCTCCCAGCCCTCGAGCACAAGGCCCGTCTCGAAGCGCTCTTCGATAGAATAATCGTGGCGTGCGCGGCGGTTTTCCGCAATTGCGCCGTTGCCGGCAGACTTTTTCATGCGCCTATTTTAGGCTGCGTTCATCCGGGTGCCCACTCCGTGGGCTTTCCGCCGACAGGTAAACGAATGCGTGAGATTCATCGCTCGGCCCTGGTGCCGTATTCGGCCGCGGACATGTTCGCACTGGTGAACGATGTCAAGGCGTATCCGCGCTTTCTTCCCTGGTGCCGCGCATCGAGCGTGCGCGAGCTTGGCGAGCGCGAGCGCGAGGCGAGCCTGGAATTCTCCCGGGCGGGCCTGCACCGGCGTTTCACCACGCGCAACACGCTCGACCCCGCCCGCGCAATCCGGATGGACCTGCTGGACGGGCCGTTCCGGGTGCTGGAAGGCGCCTGGAGTTTCCGGCCTCTGGGCGAGGCGGGCTCCAAGGTCACGCTCGATCTCCGTTTCGAGTTTGCCTCGCGCCTGCTTGAAGCCGTGTTCGCACCGGTCTTCGCTGAACTCATGAATTCGCTCGTGGATGCCTTCGTGGCCCGGGCGTGCGAACTGCATCAGGATGCCGCCCGAGCCTGAGATTTACGTCGAAATTGGCGGCACGATGGCGCCGCTCGCCGGCCCCGCGGGTCTCAAGCTGCCCGCCGGGGTCACGCTCGCCGAGGCGCTGGAACGGCTGGGTGTGAGCGCGGAAGCCGCATCGCGAGCCGGTATCTGGGGGCGGCGGGCAGCGCCCGATACGCCGCTTCACGACGGCGATCGCATCGAGTGCTATCGGCCGCTCGAGGCCGACCCGAAGGCTGCGCGCCGGGCTCGGGCAGGGCGGCGAATCCCGCCTCGGTCAGGAAGTCTTGGCGGCGGCGGTTGACGGCGGCGGGGTCGGCGTTTTCCCCCGGGTCTGCTCCGAACCCGGCGCCGTGGAAATAGGCTGCGAAGTCTTGAAGCTTGCCACCTTGCCCCCGACAAAATGTATCGTCAGGCGGTAAATATGCGCCTTGTGGCCCCGGCCGCGCTTGTAGTAGTACACGTAATGCCAGGTGTGCGGGTAGAACGGATCGGCCAGCATCGGCTCGCCGAACAGGAATTGCACCTGCTTGGGCGTCATCCCGACCTTCAGTTGCCGAAGCTTGCCGTATTGGAGGTAATTGCCTTGGGTGACCGGCGGGACATAGACGCAGCCGGCGGAGACGGCCACGGCGGTTGCAGCGGCGAGGGCGAGAAAGAGGCGGCGCATGAAAAATCCATGGCGGGCGTCAATGCGTCATAATAACCCGTGAGCCCTTTGTGTCCCAAGTCCCCATGACCGAAGATCAGGACCTGCGCGAGGCCGGGCTCAAGGTTACGGCTCCGCGGCTGAAAATTCTGCATCTGCTCGAGACGAGCCCCCGGCGCCACATGAGCGCCGAGGACGTGTATCGCGCGCTGCTGGAGGCGGGCGAGGAACTCAACCTCGCGACCGTCTACCGGGTGCTTACCCAGTTCGAGACGGCAGGGCTCGTTTCGCGCCTGCACTTCGCCGACGGCCATTCGACCTTCGAACTCGATTCCGGCGAGCACCACGATCACATCCTCTGCGTCGTTTGCGGGCGCGTGGACGAGTTCGTGGACGCGGTCATCGAAAAGCACCAGAGTGCCATCGCCAAGCGACTCGGTTATGAGATGACCGATCATTCGCTTTATATTTACGGCATTTGCGCCGAGTGCAGAACACGGCAGAAGAAGACCGTCGTGCCCGAATAGCCGGATACCCACCGTTTCTCCGCTGTTGCCGGGCTCGCCCCGGCCGCGATCTTGTTTTGCCGACTGAGGAGTAAGCCAATGAAGGGAGCCCGCTTTTTGCTGATCGCCACGCTGGCGGCGCTGTTCTGCCTGCCGTCGTTCGCGCTGGCCGCCGGTAGCGATTCCGCGCCCGAGCCGGTGCGCCTTACCGTGAATCTGAGCGATGCCGCGCGCGCGATCTACGGCGTACAGATGACGATCCCCGTTTCGCCGGGGCCCCTGACGCTGGCTTATCCCAAGTGGATTCCGGGCGCGCACGCGCCGGTCGGGCCGATCACGCATCTTTCTGGCCTGATCATCACGGCCAACGGCAAGCGGCTCGAGTGGACGCGCGACCCGGTAAATATGTACGAGTTTCATCTGAGCGTTCCTCGGGGCGTCACGAGCCTCGAGGTGGAGATGAAGATGGTCGGAATGCACAACGTGGATCCTTACCTTGCCGACATGGCCTGGAATACGGTGCTCCTGTACCCGTACGGGAAGCCCGCCACGGACTATCGTTATCAGGCAAACCTGGTATTGCCTCCCGACTGGAAATACGCGACTTCGCTGATCACGACGGGCCGGGACGGCAATACGGTGCATTTTGCGACCGCTTCGCTTTACACACTGGTGGACTCGCCGGTGATGGCCGGCGCCTACTACCGCAAGGTGCCGCTCGCGAAGTCTCCGCGAGTCACGCTCGACCTGTTTGCGGATTCCGCGTATCTTCTGACGACGCTTACCGACAAGGACATCGCGGCCTACCGCAAGCTGCCGGCGCAGGAGTACGCCCTGTTTGGCGGCCATCACTACCGGCACTACGATTTTTTGATGGCGCTCAGCGACTACGTCGGCAACGGTCTCGAGCATCACGAGTCGAGCGAGGACGGTGCGGGCGCCGATTACTACGTCGACCCGAAGCATTTGCTGACCGGAGCGGATCTTCTCTCGCACGAGTACACGCATTCCTGGAACGGCAAATTCATGCGGCCGGCGGGCCTCGATACACCCGCCTATCAGCGCCCGATGCGGGGCAGGCTGCTCTGGGTGTATGAGGGCCTGACCCAGTACCTCGGCGAGGTGATGGCGGCCAGGATCGGCCTGTGGACGAAGCAGGATTATCGCGATCAGCTCGCCTACTGGGCCGCCGTGCTCGATCACCGGCCCGGGCGTGAATGGCGCGATCTGGAAGACACGGCAGTGGCCGCGCCGTTGCGCTTCAGAACCTACCGTGGCTGGGCCAACTACACGCGCATCAACGGCATCGACTTCTACACCGAAGGCGTTCTGCTGTGGCTCGACGTCGATACCAAAATCCGTCAGCTCAGTCACGACAAGCGTTCTCTCAACGATTTCTGTCGCGAGTTTTACGGCCGCGACAACGGCAGCACGGCGACGATTCCCTACACCTTCGATAACATCGTGTCGGCGCTTGACAAGGTTCAGCCTTACGACTGGGCGAAGTTCCTGCGTCACATACTCGATCGTACCGGCAAGAACGCGCCGCTTGCCGGCGTCACGCGCGGCGGCTGGAAACTCGTCTACACCGGCAAGCAGTCCGCCTACTCGAAGGCAATGGGGCAGATCGGCCTGTACGGCGGCAGCAAGCACAGCGTTTCCAACCAGATGTATTCGATCGGGTTCAAGGTCACGGACGCAGGCAAGATCACCGGCGTGCTGTGGAACGGCCCGGCCTTCGTGGCGGGACTCGCTCCCGGCATGACGCTTGCCGCCGTCAATGGCGTTGCTTACGAGCCCGGTGTGTTGACGCAGGCGATCACGGCGGCGAAAATGGACAAGGGGCCGATCAAGCTCCTGGTCAAGAATCACAGTTGGTACGCGACCTACAACGTGGATTATCACGGCGGCCTGAAGTACCCGCACCTCAAGCGCATCAAGGGCACGCCCGACAACCTCGATCAGATCATCTCCCCGTTACCGGTGAAGTAGCGTAGAAGCCTTTTCATTTGGCCCCTTCTCCCGTCGAGGGGGAGAGCAGGAGTTCAACCGGCTGCGCGGGCAAGGAGATTGCGGGCGTGGTCGCGGGCGGATTCGCCGACCTTGACCCCGGCGAGCATGGCGGCGATGGCTTCGACGCGGCGCTCGTCGTCGAGTGCCGCGACTTGCGTTGCGCTTGCGCCGTCCTTGCCGGTCTTGCTTACAGCGTAGTGGTGGTCGGCGAGTGCCGCGACCTGCGGCAAATGAGTCACGCATAACACCTGGGCGTCGGCGGCGAGGCGTTTGAGCTCGCGCCCGACGAGTTCCGCCACGCGCCCACTCACGCCCGCGTCCACTTCGTCGAAGACCATGACCGGGGTGCCGCGACCGCCGTGCGCGAGCACCTCGATCGCCAGGGCGAGACGCGAAAGCTCGCCGCCGGATGCGACTTGTGCAATCGGCCCCGGTGCCTGCCCGGCGTTGGTCGTCACTTCAAAGCGAATGGTTTCGGCGCCGACGGCCGGGCAGTGATCCGCTGCAACGGGTTCCAGCGCAACCTTGAAGTCGGCCTGCGGCATACCGAGCGCGCGGGCGGTCTCGGTGATTGCGTTGGCGAAGCGGGGTGCCGCGCGGCGGCGTTTCCCGCTCAAGGCACCTGCCGCCGCGGACCATTGGGCCCGTGCGCCGGCAAGTGCTTTCCGCAAAGCCTCGATGTGCCCTTCGCGATTATCGATGGCGTCGAGTTCGCCGGCGAAGGTTTCGCGCTGGCAGTACAATTCGGCGGGGGCGATTCCGTGCTTGCGCGCGAGCGATTGGTAACGCGCGATGCGCTCGTTCAGGGCATCGAGATCCTGCGGGTCGGCTTCTGCTTCCGCGACACGCTGCAGGTGCTGCGCGGCTTCTTCGGCCAGCGCTCCGGCCTGCGCCAGGAGCTCCGCGACCGTACCGAGACCGGCGGTTTCCGGTAGTCTCGATAACGACTCGCGGGCGCGGGCGAGCTGTGACAGTGCCGGCGCTTCGCCTCCTTCCAGGGCGCCGAGCGCCTGCGCGAGTGCCGCGGCGATCTGTTCGCGGTGGCGGACTTGTTCGTATTGTGCGAACAGGGCTTTGTATTCGTCTTCCCGCGGCGCGAGCGCATCCAATTCCCGGAGTTGATAGCGCAGATAATCGGCGCGCTCCGTCGCGCCCCGATCGGCCTCGTGTGCGGCATCCAATGCGGTCCGGGCTTCATGTACGGCTCGAGCGGCCCGTTCGACGGTCTGCGTCGAGTCGAGGCAATCCGCCCAGGCATCGAACAACCGGCGCTGGCGATCGGCACGGGCGAGCGCCAGGTGTTCGTGCTGGCCGTGAATCTCGACCAGTACCTCACGCAGTTCGCGCAACTCGCCGAGCGGTAGCGGCACGCCGTTGACCCAGGCACGGCTGCGCCCGTCGGCGCCAATCTGGCGATGCAGAATGAGTGGATCGTCCGCCGGCAGTTCGCGTGCGGCGAGCAGCGTGCGGATGGCCGGGTTGTTCGCCCAGTCGAACTCGGCGCTGACGCTGGCCCGCTTGCTTCCGGTACGCACCAGCTCCGCGCTACCGCGATTGCCGAGGACGAGGCCGAGCGCATCGACGAGGAGCGACTTCCCGGCGCCGGTCTCGCCGGTCAGCACGGTGAAGCCCGCGCCCGGTTCCATCTCAGCCTCGCGGATGACGGCGAGATCCCGGACGGCGAGCCGGCTCAGCATGCCGGCGCGCGCCCGCCCCAGCCGAGTTTTTCGCGCAGGGTGGCGAAGTATTCGTAGCCCGGCGGATGTACCAGCAACAGTTTCTGCTCGGCGCGGCTGATATGCAGCTCCTGGCCGGCGGCGAGCGGGTAGCCGACCTGGCCGTCGAGCGCCGCCTCGGCGACTTCTTCCCCGGCGAGCAACGGGCGCAGGTGGATTGGTCGGTCCGCGGGTACGACGACCGGGCGTTCGCCGAGGTTGTGCGGGCAGATGGGGACGATGGCCAGGGCGTCGAGCCCGGAGGCGACGATCGGTCCACCCGCCGAGAGCGCGTAGGCGGTGGAGCCGGTGGGCGAGGCGACGATCAGGCCGTCGCCGCGGCTGCGGCCGAACCAGGCATCGCCCACCCAGATTTCCACTTCGAGCACACGCGAACCTTCGCGGCGCTTCACGACCACGTCGTTAATTGCGTGATCCACGCGTACTTCGGCGCCATCGGTTTCGGCATGCAACAAGCCGCGCCGTTCCAGGCCGTATTCGCCCCGGAGTACGGCGCCGAGTTCCTCCTCGAGCCTTCCCGAGCGTACGTCGGCGAGAAAGCCGATGCGCCCGCGGTTGACGCCGAGAAGGGGCACCCGCGTCCAGCCGAGGGCGCGGGCGGCGGCCAGCAGCGAGCCGTCGCCGCCGACGACGATGGCGAGGTCGGCCTGCGCGGCGATTGCCTCTGCTTCGAGCGTGACCGCCTCAGGGATCAGCGAGGCGGCGTTTCCGTGCGCCATGACCTCGCAGTCCGCCGCATGCAAAGCGCGCACGATGTCGTTGATCACGGTGCCGGTCGCCGCATCGGCAAGCTTGGCGAACAATCCGACCTTCGAGAAAGGGGTCTGCTTCATGGCAGGCATACAGTAGCACGCCGCCCGCCCCGGTTTGTGCCTGAAGTCGTGCTGCCCGTTCCGGGTCCGGACACCGCTTTTCGGTTCCGAAATGACGATGCCGGACCCAATCAGTCTTGCCCCAAGTGTCAGAATAGATGCGTGAGCCAAATCGCCAGGAAGACCGGAGAGGAAACGCCGCCGCTCGACGAGCGGGCGCGGGCCGTGCTGCGCGGGTTGATCGAGCGCTACGTGCGCGAAGGCCAGCCGGTCGGCTCGCGGGTGTTGTCGCGCGATCTGACGCTCGGGCTTTCGCCCGCGAGCATCAGGAATGTCATGGCGGATCTCGAGGATCTCGGGCTCATCAGTTCGCCGCACGTCTCGGCCGGGCGGGTGCCAACCCGGCGCGGCTACCGCGTGTTCGTGGATGGGCTGCTCAAGGTCGAGCCGCTTGCGCCGCCCGAATTGAAGCGCCTGCGCGCGAGCCTGAGTCAGGTCGAGGAGGGTGCGGATCAGGTGGCGGGCGAGGTTTCGCGCATGGTCGCAAAGATCACCCGCATGGCGGGGCTGGTGACGGTGCCACGGCACAATCGCGCCGCCTGGCGGCACATCGAGTTTCTGCGGCTTTCGGACCGGCGGGTGCTCGCCGTGCTGGTGCTCGACGACCGCGAGGTGCAAAACCGCGTGCTCGAACTCGCCGAAGACTATCCACCGGAAACGCTCACGGCGACGGCAAATTATCTCAACGAGCAATTTGCGGGGCGGACGCTGGCGCAGGTGCGCAAGGAGCTTCTCGCCGGCATGCGCGATGACATGTGCCACATGAATACCCTCGCGCAAACGGCGCTTGCGATGGGCGAGCGCATGTTCGAGTTCGGCGACAAGCCCGAAGCGGATTACGTGCTCGCCGGAGAAACCAACCTGATGGGTTTCAGTGACCTCGCCGATCTCGGGCGCCTGAAGGCCTTGTTCGAGGCCTTCAATCGCAAGCGCGAGATTCTCGAACTGCTCGACCGGGCGCTTGCCGCGCCCGGCGTGCAGATTTTCATCGGCGAGGAATCGGGCTACGCCGTGCTCGGCGATTTGTCGGTCGTGGTGTCGAGCTACGGCGGCGAGGATCGCCCGCTCGGCGTCGTCGGCGTGATCGGTCCGACGCGCATGGCCTACCAGAAGGTCATTCCGGTGGTGGACGTCACGGCGCGCCTCCTCGGTGCCGCCCTGAAAAAGCATGGATAATCCGTTGTCGATGGCGTAAACTGCCGTTCCGAGATCGGTTTCGGGAAGGGAGGGAAACCATGGACGATGTCGTACGAATGGTGCCGTTGCCGACGGCGAAGGAAGCGCCTGCGTTGCACGCCGGCTTCTGGCGCCGCGTCGCCGCCTACATTGTTGACGCTCTCATCCTCGACTTCCTCCTTTACGTTTTGATGGCCATCGGGTGGGCCATTGCGACCCCGACCATTCATTCTCCGTACAACAATCTTGACGGGGCGAAGGCCTTTTTCGTTGCCTACGGTTGGTTCTGGTACTTCGGGAGTATCGTGGCAATATGGCTGTATTTTGCACTGTTC
Source organism: uncultured Gammaproteobacteria bacterium (assembly GCA_964554305.1). Taxonomy (GTDB): domain Bacteria; phylum Pseudomonadota; class Gammaproteobacteria; order JAKDMP01; family JAKDMP01; genus JAKDMP01. The sequence continues at coordinate 15,735 of CAZKOE010000034.1, forward strand.
GAGCGATCGCGGTTTCAGGCGACGCCGGGCAAGATGGCCCTGGGTCTCGTCGTTACGGATGAATGCGGGCGGCGCATCGGCTTCGGACGGGCCACTGGCCGCTACTTCGCGAAAATACTTTCCGGCCTGATCTTTTGTATTGGCTACATGATGGCCGGCTGGACGGAGCGCAAGCAGGCGCTGCACGACATGCTTGCTGGAACCTGCGTAGTGCAGAAGTCCGCCTTGGCAAGCCTTTCGCAAGATGGTGACGGGCCGACGGCGATTACGGCTCGCTCAGTGCCGGGCTGGGGCGTCGCTCTGATTGTTGTCGGCGCCGGCGCAGTTGTTGTGGCCATGATTGCGGTTGTGTCGGCGATTTCCATTCCGCTGTATCTCGGCTATGCCAGTCGTGCGCGGGTAACGGAAGCCGTCAACGACATGCACAAGGTGCGCGACACCCTCGTTGATTACCGCGGGGAACACGGCACTTGGCCTGCGCTCGGCAAGATCGACCTTTTCAATATTACCATGCAGACTCATGCGCCGATAGGTAGATATACCGATGTAATTCAGGTTATCGGTTGCGCGGGCAAGGCTTGCTCAATAGTGGCGACAATGAAGGCCACGATCGGAAACGGAGATCTGGCCGGGAAAACGTTTGAACTGTGGACGGCGGACGGTGGAAAGAGCTGGCATTGCGGACCCGGCGGGGCGAATCCAGCCGCCCTGAAGGCTTTGCCGGAATCATGCCGGGAGCGCGCAGGCAGCTTGCTCTAGCCCTTGAATGCGGGTGCGCCGCCCCCAGAAAGACAGGCGTTGATGCATCGCTTGTAGGAGTGGGCCATGCCCGCGACAAAGCGGTGCGCGTATTCTGGTTGCGGGCGGCCCGCCCCTACACGGGTGACGTTCGATTGGCTTGAAGGTAACAGATGAACAGGGAAAGCGAGGACGAGCCGATGGAAGAGACTCCGCCCACGGAGAGCGACGAGTTTCCGGCGGCCGGGAACGAACTGGCCACTGAGCTTGCGGCGGCCGAAGCCGCGGCGGCGGAGGAGCGCGAGCGGGCGTTGCGCCTGGCGGCGGAGATGGAGAATCTGCGCCGGCGTGCGGCACGCGACGTCGAGAACGCCCGTCGCTATGGCCATGAACGTTTCGCGACGGAACTGCTGCCGGTGGCCGACAGCCTGGACCTGGCGCTGGGATCGGCCGGCGAGGCGCCCGAGGCCGTGCGCGAGGGGCTGGAGATGACCTTGAGGCTTCTGCACGATATTTTCGCCCGTCACCACATTGAGGTGATCGAACCGGTGGTGGGCGAAAACTTCAACCCCGAGTTTCACGAGGCGATGACGACGCAGCCGAGCGCCGAGATGGCGCCGGATCGCATCCTGACCGTGGTACAGAAAGGCTACCAGTTGCATGATCGCCTGCTGCGCCCGGCACGGGTGGTTGTCTCGTGCGCACCGGGGTAGCGCCGGGCCGATTCGCGGCAGGGGTCGCCGCTCCCGGCGCTTGAAATGGCGGGGCAGCGCCCCAAATAAGTTCAATCGAGAGTTTTCACCCGTTAGTTTTCACCCGTTTCAGCGGAGAGGCATTCATGAGCAAAATCATCGGCATAGACCTCGGCACGACCAACTCCTGCGTGGCGGTCATGGAGGGCGGCAGCCCCCGCGTCATTTACAACAGCGAGGGCGATCGCACGACGCCTTCGGTTGTTGCCTTCACCAAGGACGGCGAGGTTCTGAC
>CAZKOE010000035.1:0-3029 GCA_964554305.1 uncultured Gammaproteobacteria bacterium
GTCGCCGCTTTCCTTGCCGTCAACGCCGAGCGCCGCTCGCTCGAATCCGTTGCCGCCCCGCTTTCCCTGGGAGCCGACACCTGATCGTTGACCGCTCGACAATCCATTTATCCGCGTACCGTACGTGCGCGCAAACGCCAGGCATGTACCAGGCTCGGGACGTCGTGACGCCACGTCGGCAAAATCAACGAGATGGCGATTCCTTCGAGATCGGCAAGGATGCCAATGGAGATGGCGACATCCACGATCCAGCCATCTCTTTCCAGGGCAAGTACTGCAAAGAACGCGGCGAACAGCAGCAGCCCCCAGAGCTTGGAGCTCCACATGTGATAGCTTGCCTCGCGGCCGAACCTCGCGAAATCCAGCGCGTAACGCGAAATCTCGAGCCCAAGCAGGGCGATCAATATCGGCCAGCGCCCCTCGATGACTTGTGGATGCACGATCCACACCGCGGCGATCGCCGCCGCATAGAAGACCGTGTCGGCGATGCTGTCGGCGCGGCGCAGGAATTCGCTCGCAATGCCAAGACGCCGGGCAACGATGCCGTCGAATACGTCGGAAAGGAAGGCGGCGATCAGGCAGACGCCGAAGGCGCCCGGAAGCGGTGCGAACAAGGCCAGCAGGACGACCGGCGCCGCCAGCAGAAACCGCAACGCCGTGAGACAAAGCGGCACGGCAGCCAAACGGGTGCACCGCCTCGGATGAACCAGCAAGTCGCGCACGCCGTCGGGATGCGGGCTAGCCGTTGACGCCGAGCTTGTTGACGACGACGCGCACGCCATCGGTTTCGCTCGCCACTTTCCCGGCCAGCTTCTTGGCGGACTTCGAGTTCACCGTGCCGGTCAAGGTCACGACGCCTTTGCGGGTGTCCACGTGGATGGAGAAACTCGCCAGCCCCTGGTTGGCGGCAAGCCGCGCCTTGACGTGGGCGGTGACGGCGCTGTCGGCCGCCATTGCCGTGACGCCGGTCGCAATCTGCCTGGCGCCCTGCGCCATTTGTTGACCGCCCCGCTGAATCTGCCCGGCCGGGGTGCCCGGATCGCTCTGACTCTGTCCGCAGGCGGCGAGCGCAAGCGTGCCGGCAACGACACCGGCCAAGACGATAGCCTTGAGACTGGACATGGGAACTTCCTCGCGGTTGATCGTCATCGGCAACGATTGTAGCCGCTGTTCAGGCTGAAGTGGATCCGGACTGCTCCAGTGTGACCGCAACGGCGTGGACGACGGCGGCGATGCGCGCGGCGCTTTGCACCGCCTGAGCGCCGAGCCCGCGCTCGCGCAGCGTCCTCTCGTGCGAATCCATGCAGGCCGCGCAGCCATTGACGGCGGAAACGGCCAGGCAGGCGAGCTCGAAGCTCGTCTTGTCGCAGCCGGGGCGTGCCATGACGTTCATGCGCAGGCTCGCACGCATCGTCGCGTATTCCTCGTCGCTTACCGAATGGACGAAGCGGTAATAGACGTTGTTCATGCCCATGATCGCGGCGGCGGCGCGAGCGCCGTCGAGTTCTTCGGCGCCGACCCGTTCAGAGGCGAATCTGGCGATCGCCTCGGTGAGTGGTTTGTAACGCGAGGCGATGGCCGAGGCGAGCGCGACGAGCGCAATCTGCTTCGCGTCGAGCCCCGGCGCGCCGCCTTCACTGAGTACGGATTCCAGGTTCAGACGCAAGTCCTTCGCGTAATCCGGCAAACTATCTTTCAGCTCTTCTATTGTCATCATTCATCTCCTCGCAAGTTCAGATGAACTTGTGGGAGCGAGCGCCAGCTCGCGATTATTCGCCGTATTCATCGCGAGCAAGCTCGCTCCCACCATGAGTTCAAGTATTACCGTTACGCAGCCTTGAGGGTTTCGTCGCCCTGGTTCCAATTGCAGGGGCAAAGCTCGTCGGTCTGGAGCGCATCGAGCACGCGCAGCACTTCCGCCGGGTTGCGCCCGACGCTGCCCTCGGTCACGTACACGAAACGGATCACACCTTCGGGATCCACCAGGAAGGCCGCGCGCCGCGCCACGCCCTCTTCGTCCAGAATACCGAGCGCGCGAGTCAGATCCTTGTTGATGTCCGCGAGCATCGGGAAGGGCAGCTCGCGCAGATCCCTGTGATCACGCCGCCAGGCCAGATGCACATGCTCGCTGTCGGTGCTCGCGGCCAGAATCTGGCAGTCGCGATCGTTGAACTGCTTGTTCAGATCGGCGAAGCCCTTGATCTCGGTCGGGCAGACGAAGGTGAAATCCTTCGGGTAGAAAAACACCAACTGCCACTGGCCGCGATGGGTTTCGTCGGTGATATCGGCAAAGGCCGTGTCGAGCTTGTCTATGCCCACGGTCGCCTTCAGCTTGAATTGCGGGAACTTGTCGCCTATGGTCAACATATCTAAACCTCCTTTCGATGATAAACAAACAACGCCTGGATCAAACCGGAGCGCAAAACGCCTCCGGCTCAAGTAACCGATCGGGTTCGCAGGCATAAAACCCGACCTTGAGATCGCGGCCGTCCGGGCCGGACACGACCCTCGCATCGCCGCACTGCTGTCCGGGGAAAGCTGAAACTCGTCATTCCGGATGCGCGCGAGCGCGATCCGGAATCCAGTACGAATTAACGAATCCCGCCCCACGCCTTCGCGGGAGCGCCGAGGGTTCTGAATTCGATTCTCATCGGCGAGCCATGGTGAAAAAAGGCCCTGCTACCGCATTTCTGCGAACCACGTTGATTTTCCCCGGACAACAGTGCGCAGCCGCGAACGCCACCCGCATGAACGCCCCCGTCAGACATCGCGGACCTCCAACGGAACGAGATAATCGGCCTCGGTATCGAGAACGACCTCGGGCAACCGCTCGGCGATGGCGGCCCGCATCCGAGCGCCGGCCGCCTCGTCCGGGGGACCGAGGGCAAAAGCGTCTTCGCGCGCCCGCGCACTGGGCCACTGCGCGTAGCTGTACCACAGGCCGTCGGAGCCGCGATGGAGCCTGGATCCCAGCGAGCCGCACGCCCGGAGCAATTCGGTCATGCGGGACCAGCCTTCGATGAAGCCGC
>CAZKOE010000035.1:3039-17442 GCA_964554305.1 uncultured Gammaproteobacteria bacterium
GCCGCCCTCGGCGCCCGGCCGCAGGCGCCACCGGTACAGGACGACGAAACAATGCGGCCGTGCCGATTTTTCCGTTGACATAAAACCTCCGATAACACCGGTGCCTGACAATGCGCGAACGGTGTTTCCGCGCCCTCGCTGATCAAGATAAGGGCAGGGACTTGATAAGTCAAATACATTGTTTTTATAATAATAATAGCTTTAAACTATCAACAGACATGAATCTACGCGATCTCAAGTATCTCGTTGCCTTGGATGAACAGCGCCACTTCGGCCGCGCGGCCGAAGCCTGCTTCGTGAGTCAGCCGACTCTATCCACGCAGATCAAGAAGCTCGAGGGCGAATTGGGAGTTGCGCTTCTCGAACGTGCGCCTCGCAAGGTACTGTTCACTGAAACCGGGCGGGCAATCCTTGCCGAAGCCCGTGAAACGCTGCAACACGCCGAACGAATCTGGGCCCTGGCCAGGGAGGCGCGGACCGGCGGCGTGCGCACCCTCCGGCTGGGCATCTTCCCGACCCTGGGGCCTTATCTGCTGCCGCAGGTGCTGCCCACGATCCACCGCCGTTTCCCCAAGCTGGAATTGCTGCTCACCGAGGAGAAGACCGAAACCGTCCTCAACAAACTCCATGCCGGGCGGCTTGACGCCGTCATCGTCGCCTTGCCGATTCCCGAGGAGGGGCTCGTCACCGAATTCCTGTTCGAGGAGCCCTTCGTGCTGGCCGTTCCCGTCTCGCATCCGCTGGCCGAGCGCACCTCGGTGAGCCTCGATGACCTGCACGATGCGCGCCTGTTGTTACTCGAAGATGGGCACTGCCTGCGCGACCAGGCGCTCGAAGTCTGCAAACTCGCGGGCGCCGGCGAGCGCGCGGGTTTCCGCGCCACGAGCCTCGAGACGCTCCGCCACATGGTCGCAACGGAAGTCGGCATCACGCTGCTCCCGGTACTCGCGACCCGTTCACCCGCCGCCGGTGTGGAAGGCCTGTGCCTCGTCCCATTCCGTGGTTCGCCACCCAGCCGCCGCATCGCCATGGCCTGGCGGGCAAGTTCGCCCGAGACAGCCCTTCTGCACGACTTGGCCGCCGCCTTCCGCGACCTGCCGCCAAAGCTCCTGGCCGCCCCGCCGACAAACTGAACGGCATCAATCCCGCCGGCGGGCACCGTCGAGAAACAGTTGCACGGCATTCGCCACGTAGCGTTGGCGCTCGGCCCGGGTAGGGGCCCCGGCGAGCCCGATCAGGTGGCGCATCCGCAGATGCCCCGCCAGCATGGCCACGAACTGCTCGGCCGCGATGCGCGGCTCGCGCACGGCGAGTCGTCCCTGTTCGTTCTGGCGGGCCAAATAGCGGGACAACCGATCGGCCGTGCAATCCGGTCCCTGGCGATAAAAAATTTCGGCAAGTTTCGGATGCCGGCGGCCTTCGCTCTGCAGCAACCGCTTCAAGCGCATGGCATCGCGCGACAGCATGACATCGAGGACATTGGCGCCGAAATCGGAGAGGGTCCGCTCGAGAGCATCGTTTCCATCGAGAATTCCTCTCTCGAGCGCCCCGCTCAGCGCCTGGCACCGGGCCTGCACGAACGCGCGGAACAGCTCTTCCTTGCCCCCGAAATGGTTATAGACGGTCTGCTTGGAAACCCCGGCCTCCTGGGCGATGGTCTCCATGCTGGCCAGCGCGAAGCCTTCGCGCAGGAAAACCTTCTGCGCGGCCTCGAGGATATCCGCGCGTTTTCCGTGCGGATCGCTTTCGTGTTCCGCATTCACGACCCTGCCCCCTTGTCGGCAACGGCAAGACCCAGCTTGGCGGCCGACAACTGCCCGGTGGCCGCGAGCAGCGTGTAAGCGGCGACAATGCGGTCGCGGCGCGCCTGAATCAGGGCGGCCCGCGCATTGCGCACTTCCTGCTCGGCGTTCAGCACGTCGAGGAGCGTGCGTTCGCCGTGGCGATGCTCCGCCGCGACACCGCCGGCAGCCGTGCGCGCCGCCGTGAGCCTGGACCGGTCGGCGTTGAAGGCGGCGCCGGCCGCGGCGTAATCGTGCCAGGCGGCCACGACCCTCCCCCGCGCCTGATCCTCGGTCGCCTGGACCTGGAGCGCAGCCGCATTGGCGCGTTCGCGGGCGGCGGCCGTTTTCGCGCGGAGCGTCCCGCCGCGCCAGATGGGGAAACTCAGGCTGAGCCCGACCTCTTCGTCGTTCAACTCATCGAAACCGTACTGCGGCTCGCGTTCGCGTCGAACCTCGGCAAACAAGCCGAGCCGAGGCATCGTGGCCGCGCCCGCGACCTCGGCCTGAGCACTCGCAGCTTGTGCATTGAAGCGCGCCGCCCGCACCCGGTAATTCTGACCCGCGAGCGCCTTGGCCTGGGCAAGTGTTGCCGGAAGCCGCGGCGGTTGTCCCGGAATGGCCAGCGTGCCCGGCGGGTGTCCAATCACGGTGCGATACATCGCGCTCACTTGGGCGAGCTTCGCCTGCACCCGGATACGCTGGGCGATTGCGGCGTTCAGGCGCGCTTCGGCCTGGGCGACGTCGGTCTTGGTGCCCTCGCCGTGGTTCAGAGCATCCTCTGCGGCCTTGCGTTGTTGCTCGATCACATGGACATTATCCTGCTGCACCTGCAGGAGTTTTTGCACGGCGATCACATCGAGATAGGCCTTGACGGCATTCAACAGCACCTGGGCCCCGCGCGCGCCGGTCTGCGCCCGGCTCGAGAGCGCCGCGTTTTTACTTGCCGACACCTGCGAAGACAGGCGCCCGCCCTCGTAGATCGGCTGATCGAGCCGAAGCGCCAGGCTCGCCTGATTAAGATCGGCGTTGAAGCTGTCGGGCGGAGTGAAAAAGGTAATGGTTCCGGTCGTGTGGTCGCGTGCGAGCTGCGCCTCCAACCCCAGTTTGGGGTACCAGCCGCCCTTGGCCGCGCTCAGGTCGCTTTGCGCCGCGCTCTCGCTCGCACGGGCCGCCTGCATCCGCGGATTGTTGCGCCAGGCATCGGCGAGCGCCTGGTCGAGCGTCTCCGCGCGGGCCGTGGCGCCCGCCGCGAGCAGCGCCGCGATCACGGCGACGGCCCTCCAGAAAACAGATGTTCGATTCGTCATAAAAATCATTTTTGGACTGGACAGTCCAGTCCATTTTATTCTTCGGCATGGCAACTTGCAAGCTGGGGCGCCAAGGGGTGGCGAATTCGCCCACGCGGCGGCGAGACAATGGACGCAACAAACGTGAATACTTGGAGGGTGGTTGACCTGAAACCCAGTTCGCATTAGACTAGACCGTCCAGTCCAACCCAGACCATCCATGGCGGAAGAGAAAAAAGCGTCGGAGGACAAGTCGGAGACGAAGAAAAAATCCCGATCCTGGGCGCGCCGTCTGCGCCTCGTGCTCCTGATCGGCGGTCCGGCGATACTGATCGCCGTCGGCCTGTGGTACTACCTCAGCCACAGGGGATTCGTGAGCACCGACGACGCCTTCGTGGCGCGCAACACGGTCATCATCAGCCCGCAAGTCGACGGGCGCCTCATTGCCGTGCCGGTACACACGAACGAGGCAGTCAGCCAGGGCGAAGTGCTGCTCAAGCTCGACCCGGCTCCGTTCAAGGCCGCCGAACGCGCTGCCCGGGCCAAACTCGCCGCGGTGGCCGCCCAGGTGCAGGCGCTCAAGGCGCAGTACAAGGCCGACGCGGCGCAAATCGCCGGCGCGGAAGCCAACGTCGCCTTTCTTCAGCGCGAGGTCGGGCGCCAGGGACCGCTGGCGAAAAAGAATGTCATCACCAACGCCAAGCTCGACAAGGCGCGCACCCTGCTGCGCCAGGCTCAGCACAAGGTCGCGGCGCTCAAGGCCGACCAGGCCAAGGCGTTAGCGCACCTGAACGGCAATCCCGATCAGCCGCTGGACGAAAACGCCGACTATCAGGCCGCCGAAGCCGCACTGAAACAGGCAAAGCTCAACCTGTCCTACACGGTTGTGCGCGCGCCTGCCGCCGGTCACCTCGGCGACGTGGGCGTGCTGCCTGGCTCCGTGATTGCGGCCGGCCAGGCGGCCTTTCCGCTGGTGGAATCGAACGCGGTCTGGATCAAGGCGAACTTCAAGGAGACGGCGCTCACCCACATGCATCCCGGCGATCCGGCCACCATCACCATTGACAGCTATCCCGACTACACCTGGAAGGGCCACGTCGAAAGCATCAGCCCCGCCTCGGGCGAAGTCTTCTCGCTACTTCCGCCGCAAAACGCCTCCGGCAACTGGGTCAAGGTGGTGCAGCGCATTCCGGTGCGCATCGCGATCGAACCCAGGAAGAACGCGCCGCAACTGCGTGCCGGGATGAGCGCCGAGGTAACCGTCAACGTTCGCGGCAACAAGAGCAACAAGCCACGGCAGCAATGAGCGCGGCGGCGGGCACGGCGACAAGCGCCACTTCGGGCGGGCATCTGCATCGCGGGCCGATCACCATTGCGGTGATGCTCGCCGCACTGATGCAGGTGCTCGACATGACGATCGCCAATGTCGCGCTCCCGCACATGATGGGGAGCTTCTCCACCGACCTCGACAGCATCAAGCTGGTGCTGACCTCCTACATCGTCGCCTCGGCCGGGGCGACACCACTCATGGGCTGGCTCGCCGAGCGCTTCGGTCGGCGCAATGTTCTCCTCGTCGCCGTCGCCGGTTTCGCGTTCTTCTCCTTCATGGTAGGCGCCTCGACCAACCTGACCGAAATCGTGTTCATGCGCATTTTCCAGGGCGTTCTCGGAGCCGCCTTCACCCCGCTCGCACAGGCGATATTGCTCGACACCTACCCGCGCGAGCGCCACGGCACGGCAATGGCGATCTTCGCCCTCGGCATCCTGGTCGGGCCGATCATCGGGCCGACACTGGGCGGGTACATCACCGAATTTTATAGTTGGCGCTGGTGTTTCTTCATCAACATTCCGGTCGGGATCGTCTGCTTCATCATGGTCTTGAATTTCGTGCCGCGGCGCCCGCACGGCGACACCCGTCCCTTCGACATGGCGGGCTTCGTCATGCTCAGCATCGGCGTCGGCGCCCTGCAGTATTTTCTCGATCGCGGCAGCATCAAAAACTGGTTCTCTTCGGAAGAAATCGTGATCGCCGCCGCCGTCGCCGCCATCATGCTCTGGGTCTACCCCTGGTATGCCAGCCTCAAAAAGCAGCCCTTCGTGAGCCTGCGCCTGTTCCGCGACCGCAACTTCTCGCTCGGCATCATCCTGATCCTCATGCTGGGCATGGTGCTTCTCGGCACCGGTACGCTGCTGCCGCCGCTGATGCAGCAACAGCTGAACTACCCCGTGCTGACCACCGGGCTCATCCTCGCCCCGCGCGGCCTCGGCGCGATGGTCGCGGCGCTCATCGTCGGGCGCCTGATCATGCGCATCAACCCGCGCTACCTGATCGTTGCGGGACTCCTCATCAACGCCGCCGCCCTGTACCTGCTGAGCGGCGGGACGCTCCAGATCACCCCGTCCTTCTACGTCTGGATCGGCTTCGTGCAGGGCATCGGACTCGGCCTCACCTTCGTGCCACTCACCACCGTCACCTTCTCGACCCTCCCCGCACGACTCAGAAACGAGGCGACGCCGATCTACAACCTCATCCGCAACATCGGCTCGAGCATCGGCATCTCGATCGTGTTCACGCTCCTGTCACGCCACATCCAGGTAAATCACGCCCAGCTCGGCGAACGACTCACGGCATTCAGCCAGCCGCTTATCCAGTTCATGCATCAGGTGCCTCTGCCGCGACAGGGCGCGTTCGCGTTGCTCAATTCCGAAGTGAACCGCCAGGCCGCGATGATTTCCTACAATGACGACTTTCTCCTGATGGCCGGCCTGATGCTTATCATGGTGCCGCTCGCGCTCGCGATGCGTTATGAATTCGGCTCCGGCGAACCGCCGGAAGCCGCGCAGGCGGCAATGGAATAAAATAGCCCAGGAAGTGCAGGCGGGATCCTGCCTGTGACGAGATGCGCTGACCCGATTTCGGAGGCACGATGGCGGAGAAAAAATACGGCGTCAAAATCACCATGCCCGAGGACGACCCCATGCGCTCGGAACATCTCCTGGGCCCCGACTGGTCGGCCGAGCGCTGGTTCGAGACCGCCGCCGAGCGCGACGCCTGGATCGAGGAGCAGCACCACGAGCACCTCTATTCGCGCCGCGGCGACGTCGTGAGCGAGCTTTTCGAAAAAATCGAACGCGACTAGCGGGCCTCTGATTCGTTCATCATCCCCGCGTCTCCATGGTCGCTCCCGCGAAGGCGGGAGCCCAGTCAAGAAAGCATCCCGCCCCGCGGGTGGGACTCGTGTTCAAACTAGGTTCCCGCCTGCGCGGGAACGACGAAGTGAAAACTTTCCCTGGACAGCAGTGCGCCGGCGCGGAAATGACGGAAAAGCGTTATGCAGAAATTCCTTGACGAATCCGTAACAAGCCACGAATACGATTTCGATCGCGCGATCGACCGCCGCGGTACGCAAAGCGTGAAATGGAACCGCTACGGTGCGCGCGACGTGCTCCCGCTGTGGGTCGCCGACATGGACTTCCCGGCGCCCGCGCCCGTCGTCAGGGCTCTGAGTCGGCGCGTGGCGCACGGCATCTTCGGCTACACCCACGCCTCGGAAGGACTCGTCGAGGCCGCGCTCGCGTATGTGCGCGGCCACCAGGGCTGGACCATCGCACCCGACTGGCTGCTGTGGCTGCCCGGGACGGTGCCGGCGATCCATGCCGCCTGCCGGCTCATCGCCCGCGACGACTCCGTTGTCACGACGACGCCGATCTATCCGCCCTTTCGCAGCGCGCCCGGGCGCATGGAACGCGACTGCATCGAGGTGCCGCTCGCAACCGGGCGCAACCGGGCGGCGCTGGATCTCGATCGGCTGGAAGCGGCCTTCGCCAACGGCGGCCGCCTGTTCCTCTTTTGCAATCCGCATAACCCGAGCGGGCGGGCATTCGCCTGCTCCGAACTCGAAGCGCTCGCCGAACGTATCCTCCGCCATGACGTTCTGATCGTCTCCGACGAACTGCACAGCGACCTCGTTCTGGAACCCGGTGCGCACCACCACCCGCTTGCCACGCTCTCGCCCGAATTGGCCGCGCGGACAATCACCCTTTACGCGCCATCCAAAACCTTCAACCTTGCGGGCCTCGGCCTCGGCTGCGCCGTTATTCCCGACCCCGACCTGCGCAACCGTTTCAAGGTCGCGATCGAAGGCGTCCTGCCCTACGTCAACGCGCTCGCCTACGCGGCGGCCGAGGCGGCCTGGCGCGACGGCTGGAACTGGCACGCGGCGCTGATCCGCTACCTGCGTGCCAACCGCGACCGCGTGACCGAGGCGCTCGCCAAACTCCCGCGGGTGCACGCCACGCCGCCCGAGGCCACGTATCTCTACTGGCTCGACCTGCGCGATACAGGCATCGAGAACCCCGTCGCCCACCTGGAACGGCATGGCCTCGGCCTGTCCGACGGTGTGGACTTCGGCGCCCCCGGCTTCGCCCGCCTCAACTTCGCCTGCACCCGCGCCACCCTCGACAGCGCCCTGGAACGTCTCGTCGCGGCACTCGCGTAAACCGGTATAAAAGCGAAGGCCGTTGCCGGCACGCTCCTGGTCGGAAACGGACTCGCCACAAAGTACACGGAGTTCGCGGCGCCGACGAGGCCGCGCCGTAGCGTTGATGGAAACTCCGGGCCCTGCGACTGAATTCTTTCTTCACAAACCCCGAATCCCTCCGGCCCGCAACGCGTTCCGCGCTGCCCGTGAGACGAAGAAAAAGCGCCGCCGCGGTTTCGTCAACGGTCCTCGTTGCTGACGCCGACGCCTTCTTCCAGATGCAGGCTGCCTTTCAGTGTCACGCCGATCGCATACACCGTCGCCGCCGCCGTCACCGGCACGGGAATCAACAGGCACCAGTAACCGACGGTCACGATGCCGATTGCCGCGATGATGCCGCCGACGGCAAATGCGAGCATGGTCGGCCACAGTATCCGCAACTCGCCCCGCGACTTCGCGCGCAGTTCCGCATTGTGGCGATGCCGGGCACGCAGCCAGCGCACCGCGTGAATAATGATATTGGATGCATTGCCCGTCATCACGGTGGAGTGCTTGGGCAGCACCCCGGCGATCGTGTTCTGTACTGCCATGGCAATCACGCCGAGACCGCCCACGATAATCACGGCGGGCGCGTCGGGCGAACTGTGCGACGGATCGAGAAAAACCGCTACGACGGCGAAAACCACGAGCAGCACCGTTTCGATCCCGATCATGATGGCCAACACCCATTGTGGCAACCGCGTTTCGACCGCATCCACCAGGAGCGTGAGCAGAACCACCGCGACGGCGAATATGGGCAACATCAGAAAAGCGGCCAGCGCGCCAGCGCCGCCGCGGTGCACGATATCGGCGAGCGCAATCACGGTGTTGCCGGTAATGTGCGCGGTAAAGAGTTCGAACAAAAGAATGAAGCCCGCAGTGTCCACGAATCCGGCGGCAAAGGCCAGCAGTACCAGAACGTGGAACTTCCGGCGAGCCGGATCGAGATGGGTAAGCAAAGAATCCAGAACTCGCCGGATCCCGGGCGACATGTCGCAGAATTATAAGCAAAAACGTGGCGGCCGGGAGCGGGCCGGCCACGCGACCCGAAATCGCGAGGCGTGAGCCTCAACGACCGCAGTGCGGAGATCTTCCCGCCGCCTGGGCCTGATGGTATTCCTTCAGCGCCTGGGGCATGTGGGCCTCGAGATCGGCAATGCGGCTGGACGAGGAGGGATGGTCGGAGAGAAACGCCGGTGGCTCCGAGCCGGCCTGCGCCATGTTGCGCCACAACTGGATCGAGGCTTCGGGATTGAACCCCGCCTCGGCCGCCAGATTCAAACCGATGATGTCGGCCTGGCTTTCCTGCCCGCGGCTGTACGGCAGGATGATGCCGTATTGCGCACCGAGCCCCAGGGCCTCCATCATCTCCTGGCTCTGCGCGCCGCCGCCGAGCATGCCGCCGACGGCCTCCAGTCCGAGCTGGGTGATCGCCTCGCGCGAGAGCCGCTTGTTGATGTGATGAGCGAGAACGTGGCCCATTTCGTGCCCGATCACGACGGCGAGTTCCGACTGCGTATTCGCATACCTGAGAATGCCGGTGTAAACGCCGATGTGCCCGCCGGGCAGGGCGAAGGCATTGGCCACCTTGCTCTGGAACAGGGTGACGTTCCAGTGCGAACGCGGGGTTTGGGCCGCCAATTGCGAAACCACACATTGCACATAACGCTTGAGCCGCGCATTGTGCGAGACGGGCGTCTGCTGCCTGATCTTCGTGTAGGCCTGGTTGCCGAGCTGCTCCATCTGCGCCGACGAGTACAGCGTCGGCGAAGCGGTGCAGCCGGTGACGAGCAGCGAAAGCAGCACCAAGGAGAAAGCCGGCAAAAACAAGGCGAGCCGAACGGTTTTGGGGCTTTTATCTGCGAACATGGGCAAGCTCGCGTTGGCACGCCTCCAGCATACCGTAAACAGCAGGTGGAATGCGATCGTGCTGTGCTACGATTCCGCTTCCGGGACGAACGGACTCCACGAAACTGGCGGCGGCATGAATCTCAGTATCCCCGACTTTTCCGGACGGCGCATCCTCGTGGTGGGCGATGTCATGCTCGACCGCTACTGGTCGGGGGCGAGTGAGCGCATTTCTCCGGAAGCCCCGGTACCGATCGTGCACGTGGGCGCCACCGAGGAGCGGCCCGGCGGCGCGGCCAACGTCGCCGTCAACCTTGCCGCACTCGGCGCCCAGCCGACGCTCCTGGGGCTCACCGGCATGGATCCCGAGGCCGAACGGCTCGCCGCGCTGATTTCGGCGCAGGCGATCGGCAACGCCCTCATCGCCCGCCGCGAGGCGCCGACGGTGGCGAAGCTGCGCGTGCTCGCGCGCCACCAACAACTCATCCGGCTCGACTTCGAACGCGGTTTCGGCGCCGCGGCCGCCGCCGAACTCGCCGATTGCTTCGAGACGGCGCTCCCCGGTCATACGCTGGCCATCGCCTCGGACTATGCCAAGGGCGCGCTCAGGGAAATGCCGCGCCTGATCGCCGCCGCGCGCGCAGCCAGGATCCCGTTGCTGGTGGACCCGAAAGGCCGTGACTTCACGCGCTACAAAGGCGCCTGGGCGCTTACCCCCAACCGCGCCGAATTTGAGACCGTGGTCGGAATCTGCGCCGACGAAGCCGAACTGGCCGAACGCGGCGAGAAGCTGTGCCGGGAACTGCACCTGAACGCGCTTCTCATTACCCGCGGCGCCGAAGGCATGACGCTCCTCGCCGCCGGTACGGCGCCGCTTCATCTTCCCACCCACGCGCGGGAGGTCAGCGACGTGACCGGCGCCGGCGACACCGTAATCGCCGTGTTCGGCGCAGGCATCGCCTGCGGTCTCGCAGCCGACGCCGCGGCCCGGCTCGCCAACGTCGCCGCCGGCATCGTCGTCGGCCATGTCGGCGCGGCGAGCGTCGGTCCGGCGGAATTGAGACTCGCGATGCACGCCTCGGGGCGCGGCATCGTGGACGAGGCAAGCCTGCTCGCACTCGTCGCCGGCGCCCGCGCGCGCGGCGAACGCATCGTCATGACCAACGGTTGCTTCGACCTGCTGCACGCGGGCCACGTCCGCTATCTCGCCGAGGCCCGCACCCGCGGCGACCGGCTCGTCGTCGCCGTGAACGACGATGCTTCCGTGCGCCGGCTCAAGGGCGAGCCGCGCCCGCTGGTGCCGCTCGAAGATCGCATGAACGTACTCGCCGCGCTTGCCGCCGTGGACTGGGTGGTGCCCTTCTCCGAGGATACGCCGGCGCGGTTGATCGACAACGTTGCACCCGACGTGCTCGTCAAGGGCGGCGACTACAAGCCCGGTGAGATCGCCGGCAACGAGGCCGTGCGCGCAGCGGGAGGCGAGGTCCATGTCCTGCCGCTCCTGGAAGGCCGCTCCACCTCGAGCCTCATCCACCGCATCCGCGCCAGCGCCCCGGATCAAGGGGCTCGGTGATTAATCCGAGTTCATTTTTGTTTCGGACAAAGCGCGACGACGAGGCATAGTCCGTGACCTTGGCGAGGAGTCGCAACGAAGCATGAGGCAAGAACGGACCGGAACAATTCCTCGAACCCCTGATTCGAGGTACTCCCATTGAGCCTCGCCCGCTCTGCTTACACGGTGGCACTCGGGTGCTCGACACCGTTCATACTCGCGCACCTCGCCCGCCGCTCGCGGCGCCAGACCGGGAAGCCCGACGACTGGCGTGCGCGCCTGGGCCTTGTCGCTCACGATGCGCGCCGGCCGGTATGGCTCCACGCCGCGTCGGCGGGCGAAATGCAGGCGGCGCTTCCCCTGGCCGCCGCATTGAAACGGCGCTACCCCGTGCGGCTGACCGCCTTCAGCGCCAGTGGCCTCGCGGCCGCGAAGAGCTTCCTGCCCGACGCTCCGACAAACCTCGCGCCGCTCGATCTGCCTGCTGCCTGGCGGCGCTTCCTCGCCCGCACCCGGCCGAGAATGCTGGTACTGGTCGAAACCGAACTCTGGCCCAACCTGCTGGCGACCGCCTCGCACAACCGCCTGCCCGTCGTCCTGGCCAGCGCACGGCTCACGTCGGAAACGGCGGATCGCCTCGCCCGTTTCCCCAAGACGACCCGGGACACACTGGGCCGATTGTCCGCCGTTCTGGCGCAAACGCCGGAAGATCTCGAACGTTTCCTCGCACTCGGCCTGCCGCGCAAACGCGGCCGGGTCGGCGGCAACCTGAAGGAGGCGCAGATCATTCCCGAGCCGGTACGCGAACGCGGCCGCAGGTTGCGCAGCGGCCCGCTTGCCGGCCGCAGGGTCTGGGTCGCGGGCTCGGTGCGCGAAGGCGAAGAAAACCTGATCGCGGCGGCCGCAGCGCTGATTCGCGCGGCACTCCCCGATGCCGTCGTCCTGATAGCCCCGCGGCATCCCGAACGGGCATCCGCCTTCGCCGTCGCGCTTGCGGCACGGGGCGTCGAAGCATTCGGCTCCGAAGTCCTGGATTCGGAGCAACCCATCGCGGCCGGTGCGGCTGTCGTTGTGGACCGACTGGGCGAACTGCGCGCGCTCTACGCGACGGGCGAGGTCGCCTTCGTCGGCGGAAGCTTCGCGCCGCTCGGCGGCCACAATCTGCTCGAACCCGCGCTCCTCGGCCTGCCCGTCCTCGCCGGGCCGCAGCTCGCGAACGTCCGCGGGCAGGCCGAACGCCTGACGGCCGCCGGCGCGCTCACCGTGATCGAAGATGCCCATGCACTCGCGACCAGGGTGATCGCGTTATTGAACGACCCGGCGGCGGCCCGCAAGGCGGGTGAAGCAGGACGCGACAGCGTCGTGCAATCCGGGGTATTGTCGGCGACGCTCGCCGCGCTCGACGGCTACCTCGCGGAACCGGGGCCAGACGACGTTGCCGGATAGGGCGCGGGCACCGATCCGGGCCCCGGCGCGAGGGTGCGTCCCCGCGGCGCGCGCTATCTGTTCAACTGCTTGAGATCGGCCGGCGTGAGCGTACCGGCGGATTGATCCAGCTTCAGCACGGAGATGAGGTAGTCGTAGCGCGCGTTGAAGTAGGACTTCTGTGCGGTCAGAAGATCCTTGCGCGCCTGGAGGACATCGAGCGTCGTCTGGGTGCCGACCTTGAGCCCTTCCTGGGTCGCCCTGAGCGCTATCTCGTTGGCGGCGACGGACTGCTTCGTCGCCTGCACTCCGGCGATCCCGGAAAGCACGGCGAGATAATTGTTGCGCACGTCCTGCTCGACGGTTCGCTGCTGGGCAATCTGCGCGGCCATGGCGGCGTCGGCCTGGTACTGGGCCTGCTTGACGGCGGCGCGGGTGCCGCCGCCGGCAAAGATGTTCCACGACAGCTGCAGGCCGATCTGGTTATCGTAGCTGTGCGAGTTATCCGGGCCGGCGGGCGAACAGAATCCGCTGCGGCACACCGAGGAGTTCCCGTCTCCGCTGCCGTAGGTATGCTGCAAAACCAGATCCAACTGCGGCATGTAGCCGGAACGCTGCTGGCTGACCTGATTGTTGGCAACCTTCTGGGCCAGGCGGGCGGAAGCCAGCGCCGGATTGTTCTGCAGGCCCGTGCTCACCCAGGACTGGACGTTCGTCGGCTGCGGCGGTTCCAACGGCAACGTGGTACGCGGCCCTTCCAGATGCGGCAGGTACTTTCCGGTAATGGCCCGCAGGGCTTCACGGGCCTGGGCGAGCAGTTGGCGATCCTTAATCACCTGCGCACGCGCCTGCTCGTAGGCCGCCTCGGCCTGGCGCACGCCCGTCACGGCGATGAGCCCGACCTTGTAGGCCTGCTGGGTCTGCTCGTACTGGCGGTGCAGTGCCTTCTGGTTAGCCAGGTCGGCGGCCAGGATGTCCTGCGAGTTCAGTACATTGAAGTACGCTTGGGAGACCGAGACCATCAGCCCCTGCAGCGCCGTCTGGTAGTCGGCCTCGGCCTTGGCCACCGTGTAATCCGCTCCCTGAACGGCAGCGAACTGCTGCCAGTTAAACAGGGTCTGCGTAAGTTTCGCGCCCCATGCGTTCGAGACGGTGTTGTTGGCCTGATGGGTTGACAGCAGTGCGGTCCCGGCGAAGGGGCTTTGCGATACGCTGGATTGCGTGCCGTTGTCCCAGGTCCGACTTGCACTCAGGTCTATCGAGGGAAAAAGTTTCGACCAGGCCAGCGGCTTCGCCTGCATCGAGGCATTGCGATTCGCCCGCGCCTGCTTGAACGCGGGATCGTTCTGGGTCGCGAGCTGCCACACCTGCCACAAATTGGTGGCATGGGCCGCAGGCGCGAGGGCGGCAAGCGCACAGGCGGCGATCAATAGTTTTTTCAGCATCGTGAAGTTTCCCAAGTGTTTTAGAGAACTATAACAGCAATTAAGGTAAAACTCAATCCCCGGACGCAGAGTCCCGCCCGCGCTCGAACCCTCAAAACTCGAACTCGCGCCGCGCGTCGGCTCCTCTGAGCCTGGGCACGACGGTTTCGAACAGGCCCGTCGTGCGCCACTCCTCGGCGCCGACCCGGGTCACGAGTTCGACCCGCATCGCCGGCGCCTCGCCAACGATCCAGAGCAGCCGCCCGCCGCGGGCGAGCCGGCGCGGAAAAGCCGGATCGCGTTCGGGCAGCGAGCCGGTGATCACGATCACCTGCCATTCGGGCCCTTCGATCTCGAGCGTGTGCACATCCGCACAGTCGAGTTCGATCCGGCCGAGACCGCCTTCGGCGAGTCTTTGACCGGCGTCGGCGACGAAATCCTCCTGAATGTCCACGCTGCTCACCCGCCCGCCGAGCATGGCGAGGCAGGCCGCCAGATACCCGGTGCCGGTGCCGATTTCGAGCACCCGTTCACCGGCCTCCACCTGCACGGCCTGCAGGATGC
>CAZKOE010000036.1:0-17344 GCA_964554305.1 uncultured Gammaproteobacteria bacterium
CCGGCAATAATATTGAACGCGGTTCTGTTCATTCCTCATGTCTCCTGATAGCTGGGCTGTAAGAGGTGAAGCCTGCGGCTCGCTGCCCTGCTCCAAAACCGGAAAAGAGTCGGCAGCGGGCGGCAAACCGGACATCACGCTGGTAAAGTATGCTTCGAGGGGAGGGAAATGTCTTGTAATCTGCACTGAGTATTTCTTGAATTTTTCTTGAATCGCGTATGAGTCGCTAGGGAATGAACGCGGAAATTGGCGATAAATCAATCGGATACAAGAAAGTTATCCACTTCGGCCCGTTTTCCCTTGATGCAGCCGAGCGCTCGCTGACCAAAAACGGCGAACCGGTGCCGCTGCTCGGGAAGGCCTTCGATCTGTTACTGCTGCTGGCGGAGTCCGGCGGGCACCTGAAAACCCACGACGAGTTGTATCAGGCGCTGTGGCCGGACACGATCGTGGTGGAAAACAGCCTGAGTTGGTACGTCAGCGCGCTCCGCAAGGCGCTGAAGGGAAAGGAAAAAGGCCAGCGCTACATCGAGACGGTGCATAAGTACGGCTACCGCTTCACCGTGCCGGTGAGGATTGAACGGGTCGCGATCGAACCGATCGAGGAGGAGGATGTAGGAGCGACTTCAGTCGCGATAGGTCCGAGCCGCGGCGAAATCGCGGCTGAAGCAGATCCTACAGAGGAAACAGGTGCCAAACCTGAATCGGAGGATGTAGGAGCGGTCGCCCCGACCGCGATCGCGGCGGAGGCCGCCGCTCCTACCGGCAATGCCGGCGGTGCAGGCGAATCGGAAGCTGCCCCTACGGGGCGACGGACCACCCTGTTTGCGCTGGCCGGCGGCGCGGTCGCCGTTGTCGCCGCCGTGCTGATCTGGTATTTCGCTTTTTACCGGCCGGCGGCGACTGCCCCACCCACGCCCGTGATTGCGGTGCTGCCGTTTCAGGATCTGAGCGCCAAAGGGAACGACGCCTGGTTCGCCACCGGCATCCAGGACACGATCCTCTCCAAACTTGCCGAAATCGGCAAACTGCGGGTGATCTCGCGCACCTCCTCCGAGCAATATCAGAGCCGTCCCGTGAATCTCCGGAAGGTGGCCGTTGAGCTGGGGGCCACCGTCATACTCGAGGGCAGTGTACAGAAGGTGGGCGACCGGGTGCTGATCAATGCGCAGCTCATTGATGCCCGGACCGACATGCATCTCTGGGCGCATGTTTACGACCGCTCACTCGCCCACGTTTTCGAAGCGGAAACGGACGTGGCGAATCAGGTGGCCGCGGCGTTACAGGCGAAGCTGCTGGCGGGCGAGACCGCGCGGCTCACCGAGGCCCCGACGCAAGACCACCAAGCCTATCTGCTTTACCTCAAGGCCAACTATTACGCCAACCGGATCATGGACAACAACAACGTCGAGGACTTGGGAAAAGCCGCCGCCCAAGCCACCGACCTCTACCATCAGGCGGTAACCCACGATCCCGGCTTTGCCCTCGCCTGGGCGCGGCTGTCACGCCTCGAAAGCTACCTCTACTGGTTTCGATTCGACTACGCCAAGCGCAGCATTGCCAAGGCCGAGCATGCGGTCCGCCGGGCGCTCGCACTGAACCCGGCGCTGCCGCAGGCCTGGGTTGCCCTGGGGTACGTCGAGTACTATGGCCACCGGAACTACACGGCGGCGCTCGCCCAATTCGAGCGGGCCCGCCAAAGCCTGCCCAACAACGCCGACGTGGTGGCGGCGATTGCCTATATTCACCGCCGCCAGGGCAAGTGGCGAGAGGCCCTGGCCGGACTCCGGCAGGCCACGCGGCTCGATCCGCGTAATCCCCGTCGGCGCACCGCGATCGGCATTACCCTGATGACCCTGCGCAGGTATCCCCGGGCCGAGAGCCAGTTTGAACTGGCGCTGGCGCTGGCCCAGCGCGATTACTTCGCCCGCGCCCTGAAACTTATAACGCTTTTGCTCGAGGGTAAGCCGCCGGAACAGATACAACAGACATTGGCAAAAAATCCCGGCACGGACAAGAGCAGAGGGCTGATGCTTGCGCTTCAGGCCTGGACAGCACGCCTGGCGCACCGGCCCGCCGACGTCTTGGCTGCACTGGCCGACGCCCCCGATTGGCTGTCGGCGGCCAATGCCTTGGGGGCAGAGCCCACGAGCCTGATTCGTGCCCAGGCCTGGGCGCTCCAAGGCGACAACGCGCGCGCGCAGCAGGCTTACCACAAGGCACGTGAGCTGCTCCGCAACGCGCTGCAGGGACAGCCGAAAGACGCCAACTTGTGGAGCCTCCTGGGCCTGGCCGAAGCGGGGCTCGGAAACAAGCGCGAGGCGATTGCGGACGGGCGCAAGGCGACCGCTCTGGTTCCCGTTTCCAAAGACGCGACCTATGGTGCCTCGCACCTGCTTACCCTGGCCCGGATCTACGTCCAGGTGAGCGAGCCCGGACAGGCGATTGGATTACTCAAGCGTCTGCTCGCCATGCCGGCGGGGCAGTTTATTTCCGTACCCGTACTCAAGCGCGATCCCATCTGGGATCCGATCCGCAAGGATCCGCACTTTCAGGCGTTGCTCGGAGAATACGCAAGCAAACTCCCCGTTCCCGACCTGGATGTGCCAGGTCTTCTTTCTTCCGTCAGCCGGTAGCGGCACCGGTCTTATGGCGTTGACGAGGAAACCCTCTGGCAAAGCGCACGCTTGAAACAATCATTAAAATCGGAGGCTGATTTGTAGGAGTGAGCTTGCTCGCGATCTTTTGGGCCAATAATCGCGAGCAAGCTCGCTCCTACAAGTGATGACGGGCAATCCGGAGGTCGCGGCAGACGGCGACGGCACCTTCGAGGATGCGCGGCGAGGCTCGCCCCAGGACGTCGCCGGGCACGACAAACAGATTGCCGTTCTTCACGGCGGTGAGCCAGGGCCAGCGCTTCCAATCCGCGAGCAAGTCGGTGGCTCGCGGATCGCCGCCGCCGGTCATGATCACTTGCGGATTACGTGCGAGTACCGCCGCACGGCTGACGACCGGCGCGAGTTTGCCGAGATCGGCGAAGATATTTTTCCCGCCGCACAGCGCAAGCACCTGCGAGATGATCTGCCGGCCGCCGATCGTGTATAGCGGCGTCGCCGAGATCTCGTAGAAAACGCTGACCGGTTTGCGCATCGCATAAGCTGCTGCCAGGCGATCGCGTTCGCGCAAGAACGCGGCGGCCGCGCGATCTGCAACCGGCTCCGTGCCGGCGGCCTCGCCGACCAGGCGAATTTCCCGGGCGATGTCGCCCAGCTTGTGCGGCGAGACGAGAAGCACCGACAGGCCGAGCCGCGCGAGTGCGTCACGTGCCGCAACCGGCGTCGCACTTGCCGCGGCAATGACGAGATCGGGCTTGAGCGCCACGATGCGTTCGAGATCCACGCGAAAGGCATCGCCCACGCGCGGGAGTTTGAGCGCCGCGGCCGGCCAGTTGCTCCAGGCCGAAACGCCGACAAGTTTCGAACCGGCACCGGCCGCGTACACGATTTCGGTCACGCTCGGCGCAAGACTCACGATGCGCTTGGCCGGCGCGGGCAGAACAACCTTGTTTCCCAGATCGTCCCGAAGCGTAATCCCCGCGAACGCCGGTGCAGCGATCAGAACACCGAAAGCAAAAAACAGGAGCACATAAAGAAGCGAGGGGAGAAAAGTAGGAAGTGAGATAGAGAAACGTGGGAGCGAACTTGCTCGCGATTCTCTCTTGGCCGAGCCGGAGGCCGGCAAGATGCCGGCGCTCCCCCGCTCCCAAGTCCCGATACAGGGAAGCCGGCAAGACGCCGGCGCTGCTCTCCGAATCAGAAGAGCCACTCGAGGAGCGCGATGACGCCGATCACGGCGAGCCAGACCATGACCCCGCGCCAGACGAGGCTCACCACCGCGTGCAGGAGTTCGACTTCGTTCGCATCGCTTGCCGCGATATTCCGGAGGGCGGCCTTGCCGGCCCGTCCGGCGATCCCGGAGCCGCGCGCGAGAAAATCCGGCGATCCCTCGCTGCGCAAATCGCCCATGGCCCGGCTCACCCGCGTATAGCCGCCGACGATGGCATAAGTCAGGGCGAGAAGGTGCATTGGCACCCAGGCCATGACCCGCTTGAGCGTGGAGGCGGCATGCGCGTAGGCGGTTCCCGGCTGATCCGCGGCGGCCCGGGTCGCGATCACGCTGGCCGCCCGGAACAACGCCGCACCGAGCGGGCCGAGCAACATGAACCAGAACAGCGCCGAGAACAGCCAATCGCCGACGCGAACAAGCGCGGCATCGCTCATCTCCCGCGCCCGGGCTGCCGGCTCACCAGGCGGCTCGCCCCCGATGACGAGGGTTGCAACCAGGCGCGCCGCGTCCGGATCGCCGGCCGCGCGGGCCCTCAGGTAAGCCGAGATTTCAACGCCGAGATTGCGCGGCCCGAGCGCAAACAGCAGTACCAGAGCGGCCCAGATGAAACCGAGCACGATGTTCGCGGCCATCAGGCCCCAGGAGATCGCGCCAACCGCGAAGGCGATTACGAAACTCGGTGCCACCGCGGCCAGAAACTGCAAAGGCGCCGCCAAGCCGGTCGCGGCCCGCGCCCAGTCGGCGAGGGGATCGGCGTACCAGGGATGCAGGCGCAGGCGCTGGAACTCGCTCGCAACCTGATCGAGCAAGAGCGCCACCACCACGACAAGAAAGCTCATGCCGACCCGGCCTTCGCCGTGTCCGGTATCCGGCCGCGCAAGGGAAGATCGCAGCCGGCGCCGCGGAGGCATTCGCCGAGGCGCGCCCAGTCGAAGGCCGGACCGGGGTCGCTCTTGCGCGTCGGCGCGACGTCCGCGTGCCCGGTAACGCCGTCTTCGCGCAGGCCGGGATAGGCGGCGGCGAGCACGGGAAGCACGGCCTCGAGCGCGGCGTATTGCGCATCGGTATAGGGAACCGTGTCGCTGCCTTCGAGTTCGATGCCGATCGAGTAATCGTTGCAGGCTTCGCGCCCGCGCCAGGACGAGCGCCCGGCATGCCAGGCACGCCGCACGAAGGACACGAACTGCACGACTTCGCCGTCGCGGCGAATCAGCAGATGAGGAGCGACGCGCAACTCGCGAATCGAGGCGAAATAATCGTGCGCGCGGTAATCGAGCCGGCCGGTGAAAAAGTCCTCGACCCAGGGGCCGCCGAATTCTCCCGGTGGAAGGCTCACGCCGTGCACCACGACCAGCGTAATCCGCGCGTCCGCCGGGCGCTCGTCGCAATGGGGACTCGCGCGATGGCGCGCGCCGGCAAGCCAGCCTTCCGCATCCACGTTCGTGTATTCGGCCCTCACGGTTCGCTCGTCCTCCACTGGCGCAACCGTTATTTTATTGGCCGGAGACCGAAATTGCCGAACGGCACGATCGGCTGTTGCACAATAGCCGCCGTCATGAAGTTTCTCCCCCGAGTTTACCTGCCGGGCATCGCCCCGGGCGATGAACGAGAACTGGCGCGCGACGAGACCCATCGCCTCACCCGCGTGCTGCGTCTCGCGCGGGGCGCCGCGCTGCTCGTCTTCGACGGCGAGGGCAACGAATACCGCGCGCGGCTCGCCTCGGCCGGCGCGGGCGCGGCCGTTGTCGTCGGCGAGGCCCTGCGCCACGAACCCGAACCGCGGCTCGCGATCACGCTTGTGCCCTCGATCTCGCGCGCCACGCGCATGGAATGGATGCTCGAGAAATCGGTCGAACTCGGCGCCACCGCCATTCGTCCCGTCTTCGCCGCCCGCGGCAAGGTCCGGCTCGATGCCGCCCGCGCCGAGCGTCGCCTTGCGCACTGGCGGGCCATCGTCGTTGCCGCCGCCGCCCAGTGCGGGCGCGCCCGTCTCCCGATTCTTGCCGCACCGGCGCCGCTTGCCGACGTCCTGCACGGGGTCGACACGAAAAACCGGATCGTCCTGCTGCCCGATGCGCCGACCTCGCTGGCACGATTGCCGGCACCGCCATCGGGCGTGGCGATTCTGACCGGTCCCGAAAGCGGATTCGAGGCGACGGAACAAGAACAAATCATCGCCGCCGGATGGCAGGCCGCACGGCTCGGACCGTTCACGCTGCGCGCGGAAACCGCCGGTCCGGCGGCCTTGGCCGCAACGCAAGTCCTCTGGGGCGACTGGCGGTAGGAGTGCCGGCTTCCAGCCGGCTCTTGCGGCAAGACGCCGGCGTTCCACCCGTTAAGCCGCGAGCAGGCGGGCGGCTTCCTGCGCAAGTGCCGGAAGATCCGGCACCACGGGATGCTCCGTCCCCAGGGCGACCCCAGTCACCAGCGAATCGGAGGCGCACTCCCCACCGCGCCCGAGCAACCGGGGAGTTACCCGCAGGATGTAGGGAAATCCCTGGGCGAGGATGGCCATGACGCCGGGCTCGAGCGTTCCCGTCGGCACCCGCACGATGACCATGCGCGAGCGCCGGGAACGCGCGGGCACCGTCTCGCCCAGGAGCGGTTCCACGGCTACCAGCGGAATCGGTCGGGCGCGCCAGCGCACGCGCCCGAGAAGCCACGGCGGCGGGCCGGCCAGCGGCTCGGCCTCCGCAAGGGAACGCACTTCTTCGACCAGGCTTCGCGGCAGGATCAATTTGCCCGTCCCCAGGGGAAGCAGGGTGCAGAACAACTCGCGATGATCCTCGCTCAACTCATTCTCCCTGAACCCGGTCGTCCGTTCGATCCTCCGCCTCGTCCTCGGGGCGGTCTTCCCGATCCCGGGCCGGGGCCGGCATGAACCGCGGGACCACCGCCCGAATCGCCCCGAGCAGCGCCGAATCCTGCCAGGGCTTGCCCAGGTAATGCGCAATGCCGAGTTCCCCGGCACGGGCGCGATGTTTCTCGCCGCTGCGCGAAGTGATGACGATGATGGGGATCGCGCGCAACTGCTCGTCCTTGCGCATGTAGTCGGCGAGTTCGAAACCGTCCATCCGCGGCATTTCGATGTCGAGCAGGATCGCATCCGGCAGGCGATCCTGCAGCAACTCCAGGGCTTCGACACCGTCTCTCGCGGCCACCACCCGTGCGCCGTTGCGCTCGAGCAGATGGCGGGTGACGCGGCGCACCGTAATCGAATCGTCCACGATCATCACCAGAGGCTCGCCCGGCTCTTCGGCCGCGGGCTCCGCGGGAAGCGGGGGCGCTTCCTCCGCCTCTGGGCGGATTTGCGGCAACGAGCGCACCAGCGCCGACAGGTCGAGCAACAGGCCGATCGAGCCGTCGCCGAAGATGGTCGCGCCCGCCAATCCCGGCACGCGCGCGAGCTGCGGCCCGACCGGTTTCACGACGATCTCGCGGCTACCCTCCATGTCCTCGACCACGAGGGCAATGCGGCGTCCGCCGGCATTCACGAGCAACAGGGGTCGACGCTCCGCCCGCTCTTCGGGCGCCGGCAACTCCTCACCCAAAACGCGGGCGAGAGACAGGAGCCGGTAAGACTCGCCGCCGTACTCGAAGACCGGCTCGTCCCGCTCGAACAATTCCTCCAGCTCCGCGCGCGCCAATCGCGCAACGGCACCGATGCTGGCGAGCGCCACCGGATAACGGGTTCGCCCGACCCTCACCAGCAACACCTGGGTAATTGCCAGCGTTACCGGTAACCGCATGCGGCAGCGCGTGCCGCGGCCGGGTATCGAGCGAATTTCCGCCGCCCCGCCCACCTGGCGCGCCTCGGCGGCAACGACGTCCATGCCGACACCCCGCCCGGCCGACTGCGTGACGTCCCTGGCGGTCGTGACGCCGGGCCGAAACACCAGCTCGGCGATTTCCTCTTCTGTCAGTACAGCATCGGCCTTGACAAGATTGGCCTCGATGGCCTTCGCGCGGATGGCCTCGAGATCGAGCCCGCCGCCGTCGTCGTTCACCTCGATCAACAGGTGGTTGCCGTCCTGACGCAGCGCGAGCACGATGCGGCCGACCTCGGGCTTGCCGCGTCGGGCACGCAACGCCGGTGCCTCGATGCCATGCACCACGGCGTTGCGCAGCAAATGCTCCACCGCGGGCAGGATATGCCCCATCATCTGGCGATCCATTTCCCCGCCGGTGCCCCGGATGTCGAAGTCGACGCGCTTGCCGTTCTCTTCGGCGACCTGGCGCACGATGCGGCGCAGGCGCGGCGCGGAAAGCGCGAATGGCACCATGCGGGTGTGCATGAACGCGTCCTGGAGATCGGCATTGACCCGGCCCTGCCGTCCCAGGAGCACGTTGGTCTGGCGCAATTCGGTCGCGAACAGCCGGCGCAGGCTGGTCAAATCCGAAACCGCCTCGGCGAGCGAGCGGGACAATTCGTGGATGCGCGTGTAGCGATCGAGTTCGAGCGGGTCGAAACTGTGGTCGGCGGACTTCGGATCCTGGGAGTAATTGGACAGGATCTGCGCCTCCGTCTCGATTTCGAGTTCCCGCAACTGATTGCGCAGCCGCTCCACGGTGCGATCCAGTTCCGCGAGATGCACGCCCATGTTGACGAGTTGCTGCTCGACGCGGCTCCGATAAATGCTCACCTCGCCGGCATTGTTGATCGCGGCTTCGAGCAAGTCGGCCCGCACTCGCGCCATCTCGTGACGCGGGTGTGGCGCCTCCTGCCACTCTTCGCTTTCCGTTGCCGTGCCGATCGCTCCGGAGGCCGCCGCGTCGAGCGCCTCGCCCCCGTCCATCGACTCCGCTTCCTCCGCGCGTGCTTCGCCGGTTTCACCGGTTCCGCCGGGCCCGAATTCGCGCAATTCGGTAACGATGATCGCGGGCGCGGGCGCCGGTTTGCCGCCATTGGCCACCTCGCCCAACATCCGATGCAGACGATCCAGCACGCGCTCCACGAGGTGCAACAATGCGCCCGACACGGCGGTGCGCCCCTCGGAGACGCGGATGAGCAAGGACTCGAGTTCGTGAACGAGATCGGCGAAGGGCGCCGCGCCGGCCATGCGCGCCCCGCCCTTGAGCGTATGCAGGCGACGCAACAGTTCGGCCAGCGGTCCGGTGAGACCGTGATCGGCAGACCAGGCGTGCACCGCCGCATCCGCACCATCGAGCAACTCACCGGCCTCGGTGACGAAAACCTGGATGATGTCGGCATCGCCCGTGCCGGCGTCTGCCGACTCCGCAGGCAGCCCTGCAGCGTCCCCGTCCTGCCCGCCGCCGGCCTCATCCCGATCTTCGTTGGCCGTTTCCGTTGCCTCGCCCGCTTGCGCAGATGCCCCGGCCGCGATCTCCGGCTCCGCCACGGGCTCCGGCGCCGATTCGCCGTCGGATCCGGGCTCAACGGCGGCTTCCCGTGCCGCTTCCCTGATCACGCTCTCCGGCGGTTCCGCCTCTATCCCGGCCGCCGGCTCGGCACCTTGTGCCAATCCTCGGGCACGGGCAAGGAGTTCGGTCACGTCGGCTTCCGGGACGGTATCGGCAGCGAACTGGGCAAGCAATTCCGGCGCGGCGGCGACCGCCTCGCCCACGGCGTCAACGACGGGAGGCAGGGGCGGCAGCGTGTAATCGATCACGCGATTGAGCAGATTTTCGAAAACCCAGGCAAATTCGCCCAGGCGCCGTGCGCCCACCATCCGCCCGCTGCCCTTCAGCGTGTGAAGGGAACGGCGGATGACGGTCAGAGCATCGCGATTGCCGGGATCGTCCCGCCAGACCGGCCAGGCGTCGGCCAGGGTTTCATTGACCTCGGCGGCCTCGTCCATGAACACGGCGACGATCTCGGGGTCCGCACCCGGTTCGCGAACCGGCGGCAAAGCCTGCGCCACGGCGGCCGGCGCCGCTTCGGGGGACGAAACCACCGGGGCTTCGGCCTGCCGTTCCCCATCCGTTCCCGGCGCGGGCGCGAGAGCCGTTCCCGGCGCAGGCTCTTCGCCCGCCTCGACCCCGGAAGCGGGTGCCGATACGGCGGGCTGCCGCGCTTCCAGAACCCGCAGGGCGCGGTCGGCGTTTTCCAGCATCGAGGCCGGCGCCTGGCGGCCGCGGTGCAAGGTTTCGAGCCAATACTCGACGCTTACGACGGCGTCGGCGAGACGATCCAGTTCGGTCCGCCCCGGCACCCCGTCACTCGCCGCCAACCGCGCGACGTAGCGCCCGATGCGCCGCATCAGGGCGGCGGCATCGCCCAGCGCAAGAAAGTCCAGTGCACTCGCGAGCAGGCTCACGAGTCGTGGCATCGACTCCAGGCGCGACGCCGCCCGGCCACTCGCATACTCGGTGAATGCTTCCTTGAGCCGGGCGATATCCGCCAGCGCCTCGCGCAGGCCGGCCATGCGGGCATTGCGCTCGACGAGCGCCGCAGGATCTTCGTCGCGGCCCGCGCGCCAGGTTTCGACATCACCCTCCACGCCGACCAGCCCGGTAGCCACCCCGAGCAGCGCCGTCGCGTCATCGCAACCGCTTTCCACCAGTCGGCAGATCGCCTCGCGCTGCTCCTCGACGTGCACCCGCGCCGTTTCGAGCCCCAGCATGCTCAACGCATCCCCGACCTTCTTGAGCATGCCGTCCAGCGGGACAAGATCGCCGGGGTTGCGGCTCCCGGTACGGACAAAAATGTCTATCCGATCGCGCACCCGCTCGAGATCCTCCAGCACGGCGTCGCCGGCGCTCGCGAGCAGGCTGGAACCGGGAACCGCCGGGCGAGCGAACCAGGCTTCCGTCCGGCTGTCGAGCCGGAAGGCGGTGCGGACCGCGGCGACCCGCTTGCCCGCAGAAGCCGACTGCTCAATTTCGGCCAGCATCCGGTCCGCGAGGGCGGCCGGCGAGAGCCCTTCCGCCGCCGCATCCGAACCGCCCGCGAGATGCTTGAGCTCGCGCTCGAACTGCCCCAGCGTCCGCTTGATCGAACGGCTCGCCGGCAGCCCGCCGTCCGCCAGGGCTTCCAGAAGCCCGCCCAGAGTCCACAGCAACTCGAATACCGCCGGGTCCGTCGCGGCGGACTCCAGTTTCGCCGCGACCTCCGCCATGCGGGCCACCGCCCCGGCCTCGTCCCGGCCCCGATAAAAATCGAGCAGCGCGGCCTGATAACCGGGATGCAGAGCCGCGGCCAGGCTTGCCATGTCCTCCCCGCTCGAAGGTGCAGGCACCAGTCGCGGCCGAGCCCGCCCGGCGCGTTCGCGCACGAGCGGCCCCTGCCCCAGGCGAGCCCGGATCTC
This sequence comes from uncultured Gammaproteobacteria bacterium, assembly GCA_964554305.1. Taxonomy (GTDB): domain Bacteria; phylum Pseudomonadota; class Gammaproteobacteria; order JAKDMP01; family JAKDMP01; genus JAKDMP01. Next base: position 11,115 of record CAZKOE010000036.1, read on the forward strand.
GTTCGTGACCGGGAGCAGGAGGGCGGCCGGATCGGAGACCCCGGCCAGCACGGCATCGAGATAGTCGCTCAATTCGAGACAACCCCGCATGAGCAACTCGAAGCTCTCGCGCCCCTCCGCCAAGCGCCCCTCGCGGATGGACCGGGCGAGCGACTCCATCTGCCCGGCAAGCTCGCGCCCGCCGTCGAGTTCGAGCATCGCGAAGCTCCCTGCTGCCTGGTGCAGCTGGGTGATGAACTCATCGATCAGCGCCGGCTCGCCCGGCGCCTCCGAATAGGCGTCCAGTCGCCGCCGGGCCGTCTCCAGGCTGCACTCGATTTCGGCCTTGAGCCAGGTCAGCGAATCCAGGCTAACGCTTGACACGCGCGCTCTCCCGAAACGGTTTCGAACCCACTCCGGTGCGCCTCAGGCCGGATTCCTGGCCGCGCTGTAGCCCAGCTCCGGCGGCTCTTCCCCGCCTGCCTCTTCGGCGCCGGCTCCGTATTCGGCACAGACCTCTCCGGGAGCCTGCGTCTCCGGCAGCCTGAAGCCCTCGACCGAGCGGCGAAGCTCGGCCGACAGGGTGGCAAGTCTTCCGATCGAACGGGCCGCCGCCGCCGTACCCCCGGCCGTCTGCGAGGTAATCTCGCGGATCACGCCCATGGTGCCCGAGGCCTCACCGGCGACTTCGGCTTGTTCCCGGGCAGCGCCGGAAATGCCCTCGACCAGTTTCGCAATCGTGCTCGACACACCCTCGATCTCGTCGAGCGCGTGGCCCGCGTTCTCGGCGAGGCGCGCGCCGTTCACGACGCCCGAGGTGGACTGCTCCATCGAAAGGATCGCCTCGCTGGTATCCGACTGGATCGTGCGCACCAGGGTCTCGATCTGGCGGGTGGCCGCACCCGCACGCTCGGCGAGACGCTGCACCTCATCGGCCACGACGCCGAAACCGCGCCCGGCTTCGCCGGCGGTGGAGGCCTGGATCGCGGCATTCAGCGCCAGGATATTCGTCTGCTCGGCGATGTCGTTGATGAGTTCGACGATGTCGCCGATCTCCTGCGAGGATTCGCCGAGGCGCTTCATGCGTTTCGAGGTTTCCTGGATGTCCTCGCGGATCTGGGTCATGCCCTCGATCGTGCGCCGCACGGCCTCGCCGCCGTTGTGCGCGACATCCACGGAGTGATTCGCGACCTCGCTCGCGCGCGCGGCGTTGGCCGAGACCTGCTCGATCGAGCCCGCCATGCGGGTGATGGATTCGGTGGCCGAGCCGATCTGGCGGTTCTGGTTCTCCGAGGCCTCGGCCAGTTGCGTCGCCGTCGTCTCGGTCTGGCGGGCGGCGGCATCTACCTCGACCGCCGTGCCGTTGATCGTGGCCACCAGCTCGCGCAGCGCCTCGACCGTATAGTTGATGGAATCGGCGATCGAACCGGTGATGTCCTCGGTCACCTCGAGTTCGACCGTGAGATCGCCGTCGGCGAGTGTGCCGAGTTCGTCCATCATGCGCAAAATCGCCTCCTGGTTGCGCTCGTTCTGGATCTTCTGCGCCCGCGCCGCGCGGCGGGCATCGGCCGTCAACTGGTAACGTCCCACGAGCAGGATGATGAGCAGCAGCGCGATGCCGCCGAGAATGTAACCGTAAAGCGGTTTGAACGGACGGGCGGCCCGCTGCGCCTGGTAGGCCGCCTGGACCGAGCGCGCGCCGGCGAACAGCTTCGGACTCGCCGCGGCAATTTGATTGGCCGCCTTCTGCCAGTCGACGATTGGACCCGCCAGCGGGGCGAGCACCTGAAGATTGTCGTCCAGGATGCGGTAGTCCGCCATGAGCTTCCCGAGCGCAGCCTGCAGGACCGGGGTATCGGGCAAGGCCACGATATCCAGCCTGGCCGAACCGTTGGCCAGCCCGTCGAGCACGTCGCCGAAATGGTCGACCTGTCTCTTGAAGACATTGGCCTCGGCGGCAAGGTCACCCTGCCCCGCCATGATCGCCTCTATTTCGCGTCCGATCGCGGCCGCCCGGACCGGTTGTCCGGCGACTTGGGCCAGCGAGTCGCGGGGGATCTTCTTCTCCGCGATCAAGTGCTTGATGAGGTCGTTCCAGCCGGCTATGTAGCCGGGCAGCGTCTTGCGCACGGCGCCGGCGGACCGGCTCGCGACCAGTGCCGACTCGCGCCCCTCCACGATGCTGCGGACGGCCGGGCGAAGCTTCTTCCAATCGCCGCGCAGCAACCCCACGCTCGTGGCGACCTGACCGCTCGCCGCCGGCAGCAGGGCCTTCGCGTCGCCGCCCGCCATCGTGGCGATCGCCGCGTCCATCTCGAGCGCACCGTCGTGCAGGGCGCCAAAGCCCTTGCGATCGCCGGCAAGCGCCCGGCGGGCATTGACCGCTAGCGCCTGCGACTGCACCGCCGCGACGGATGCGCTGGTCAGGAATTCATTGTCTTCGCTCGCGCTCCGGGCAACGAAAAAGAAATCCGCCGCCGCGGCGACGATGCACAGAAGCGCCACGATGCCCACGATATAGGTGAGGAGGGTGCCCCTCGCGGAAGTAGGTTTGGCTTGAGCCATGGTGAAATCCCTCAAAAACGGTGTGCGAATATTTATCCGTTTCTTCGCTCAGTCCTCCGCGCATATTCATGAGGCCGCCTGCAGGAAGGCTTCCGATTCGACCAGATCGCGCAGTCCGATCACCGACCAGTTTTCGCCATCTCTCAGGTAGGTTCCGCGCAGCCAGGGCGCAATTGCCTCGGGCGCTTCCTTCGCGCCGGGTCCCGCATCGCGGGCGGCAAACCGGCGAAACCCGAGAACCCGGTCCACCAGCAGGCCGGCGGCTATATCCGGATGATTGACGACGATCACCCGACTCGTTCTCGAACGCGCCCGAGTGTCGAGCCCCGCCCAGCGGGAGAGGTCGCTCACCGGCACCAATTGCCCGCGCAGATTGGCGATGCCCAGCAGCCAGGCTCGCGTGCGCGGAACGCGGGTCACGCCGGGCCAGGTAATGACTTCGCGCACTTCGTCGCGAGCCGCCACCAGCGCCTGGGAGCCGGCGCGAAAGGCGACGCCCACCCAGACATCGTCGTTGACCCCACCCGTGCCGGCACCGGTACCGAGCACCTCCGCCTCGAGCGCGAGCAGGAGATCGAAAGGCCGATCGCGCAAGCCGGCAAGTGCGGCGGTTGCCATGTCAGGCCGTGACTTCGCGAACCTTGGCCAGCAACTCCGCGTTGTCGATCGGCTTGGTGAGATAGGCGACCGCCCCCTGGCGCATTCCCCACACCTTGTCGGTCGGCAGATCCTTGCTGGTCACGAAGAGCACCGGAATGCCCTCGGTTTCGGGATCGCGCGAGAGCCGCCGCGTCGCCTGGAAGCCGTTGACGCCCGGCATGATGACATCCATGATGATCGCGTCGGGCCGCTCGGCGTGGGCGAGCGCGAGGCCCGATTCGCCGTCGCCGGCGGTAACGACTTCGTAACCGTTCTTCTCGAGCAGCGCGCGCATCACGTGGCTTTCGGTCGCGGAATCGTCCACTATCAGGACTTTCGGCATGTGCATTCCCCTCAGCAGTTGTCGGTCCGGCGATGCTCCCGCAGGTGGCGCTTCGCCGCGGCGATGAGTTCGTCCCTCGTGAACGGTTTGGTGATGTACTCCTCGGAGCCGACCATGCGGCCCTTGGCAATGTCGAACAAACCGTCCTTGCTCGAGAGCATGATGATGGGCGTCGCCCGAAACGCGGCATTCGCCTTGACCAGGGCACAGGTCTGATAACCGTCCAGCCGCGGCATCATGACGTCCACGAACACCACGTCGGGGCGGTTGTCGGCGATCACCGACAGCGCCTCAAAGCCATCGGCAGCGGTCGCGACCTCGGCGCCCTCGCGTTCGAGCAGCATTACCGCGGTCCGCCGGATGGTCTTGGAATCGTCCACCACGACGATCTTCGCCCGCGCAAGTTCCCCCACTTTTCCGCTCAATTCTCGCTCCGCCTCCACGCCGTCGCCCGCGGGCTCCGATTCTCCATGTGTTCGCATTATTCCCGGTCCCGAAATCATGACGCAGTTTCCCCGATACACTCGTTGCGCCACAAGTTTTAGCACAATATACAGCGTTAAGCTATGTGTCAAGCCGCGGGGCGCAACTTGTGCCCACCGCGGCGCGCCGCACGGCGAGCGCCTCGCCGAAATGGTGAACAGGGGTTTGACGATGCCGAAAAACCGCCCTGCCGGGCCCAAAAGCGCCTCCGGACAGCGAGCCGGCGCGCCCCGGCTCGCGATCGTCATGGACCCGATCGAAGCCATTCATCCCGAAAAGGACACCTCTCTCGCGCTGCTCCTGGAAGCCGCGCGGCGCGGTTACGCGCTGAGCTATGCCCCACCCGCCGGACTTTTCGCGCGCGGCGGCGAGGCGCTTTTTCCCGCCTTCCCGCTTACCGTCCACGACTCGACCGAACACTGGTTCACACTCGGCGAGCCGCATATCGACGCGCTTGGCGACTACGATCTCGTACTCATGCGCAAAGACCCACCGTTCAATCTGGAGTTCATCTATCTCAGCTATCTGCTCGAACTCGCCGAGCGCGCCGGTGCGCGGGTGATAAACGCCCCGCGGGCGCTGCGCGACTACAACGAAAAGGCAGCGCTCGCCAGGTTCCCCGAGTTCGCGCCGCCGACACTCATCACGCGCGACCTTGATGCCGTGCGCGAATTCCGCCGGCGGCAGGGCACGACCGTCCTGAAACCGCTCGACGGGATGGGCGGGCGCGGCATCTTCGTGCTTGCTCCCGACGATCCCAACCTCGCCGCCGCCTTCGCAACGGCGAGCCGCGACGGCAGCGAACACGTCATGGTCCAACGTTATCTGCCCGAGATAGCGGACGGCGACAAGCGGGTGCTGCTGATCAACGGGGTGCCCGTGCCCTATCTGCTCGCGCGTATCCCAAGCGAGCCCGGCGGGCGCGGCAACCTCGCCGCCGGCGCTCGCGGCGAGGCGCGGCCGCTGGGCGCGCGCGAACGCGAAATCGCCGAGGCGATCGGCCCGGAGCTCGCCCGCGCCGGCCTGCTTCTCGTCGGCCTCGACATCATCGGCGATTACCTCACCGAGGTGAACGTCACGAGCCCGACCTGCGTGCGCGAACTCGACCGCGCCTGCGGCCTCAACATCGCGGGCGATCTCTTCAATGCCATCGAGGCGGGCATCCCCGCAGCCGACGGACCATGAACACGGCGGGCGCCGAACCCCTCGCCACGCGCCGGCCGCGGGTCGGGCGGGAACGCTTGGTGACGACCTTCATCTTCGCCGTCCTTGCCCACGGCATCGTTCTCCTCGGCGTCGGTTTCGTTGCCTTGGCGCCGCTTCGCTCACCGGGGAGTTCCGTCGACATCACCCTGGTGAATTCGGAAAAAACCGCACCCCCGCGGCACGCGACCTACCTGGCACGCGTCGACCAGCGCGGGCCCGGCAACACCCGCCGGCGCACCTTCGCGAGGCCCGCCTCCGCCTCGCCCGAACCGTTCCGGAATCCCGGTTTCGCCCTGGCAAACACATTCGCCGCCGCAGTTCCGAGCCCGGCCGTGGCACAAGCACTGACCTCCTCGCCGGATCGAAGCCACGGGCCGGACATCGTGACCACGCGCGCCCGAAACGATATGATCGCCCGTGCCGTGACCGGGTCGGGCAAAACCGCGCGCCCAAGCCTTCTCGTCCGCCTCGCGGAGCCCACGCCGCGGCTCGGCGCCACCCGCGCGCCGGCCGTCGAGCTGCCACGGCTCTACGGACCCGAAGCGAAGGCCGGCGCCCGCAGCGTCAACGCGCTGGCCGCGCTGGCCGCACCCTACCTGCTCGCCTGGCAACAGCGGGTCGAACGCATCGGCACGGCCCAATTCGCGAATCTGGTCCCGGGTGAAGTCCACGGCGGACACCTGACGCTCGCCGTCACCCTGGGCGCCGACGGCAGCGTGCGCGCGGTGGCGATCATCAAGCGCTCGCACCGGCCTTTGCTCGATGCCGCCGCGCTCAAGATCATCCGCCTCGCCGCACCTTTCCCACCCTTCCCCGCGGCACTCGCCGCGCGGACCAAGACACTGACCTTTTCCTACCGCTGGCACTTCATCCGCGGCGCGGCGGGCGCGGGCGTGCTGGGCCTCGGCGGTCACTGACGCAAGGCTGAAAAAAAAGCCGCCGCGCCCGGCATCTTGAGTCGTGAACACTCCACCGGCTAAAGCCGGTGGCTTCCCGTTACGGCTGAAAGCCGGAT
>CAZKOE010000037.1:0-17062 GCA_964554305.1 uncultured Gammaproteobacteria bacterium
ATTGCCGTGCTCGGCAACCTCGGCGTGTTGTTCGGGAATGTCGTGCCTGGTGCCGCCCATCAGAACCTGCTGGAACCTTATTTTCGGCCGCTCGGGATGAAGGCTTGGGCGCCTTCGATGTGGGGTATTCAACGTCCGATGTACGATCGGCTGGCCGCTGCGCTTAAGGGCCGTGCCGACTTGGCCTTGTATCAGACGCGGGGCGGGATGCTTGCCGACAAGAGCGGTGGAGATTCCGTGCGCTTTGCCTATTTGCATACCACGCCTTCGATGACCCAGGTGCTCGGTGTGCGGGTCGTCGCCGGTCGCGGCCTCTCCGCCGCCGACATGCAAAGCGATGCCACGCCCGTCATGCTGATTTCCGAGCAGGTGGCGAAGTCGCGCTTTGGGGATGCAAAAGCCGCCGTAGGCAAAACGCTGGAACTCAACGGCAAACCTTATCGTGTCGTCGGCGTCCTGCCCGATACGCTTTCATTTCCATCTTCGTATCCGGCCGCCGGATGGATACCGCTGCCACCGGAAAAGCCGGGCGCCATCGGCAATGTCGAGTTCGGCATGCACGCATTGGTGCATCCGCATGCGGGCCTTTCAGAAGCGGCGATCGGCGCCGCGCTCGCCCGCGCCTATACCCTGGCGCTTCCCGATTACAACAGCGGCATGAAGGGCTTCGTCGAACAGATGAAGCTCAAGCCGCGCGTCGCAACCCTGGCCCAACGGGAATACGGACCGATCATCACCCGGCTGCAACTGCTCGAAATTGCCGCGCTGTTATTGCTGCTGCTGGTATTCGCCAATCTCGCCGGGCTGGCGACCTCCGATGCGCTCGCGCGCCGTCACGAGCTCGCGACGCGTGTCGCACTCGGCGCGGGGACCTTCCGGCTTTTCCTGGAACGTGCCCGCGAACTGGGCGCGCTGGGCGTGATCGGCTGGGCCATCGGCATCGGGCTCGGCTGGCTCGGCGGCCGTGCGCTTACGCTCGTCATCGGCCAGGCGGGACCGAGCGCGACGTTCTCCATTCCGGTATTGTTGCTCACGCTCGCCGCCGTGCTCGTGATCACGACGCTGCTTGCCGCGGGCGGCATTCGCCGCCTGCGCACGCCGCAGATCTTGTGCGCGGACCTGATGTCGGGCGGGCATGCGACCGGCGGACGTAGTCTCGCGCGTGCCTTGCGCGCCTTCATCGTGTTGCAACTTGCGGTGAGCGTTGTGCTGCTCGTCATGGCCGGGCACTTGCAGGCGAACGTGTTCGGATTGATCCACGGCGATCTCGGCTTCACGCCGACGCAGCGCACGTTTTTGAGAATCTCGTTGCCGGGAAGCGAGGGAGGCGATCAGACCGATGCACAGTACAAGGCCTATGTCGCGCGCGCGAGCGCCTTCGATCGCGGCTTTCTCGACCGGCTGAACGGGCTTCCCGGCGTGAAAAGCGCTGCGCTACTTTCTGTCATGCCGCTGACCAATAGCTCTTCCACCACCACCGCGAGTACCGTCCCGGCGAGCAAGCAGCAGCAAGGGAAAATCATCAACGTGCAGAAAGTCTCCAGGCAGATCGCGCCGACGCTCGGCCTGCGGGTTCTGGCGGGCAGTCTGAAGCCTGTATTTTCCGGCAACGGCAACGCGATTTTTCTGGACGCGGCCGCCGTGGAACGTTTCTGGCCGAACCTGAAGCCGGCGGAAGCCGTCGGGCGGAGCCTTTATACCGGTAATGGCGCACGGCGGGTCGCCGCCGTCGTCGAACCGCTCCGAATGAAACCCTACGGATCGGTCGGCGGCACGATGTTTTCATCCTTCGCTGCTTCTACGAGGTCGCTCTCCGGTGGTCCGCAAACCTTCGTGGTGCACAGCACGCTGCCCGCCAATGTGTTGCGCGATGAAGTCTCGAAACTCGCCGTGCAGATTGATCCGGAAGCGAAGCTTCTCGAGTTCCAATCGGCGGGAGGGTTGGTGGCGAAGGCTTATGCCGAGCGCGGGCATCTCTCGCAGGTGTTCGGCGTGCTGGCCGTGGTGGCTATCCTGATCGCCGCGGTCGGTTTGTTTGCGCTGCTCGCGTACCGCTCGCTCGTGCGCCGGCCGGAGTTTGCGATTCGCGCCGCGCTCGGCGCGACGGGGACGCGGCTGCGCCTGATGGTGATGAAGGAAGCGTTCCTGCTGTGGCTCGTCGGTTGCGTAATCGGCATTCCCGCCGCCTACGCGCTCGGCCGCGTGCTCGCCGCCAATCAGCCCGAACTCGGCCTGCCCGGCGCCGCCACCGTCGTCATCGTGCTCGCCGCGATCGCCGTCATCACCGCCTGCGCCGCACTCGTTCCGGCACGCCGCGCGGCCGGCGCCAACGCCGCCACCGACCTGCATGCCTGACATGAAGCATCGGAACGCGCTGCGGAATCCAGTGAAGCGAAGCATCCCGGCCTTCGGTCGGGATACATATTCATACTGGATTCCCGCTTGCGCGGGAATGACGGAAGGGTTGAGCCATCGCTGGCGGTTAGCGGATGGAAACGATGTCGAGGCCGATGTCCAGTTGCGTCCACACGCGATCGGCGGTGTACACCGTTTCGCGGCGAGCGAGTCCCAGCGCGAGGCAGGCGCGGTCGCCGAGACTCAACCCGAACGGTCGAGTCCGAGGTTCGAGGCTCGCAGTTATCAGCGCATCCTCGGCCATGAACGGCACAACCTCGATATGCATTTGTTCGAGTTTGCCGGCAAACCCGCCGGGCGGGCGCCCATCGCGGGCGATCCGCGTCAACACTTCGGCCAGGTTGACGCTCGATATGCAGGTCGTTTCAATGACTTTGCCGACAACATCGCCGCCGGGTTCTTCGAACGAGTAAGCCAGCAGTGCCGATGCATCCAAAACGCTCACTCGCGTTCGGCTTCGCGGCGCCGTTCGGCGATGAATTCATCCACGACGTTACGCGGACGGTCGGAGCCGTAATGTCTCCTGACCCAATCGCGCAGCACTTGGGCGGACTGCCGCCGCTCCGGCTCGAAGGCCGCATCGGTCAGAATTCTGCGCACTTCGGCTTCCATGCTGTGCCCGCCGTGCGCGGCGCGCTGACGCAGGCGATCGCGCACCTCGTCGGGCAGGTTGCGAACGGTCAATACGGCCATCTGAATCTCGTTTCTGAGTCTACCGAAGAGTATACAGCAATGACAGCATTGCTGTCAAACGAGCCTGACGGCATTGCATGGCACCGCACCGTGATCGGTGTAGGCCGGCATTGGAATTGCCGGGAACACGCGCATGAAATGCGCGCTTATCCCGGCCTACGAAATCGGGCCGTGGGAGCGAGCGTCAGCTCGCGATGTCGGGCTCCGAATTATTGGCATCGCGAGCAAGCTTGCTCCCACCAATGAGTAATTTGAAATGGAGATGAAGAGATGAGAGGCATGCAGGTTTTGCAACCATTTCCCGGTTTGGCGGCGGAGTTTCGCGGGGTGGTGCATGGGCTGGCGCGCAAGCCGGGTTATGCGATCGCTTCCGTCGTGATGTTGGTACTGGCGTTGGCGGCCAACGGTGTCGTATTCGGCGTCATCTATGGGTTTCTTTTGCGTCCCTTGCCCTTCGCGGCGCCGCAGCGGATCGTTGGCGTGACGGAATACGACGCCGCACGGGGCGCGCCCATCTACCCCCACGCGAGCTTTCGTGTCTATAAGGCGTTGCGGGAAATTTCCGCGGTGGTCTCCAATGCCGGTGCGGCCGATCACGGGGACACGGCGTCGGTGGAAATCAATCATACGACGCGGGCCATTTTCTTCAACGCGGCGACGCCTTCCGTCTTCCAAACCCTCGGCGCCAAACCGGTTATCGGCCGCTTGCCCTCGGCGCAGGCAGGAAAGCCGGGCGGCGCGGGCGAAGCCCTGTTGTCCTACGGCCTGTGGCAAAGTGCGTTCAATGGGTCGCACGACGCCATCGGCCAGACGGTCAGAGCCGGGGGAACAAGTTACCGCATCGTGGGGGTCATGCCGCGGCACTTCTTCTACCCCTACGGCGGTATCCAGATGTGGGTGACGGAGGCCGTGACGCCCGCGATGATCAAAAACGGTGGACAACCTTTCGTCATTGCGCGTTTGGCGCCGGGTGTCTCGCTTGCGGCCCTGAATGCGAAGCTCGAGGCCGTGCGCGCCCGGATGCTCCGCGGCATGACGCCGTCACAACGCAGAAGCGCGCTGAAAAACGGCTACACCATTCGCGCCTTTGCATACGGCCCGGGGCTGCGCTCCTATTTCGGGGGCGGGAGCGCGGCGTGGTTGCTGCAGGCCGCGGCGCTCCTGCTGCTCGTTCTAGCCCTCGCAAACGCGGTGAACCTGACACTCGTCCGCCAGCAGGATCGCCTGCCTGAACTTGCCACGCGCTATGCGTTGGGTGCGAGCCGAGCGGGGCTGTTGCGTCACGCGGCCATGGAGGCGTTATACATCGTTCTGGTCTCGGGCGGGCTGGCGATTTTTCTCGCCTCGGTGGGCATCGCGAACATCAACGGTTTCGGGATCTTCCCGCAATTCTCGCCGTTTTATGTGGCCTTCGGCGCACCCGTCATCGCTTCCATTCTGGTCTTGATGCTGGTTTCCTTCCTGTGTCTCGTCGGAGCAACGGGAGGCGTGGCGCGCACGCGCCGACTGCTCGCCAGCATCGGGCACGGTCCGGGTGCAACGCACGGCCGCGGCGTCGCGATTGTGCAGCGAACGCTTACCGGCGTGCAAACGGCCTTTGCCTGTGCGCTGTTGATTGCCTCTTTTCTGCTCGCCATCAGTCTGTGGAATCTTTTTACCCGCCCGCTTGGGTTCCAGCCGCAGGGACGCGTTGCGATGCTGGTCTATTTGCCGCAGACGACGAAGCCTGCGACGGCGTGGCGACAGGTCCGACCGGCGCTCGCCGCCTTGCCGCAAGTGGAGTCCGCCGCCGCTTCGCGCCAGATTCCCTTCAGCAAATTCGGAGGCAATTTCTCCGACGTTTCGGCCAAGGACGATCAGAGCCTGGGAGATCAGCCGCTGATAGTAAGAAGCGTTTCCACGAGTAGCACGTTCTTCCAAACGCTCGGCATGCCGCTTCTGCACGGGCACCTCTTTGGAACGAAGGGAGCCGGAGCGAACTATGGTGTCATTATCAGTGCTCGTCTGGCGAAACGTCTTTTCGGCACCACTAACGCGGTCGGGCACACGATCGGTAATGGCTCCGGTCGGGTAAGAATTGTCGGCGTCGTGGGCAACGTTTCCTGGCAGGCGACGCCGCGCAACAACATTGACGGGACCGTCTATCGGCCGCTCGACACGCCGGGTCCCGCGTTCGTGGACATCATCACCCGCATTCATGGCAGCGCGGCCGCGGCAATTCCCGTCATCAAGCAGACGATCAAGCAGGCGGTCCCCGGCAGTGCCGTGTACCAGGCGCACACGATGGGCGGGCTCGTCCGTCGCGGGCTTGCCTTGCGCACGGTTGCGCTTGGCCTGGTCGGAAGCTTCGCGATCATCGCCCTGATTCTGGCCGCACTCGGCGTCTTTGCGGTCACAAGCTTCATCGTGCGCCGCCGCCTTCCCGAATACGGCATCCGCGCCGCGCTTGGCGCGACGCCGCGGCATCTGCTCGGATCGGGCCTCAAGGACATGGCGCGCTCGCTTGTGCCCGGCCTGATCGTGGGACTCGTGTGCGCCTGGTTGCTGTATGACGTCATGGCGTCCTTTCTTTACGGCGTACACGTGTCGGTCATTCCGGCGTTCGTGGCGGGTTTCGTGCTGATCGTCATCGCGACGGTGTGCGCCGCGCTCATCCCACTTGCGCGCGTTGCCCGCGTTCCCATCCGCGACCTAATCGGCGGAGGTGGCATCCAATGAACTTCTATTTGAGATGCCGGGCAAGAAGCACGCCTTGTGGGAGCGAGCGTCAGCTCGCGATTATTGGCATGGGATTATCGCGGCATCGCGAGCAAGCGCGCTCCCACAGGCGAACAAGTCTTATACGGAGGTGAAGAAATGAAAAACCTTGCGACTTCAGTATCGAATATGGCGGTGGAGTTTCACGGTGTGATGCGCGGGCTCATGCGCAAGCCCGGCTACGCGATTGCAGCCTGGGTGATGCTCGGGCTCGCGATTGCGGCCAACGCCGCCGTGTTCGCGATCGTCTGGGGATTTCTATTGAAGCCACTCCCTTATGCCCAACCTGGCCAATTGGCCGTGGTACGCGCGCGGTTGCCGAAGCGCGGGTTTGATCGGCCGATGGTGTCCCCCAAGACCTATTCGCATCTCAAGGAAAGCTTGGGAGGAATTGCCGATGCGGGACTTGCCGCACAGAACGAGGCTGCCATCGTCAAGGTTCATGGACAGTCGCATCTTCTTGTGTTTCAACGAGTGACGCCGTCTTTCTTGCGCACGTTCGGTGTCTCGCCAGTGCTCGGTCGATTGCCGTCGTCGAGCGCGGGTAAGCCCGGCGGCCCCGTGGAAGCGGTTATTTCCTGGCGGTTTTGGCAAAGCGTGTACGGAGGCAGCCCGGAAGCCTTGGGTCAATCGTACACCGAGGATGGAAAAACGTATCAGATTGTCGGCGTAATGCCACGTGGGTTTCACTTCAAGGTCGGAAGCGTCGGTGCGTGGATACCCTATGTGATCACGCCGGAGCACGAGAAAAACGGCAACCCCAATTACTACATGGTCGTGCGCCGCAAGCCCGGCACTTCGCTGCACCGCTTGACCTTCGAGTTGCGCAGTTCCGTAGAGAGCGTGCTTGCCGAAGAGCAGCCCGCAACCAGGGCTCGCTTGCAGCGCGGCGGCTTTACGCTCTATGCACGGCCGCTGCGCTCGATCATGGCTCCCTTTGGAACGCGGGAGTTGCCGTGGCTGCTTCAAGCAGCGGCTGGATTATTGCTGTTGCTGGCGCTCGCCAACACAATCAACCTCGGGTTGGTGCGCCAGCGTGGGCGTCAACACGAATTCGCATTGCGTCGCGTACTCGGGGCGAGCCGCGGCGTACTCGTGCGACTACTCGCGATGGAGCATTTTCCGATTATGCTCGCGGTCGGCGGTATCGCGACACTGCTTGCGTGGTTGGGAATCCGTGCGCTGCACGCGGTCGGTTTGCCGCCCGTCTCTTCGTCCTTCACGGTGGCCTTTTCCGCACCGGTCATCCTTTTCACTTGGACGCTTGCCGTGCTTTCGATTCTGATTGTTCTGTTTGGGCCGGCGCTGATGGCGAGCGGGCGAAAGTTGCTTTCAGCCGTCGGCCACGGGCCGACTACGACGGGTGGAATGGGTTCACGCCGAATGCAGCGCACGCTCGGTACGATACAGGTGGCGCTCGCCTGCGCGCTCATCATCGTCGGCGGTCTGCTCGGCGTGAGTTTTTGGCGCCTGATGTCGGCGCCGACGGGCTTTCAAGCGCGTAACCGGATGGTGATTCGCATGGGGCTGCCCGCCGCGGCATCTCGAAATGCAGCGGCGTGGGCGAACCTGAAACCGGAACTCATGAAACTGCCCGGCATCCGCAGCGCGGCGTTTACGGGCATGATCCCGTATACGTATAACAGTGTTCTAACTAATATCGGCAAGATCGGATCCAGTCGAAAGTCGGTTGTAATGATACCTACTATCAGCGCCAGCTATTTTTCGACAATGGGGACACGGCTCATTTCCGGGAGAGCTTTTACTGCAAGCGAAATTGCCAACAAGGCGCCTGTCATTATCATCAACGAACATCTTGCGAAGCGTTGGTTCGGTAGTGCCGATAAAGCGATCGGGCAGAGTGTGGACTTCGGTGCCGACAATTACGATCACCCCCGGATTGTTGGAGTCGCACGCAATGTCAGATGGGAGTTGACGCCCGATCAATATAGTCCCGACACCGCCTATCTACCACTCTGGGTCACTCAGGAGGGTTTTCGAGTTGTTATCCAGACGCAGGGGTTGGTGCGGCCGTCAAAGGACGCTATCAAGCGGGCCGTTCATGCAGCGCTTCCGGGAGGCTACGTGTTCAGTGTGACTCCATTGTCCGATGTAATGGCTGACGCATCGTCGTTCCGGGCTGCTGGCGCTGGAGCGGTTGGCGCATTTGCGGCATTGGCGTTGTTGCTTGCAGCACTTGGCGTGTTTGCAATCACTTCATTTATTGCTCGCGCACGTCTCGGAGAGTACGGCATCCGCGCCGCGCTCGGCGCAGGCCCGTTGGCGTTGTTGCGTCTCGGTTTTCGTGAAGCCGCCTGGTTGCTCATAATCGGTTTGCCGATCGGGCTGGCCGGCGCTTATCTCCTCGGTCGCGTGATCGCAAGCGCGCTTTACCGAACGCCGGTGCTCGATCCGTGGCTTTACGTCGTCGGCGCGGTGCTGATTGCGGCGGTCGTGTTCGCCGCCGCCTGGGGCCCGGCGCGCCGTGCCGCGCGTGTACCCATCCGCAACCTTCTCGGCGGCGGTGGCGCGCAATGAATGTCTTGGCTTTTCCCCCTTCCGAAGGAAGGGGGATTGAGGGGGATGTCCGATGAGCGTCGAGCGAGCATGGACTGCGCTGCGCAGGAAGATCCCCTGCGCTACGCGCGATCCCCTTCGTTCCGAAGGGGTCGGAAGGCCCCAAGAAGTGGAGTCGAGTATTGATAAGGAGACGATGTGATGAAAGGTTTTATGGCTATGTTATCGAATATGGCGGTGGAATTCCGAGGCGTTATGCGCGGACTCATGCGCAAGCCCGGTTACGCGATTGCGGCGTGGGTGATGCTCGGACTCGCGATTGCGGCGAACGCCGCTGTCTTCGCCATCGTCTGGGGCTTTCTCCTGAAGCCGCTTCCCTATGCGCAGCCGGGCCAACTTTCGGTCGTGCGCGAACGAGTGGTGAAAATTGGGTTGAATACGCCGCTGGTATCCGTCGAGACTTATCTGGCCCTGAAGAAGGGACTTCGCGGCATTTCCAATGCGGGGCTTTCCACTAACGGTGGGGGTGGCCTGGCAACAATTGCCGGTCAAGTGCGCCCGCTTGGGGCCCAAGAGGTTACGCCGTCCCTGTTTCGTACGCTTGGCGTTCAACCGGTCATCGGCCGTCTGCCTGCCGCGAGCGCCGGGCGCCCCGGCGGCCCAGCCGAAGCGGTGATTTCGTGGCGTCTGTGGCAAAGCGCTTATGGCGGCAGCCGCAATGTTCTCGATCAGTCTTTCAAGCTCGGGGGGACAACGTACCGCATCGTCGGCGTCATGCCCGAGGACTTTTTTATCCAGCATGGCGGCAGGGATGCATGGTTGCCTTTTGTAATGACGCCCAAGCGTGCGCAGAATGACAACATTAACTACTGGATGATGGTGCGCCGCAAGCCCGGCGTATCGCAACATGAGCTCAATCTGGAACTGAAAAATCAGCTTCAGCGAATATTGGCTAAGGGCTCCCCGAAGTATCGCGCTTGGGCAACCAAGAAGGGCTACACTCTCGACGCCCGTTCGCCGCACGCTATCGCGCTTAACGATTACTCCGATGTCGGGCGGCTGCCGTGGCTGATGCAGGCGGCGGCCGTGTTGCTTCTACTATTGGCGCTCGCCAACACCATCAATCTCGGGCTTGTGCGTCAGCGCGCCCGACAGCATGAATTTGCACTGCGCCGTGTGTTGGGTTCCAGCCGCGGAGGGCTTGTACGGCTGATTCTGCTCGAACATCTTCCGATTGCGCTGTTGATCGGCGGAACAGCGACGCTCCTCGCCTGGTTGGCTATTCGGGCTTTGCATGCCTTCGGCTTGCCAACCATTTATTCCCCCTTCCATGTCGTGCTTGGACCTGCCGTCATCCTATTTGTATGGGTGCTGACACTTGTAGCGATCCTGATCGTTGTTTTCGGCCCCGCCTTGCTCGCCACCGGACGACGTCTGCTTGGAACAATAGGTCACGGAACCGCTATTGCGGGCGGGCATGGCGCACGGCGATTGCAGCGCGGTCTGGGCATCGTGCAAATCGCGCTTTCATGCGCCCTGGTTATTTCCGGGGGACTGCTGGGTATCAGCTTGTGGAATGTACTTTCGCAACCTCTGGGCTTTTCGCCTGGGCACAGGATCGTAGCGGAGATCGTGTTGCGGAACAACGTAAATAATGGCGTTTCGGCGTGGTCCAATCTCGAACCGGCGTTGCTCAAAATCCCCGGAGTGCGGCATGCGGCGGTCACCGACATGCCACCGTTCTCGGGAGGGTTTGATATGGGCAATGTAGCCGGCCAAACCCGCACCATTCATTCGAAGATTCCGCAAGTCAGTGCTAATTTCTTTTCCACGCTGAATATTCCCCTTTTGGCCGGCCATGGATTTTCGTCTAATGACGTCGCCAACCAGTCGAAGGTGATCGTTATCAACGAGTTTCTCGCCAAACAGTTTTTCGGAAGTGCTCAAAACGCTGTCGGTAAAAGTCTTTCCATCGGCGGCAAACGCCGAATTGTCGGTGTGACCAGGAATATCCTTTGGGCACCTACGCGGGATCAATACGAACACGGCACCGCCTATATTCCATATGGCCTGTTTTGGAATAATTTTCGTGTGATCGTGTGGTCGGACGGCCCGACGACTCCAACAATGAAAGAACTCAGGCGCACGATCAAAGCCACCCTGCCGGCAAGCGTGGTTTTCAAGATGACGCCTTATGCGCAACTCGTGCAGGGCGCGGCGGTATTTCGAGCCGCGGGAGCCGGCATGGTCGGCGCGTTTGCGGCGCTGGCGCTCTTGCTTGCGGCGTTGGGCGTGTTTGCGATTACGTCCTTCATTGCCCGCGCGCGGCTCGGCGAATACGGCATCCGTGCCGCGCTCGGCGCTGGGCCGCTGGCGCTTTTGCGGCTTGGTTTCAAGGAAGCGATGTGGTTGCTCGTCATCGGCTTGCCGATCGGTCTTGCAGGTGCGTATCTCCTCGGCCGCGTGATCGCAAGCGCGCTTTACCGGACACCGGTGCTCGATCCGTGGCTTTATGTCGTGGGCGCGGTGCTCATCGCGGCGGTCGTGTTCGCCGCCGCCTGGGGCCCGGCGCGCCGTGCCGCGCGTGTACCCATCCGCAACCTTCTCGGCGGTGGCGGAACACAATGAGCACCAGCGCTTTGTTGCAATGCTGGGAGTTGGGTGGGAGCGAGCTTGCTCGCGATTGCGATTCAATCGGTTTCAGAGATCGCGAGCTGGCGCTCGCCCCCACAGGAGGTGCCCCATGAGTCGCGTAGGCCGGGATAAGCGGAGTTTTCCCGGCGTCACAAATGCCGGCAACGACCTTTGGTCTTATGCCGGCCTACGAAATTATCCTTCGCACAGTCATGGCAAGCTCGGGCAAGTCTACTTCGATGGTCTTCCACACAATCTCCAAGTCCACCTTGAAGTAGCCATGTGCCAACGCATTCCTCATTTCGTAGGCAAAAGCCAAAGGGATTTCCGGATGTGCTGTGGCGAAATCCGGATCGGCAAGCTCAATATTGCGACTGGCCTCGCCTATGATCTCAAAATTGCGAATCACGGCATCTTGCACCAGTTGGTTATTCAGGAACGCCGGTTCATCCATATCATCGGTGTAACGCTCAATGTTTTCGATGGCCTGAAGAATATGCCTGAGATAATCGGGAATGCGTTGGGCCTTGCCGGTCATACCGGCACCGCCGTGCGCAATATCCTTTCGCGACTCGAATCGGGCAGCGCCTTCGGGGTCAACACGTCCACGGGAATACCGAGCAGCTCGCCCAGTTCGTGGCGGATTGCGCCGATGTCGAGCAAGGTCGTTTGTGGTGTCGGATCAATCAGAATATCGAGATCGCTGGTATCCGCGTCTTCGCCATGGGCGGTTGAACCGAATACCCGTGCGTTTCGGGCACGGTGCGACGCGACCACCAAACGGATGGCGCGCCGGTGTGTTTGCAGAGCATCAGAAGGCTTCATGACTGGCGTCTCTATGAGGATTACGCGACGACATAATCATACCACCCTAATTATTGAGTTGGAGACAGAAGGTTGTGAACACGGTACTCATAGTGGCGGTCGTGTTCGCCGCCGCCTGGGGGCCGGCGCGCCGTGCCGCACGTGTGCCCGTCCGCGATCTTCCCGGCGGCGGAGGCACTCAATGATGAATCCCCCTCCGGCTCCCCCTTCCTCGCTTCGCGAGCAAAGGGGAGGGGCAGGCTGCGTAGGCCGGGATAAGCGCAGCGTTCCCGGCGGAAATGCCGGGAACGCCGCTGCGTGGCTTATACCGGTCTACACAAACCGTTTTGAAAGGAGATGGAAACATGCGATGGATGCGTAATTTTGTGGGACGGGTGCGGCGGGAGCCGGCGTTTGCGGTGATCTTCATTATCACACTGGCGCTTGGCGTGGGGGCGAACGCGGCGTTGTTCAGCGCGTTGCGTGGTTACTTTCTCGCGCCGCTGCCGTATCCCGATGCCGGGCGACTGATTGCGATTGGGCAGGGTACCGAAGGCGAAAACAGCACGGGGAGCATTTCGCACGCGATCTATCATTATTTCCGCCATAATGCCAAGAGTATCGTCTCGGGCAGCCTGATTGACGATGCAGGTGGCATCTTGAGAATCGGGCAAGGATTGGCGCACAAGGTGCGCTTGGGTGCCGTCTCGGGACCTTGGTTCAAAACCCTGGACGTGTCGCCAATGCTCGGCCATGGCTTTGATCCCAAGGCCTACCGTCCCGGCGGACCACAACAGGTCATGTTGAGCTATGACTTCTGGCAACATGCGATGCACGGCAATCCGGACATCGTCGGCACAACGGTTTCGATCAATAACCACCCGCATACCGTGGTAGGCGTCATGCCGAAAGGCTTTTACTTTGGCTCGCGGCGCGTCAAGTTCTGGACGGCAAGCCGTATCAATCCCAAGTCATTTGCGCCCGGCAACGCACTCAGTACCACCAACGGCGTGTTTGTTGCACGGCTGAAACCGGGCGTGAGCCTGCAGGAGGCCCGACAGGAACTGAATGTGTTGGCGTACCGACAGCTCGACAAGGTATCGGCGAACACGCAGCGCAATGCGCACGCGCATCACTATCACATCATTGTGCAATCATTGCGAACGTCGCTGATGGGCTCGGCCGGCACGCGCCTGCTCCTGATCGAACTCGGGGCGGGCCTGCTGCTGCTTTTGACGACGGCCATTCTTGCGAATCTCGTCACCGTGCGTACGCTTGCGCGGCGTCACGAGGCGGCGCTTCGCATCACGCTCGGAGCAAGCCGCTTCGATCTGTGGCGCTCGGCGCTCAAGCAGACTCTGCCCTTGGGGCTGATCGGCGGGGCGCTCGCGGTGGGGCTTGCCTGGTGGGGAACGACCCTGATTGCGCGTTACGGCATCGGCACGAGCGATACGGCATTTTCGATTGTCCCCGACATCTGGGTCGTCCTCTTCAGTCTTGCGCTTGGCTTGGTGGTGGGTGCCGTCGCGGCTTTACCTGCCGCTTTCTCCTCGCACAAACACTTGCTCTCGAGACTGAGTGAAGGCGGGCGTGGCGGCATCGGGCGGCGTGCGCGCTTCGCCCAGCGCGGCTTGACGATTGTCCAGATTGCATTGGGGGTTGCGTTAATAGTCAACGCGGGCCTTCTCGGCGTGGCGTTCCAGCGGCTTTCGTCTCATCCGACGGGCATGACGACGGAGCACTTGATCATTGCCGACATGGGACTGCATGGCCCGCATTTCGGAAACCAGAAGAAGCAGCTCAATTTCTATCGGGAATTCGGCAACAAGATGCGGACTTTGCCCGGCCTCGAGCACGCGGGGATAGCGAGTGATCTGCCCTTTGGCGGCGGTTGGGACGGGTACGGTGGCGTGGTGGGCGTCGGTGGAGTAAAAACCCGTAATGGCCATCCCATCATCGAGTTCGTAGACGGCCATGCGCTGGGCGCGCTTGGCGTGAAGCTGGTTCATGGACGTTTGATTGATGCCCACGACGTTCACGCAAAGTTGCCGGTGGCCGTCGTTACGACCGACCTCGCCCGGCGCTTGTTCGGGACGGGTGATGTCGTTGGGCGCGAGATCAAGGTAAACAAAACCTATCGGGTTGTGGGCGTGATCAAGCCGTTGCTCTGGCGGGCCTGGCCCGGCGTGCAGGTTTCCGGTACGATGTGGATGCCTTACACGGTGGCCCCCGCCGATCCGGAGTTCTATGCCGGGCCAAGCATGGATATTGCCGTGCGCAGTCCGCTCCCGGCGCATGTGGTCAGGCGCGAACTCGAGGGGCTTTTGCACAAGCTGGCGCCGAATCAGGCTTTCGGCTTCGTCCAGTCCATGAAGAGTTTGCAGCGGGCGGCGTACCACGGGAACCAGGCGTTGCCGGTATTGTTCGGCCTGTTCAGCCTGCTCGCGTTGGTGCTTGCCGGCGTCGGCACCTACGGCACCGTGGCTTATCTGATTCGTTTGCGCCTCGGCGAATTTGCGGTGCGCCAGGCGCTCGGCGCGACGCCGGGACGCGTCGGCTTGCTCGCCTTGATGCAGGGTGCGGTCATCGCGGCCTTCGGCATTCTACTCGGCATTGTCGCCGGCTTCCTCTTGGCTCGCGCGCTCGCGGGATTGATCGCCGATACCGGCGGCGCCAGCGTGTTCGCCTACGTGATCGCCGCGGCCGTGATGGCGCTCGCCGCGCTCGGCGCGACCGCGATCCCGGCACTGCGCGCCCGCCGTGCCGACCTCACCTCGCTGCTCCGTCCCCAATGAGCGCCACGATGCCAATGATCTTCGCAGGCCGGCATAAGACCGCAGGCCGTTGCCGGCGATTCCACCATAGAGAAGCCGGCGAGACGCCGGCGCTCCGTTGCCGGGAACGCTTCGCTTATCTCGGCCTACATTACCTTTTGCACGCAATGAACAGGTCAGGCGACTTCGAGCCGTTCGACTTCACGGGCGATTTGCTTGCCGCGCGTACGTTCGATCTGGTCGCGAGCGTAACGCGCCTGAAGATTCATCCAGAAGTCGGGCGACACGTCGAGCGCCCGACCAAGCCGGATCGCCGTGTCGGCGGTCACGGCGCGCTTGCCCTGCACGATTTCGTTGATCCGCCGCGGCGGAACGTGAATCGCCTTGGCCAACCGATATTCCGTGATGCCAAGTTCCGCAAGGATCTCGGCAAGGTGACTTCCCGGATGCGGCACGGGCAGGGTTTTTGCTCCTTGTTTTGTGAGCGAGGAGAAGTCGGTTTCGGCAAGTTCTTCTCTGCGGATAATCATGACGCCCATCGTTCAAAAATCCAACTGTTCGGGAAGGATGCCGAGCGCGGTGGCAATTCGTTCGCGTGTCGTCTTGCGGAGCTTGGCGTCGGACGCTTCCATTTGTGCGTACGCAGGTTGCGTGATACCCATGCGTTCGGCAACCACCCGTTGCGACAGATCCAGGTGCTCGCGCCAGGCACGCGCGGGCGTTGTGCCCTCGACGACGGCCGATACCACTGTATGGGGAACGGTCGCTTCGGCTTGTCCGCTTTGCTGCAAAAGCCTGCGAAAATCCTTGATTGGTACAACTGCAAACCGCGGCCGGCCGTTCTCAAGGATGGTCTGGTATTCAATACGTGCGTTCATCGCGTTTCCTCACTTCCTCGATGGTGACCACATGAATGGCGCCGTCGAACTCGAAAAGTATCCGGTAGCGTCCAGTGCGCAACCGATACCCGTATTTGTGATTGCTCAGTGCCGTCACGTTCCGGCAGTCTGGAAATTGACGCAATGTTTCGACTGCGTCGCGAACCTGGACCTGCGCAGGCTTTTCCAGCTTCCGCAATTGCCTGGCCGCCTTGAGCCGCCATTCAATTTCGTTCATAAGTTTAATTATAAGCCTGCTATAAGTCTTTTGCAAGTGCCCGGAGCCATGTCAGATGGGGGCAAGGATCCAAGCTTGTTTGTTGCTTGTTTTATCGGGAATTTCAGGAGATGAAAGATGCTTAATGCGATTGAAACGGTGATCGGCGAGTTCGGGCAGACGTTGCGCCGGCTCGGACGAGAGTGGGGTTTTGTCACGGCGTTTGTGTTGACGCTCGCGCTCGGGATCGGCGCGAATGGCGCGATCTTCACAGCGCTGAATGCTTATCTTCTAAAGCCGTTGCCGTATCCTCATGCGGGGCAACTCGGCAATGTGTACTTGGGGAGCCATGCCTTCTCGTTGCCGGAGGGCCTCACTTCAGCGGCGTTTTCCAAAGCCATCGCGAAGTCGCCCAGTATTGCCGCGAGCGGCCTGTACCAAGGGGGGATCTCAGCAGGCGGTGCTGTAGACTTTGACGGCACGGCGACTGTCATCTTGAGCGGACAGCCGAGGAGCATCGGTACGCTGAACGTTACGGCTGGGTTGTTCAAGACGCTGGGCGTGCAACCGTTGCTGGGACATTGGATTGATTCCGCAAGCAATCGCCCTGATGGGCCACGCGAAGTCGTGGTGAGCTACCGCTTCTGGCAGGGTGCATTGGGTGGCAAGTCCGACGTGATCGGCCAGCCGCTGAAATTGGATGGCAGACAATACACGGTTGTCGGCGTCATGCCGCGGGGCTTTGTCTTTCCCAATCGCTCGATTCGGCTATGGCGGTCCGTAGTGTTGACGCCGAAGGAATTGAGTCTGGCAGGCTTTACTCAGTTCAACTGGAACATGATCGTGCGCCGGGCGCCCGGAGTGTCGCGATCGGCTCTGCGTACGGTGCTGAACGCGCAACTCGAACGCATCGCCCAGCGTGTCTCGAAGGAATACCCGACGGCACTTGCCGGGTTCAAACCGTATGTCGGGATGATTCCGTTGCGGCAATGGCTGGGCGGTGCGACCGGCGGGCGCTTACTGCTCCTGCAACTCGGGGCGGTTCTGTTATTGATCCTTGCCGCTGCCAATCTCGGCAACCTGGCGCTGGTGCGGACGCTTCGCAGGCGGCACGAACTGGGCTTGCGGCTTGCGCTCGGCGCAAGTCGGATCGGACTGCTGCGCCTGACCTTGACCGAAACCTTACCGCTGGGGGTTGCCGCGGCGATCGTCGGCTGGATTCTCTCACGAGTCGGCGCGGAGGCACTTGCGCACTTCGGCATTGCTTCGGGGCAAACCGCTTTTGCGCTCGGTACCGGCGGAGTCGTCGGGGCGTACGGCGTGCTGCTTTCGCTGATAGTAGCGTTTATCGCGTTGAGCGCCCCGTTGTTCCT